>NZ_JAAMWM010000002.1:0-189985 GCF_011067895.1 Campylobacter sp. CFSAN093249 | reverse complement strand
GGTTTAAAAATGGGGGGGGGTTAAATGATAATAAAAAATACAAGATATAATATACTATTAATAGGATTGAAAGGCTTGACTTAGGGAAGATAAGTTCCCTAAGTTTAGAAATATTTAAAAAATTTTAATATTTTAAAAAATACTCTTGAATTTTTTTAGGATCACTTGTTTTTGTAAGTGCTAATATAAGCAAAACTCTTGCTTTTTGAGGATTTAAATCTTCAGCACTAATAAAACCTAATTTTTCATCTGAATCACTCACAGCAACACAACCTGCTACAACCCTTGAACTTACAACAACCTTAAGCCCTTTTTTTAAAAGCTCTTTTAAAACATCTTTTTGATTTTTGTGTATACTTCCTGCTCCACTTCCTGCAACAACTATGCCCTTAGTTCCATGTTCAAATAAAGCTTTTGCAGCGACACCACTACCATCATTTGAATAGCTATAAAGAATATCTACTTTTGGCAAACTTGTGAGTTTGCTTACATCAAAAGGAGCGTTTTTTGTGTGAGCTTTAGTAACATTATTATAGAAAAAGACTTTACCATCTACTATATAACCCAAATCCCCAAAATCAGGAGAAGAGAAAGCATCAACATTTAAACTATGAGTTTTTACTACGCCTCTAGCGCTTAAAATTTTATCATTTATAGCTACCATAACACCCTTATTCTTAGCTTCTTTATTGGCAACTAATGCCACTGCATTATAAAGATTTTTCGGACCATCCGCACTTATAGCAGTTGATGGACGCATAGCGCCAACTAGAACTACGGGCTTATCACTTTTAATGGTTAAATTTAAAAAATAAGCAGTTTCTTCCATAGTATCAGTACCATGAGTTATCACCACACCGTCTATCCCCTCAGCAAAAAGCTTAGCAATTTTTTTAGCAAGCCTTAACCAAATTTCATCACACATATTTGAACTATCAATATTTGCTATTTGCTCCCAACTAATATCTGCTAAATCTCTAATTTGCGGAACTGCTTTAATTAATACATCTATATCAATGGCTCCGGCCGTATATCCTGTTGTAGCAATAGTGCTATCAATGAAGCCTGCTATCGTTCCGCCTGTTCCTAAAATAGCAATCCTTGATTTAGCTTTTTTCATACATACTCCTATAAAAAGACAACATATAAATAATTTTTTAATCTCTTGTATATTAATTTTTTAATGTTATTAATGCAAATTATAAGTAAAAATTTTTATAAAATCTCTTTAACAACAAACTGTGGAGTTACCATTCCCCTAAATTCATTCTTAGAAATACTTCCAAGCAAAGAAATATTTTGATTCAATTCTGGCTCTTTATCAAAATTAAAAAATAAAGCTTCTATGGTTTTATTTTCCTTAGTTAAAACAAGCTTTAAGTGTTTTTCATCTTTACCTAGAAGTTTTTTATTTTTTACACAAAGATTTTCTAAAACAAAAAAAGGTCGTGGATTTTTATGTCCAAAAGGTTCAAAAGATTCTAAAATTTCAAGCATTTCAAAATCAATTTCGCTAGGTTCTAAGATTCCTAAAATTTCATCTGTATCCAAAAATTCACTTTCAGAAATTTGCGAACATTCTTTTTTGATTTTATTTTTAAATTGTTCAAAATTTTCAGAGTTTAAACTGATTCCAGCAGCACCTTTATGACCACCATAATTGCTTAATATAGAATTTGTCTTGGAAATTAAAGCTAAAATATCAATCTTGCCAACACTTCTTGCGCTGCCTTTTAAGTGTTCTTCATTTTGAGAAAATACAAAAGCAGGTTTATTAAAATGTTTAGCTAAACGACTTGCCACAATCCCTAAAACACCTTCATGCCAATTTAAACCCGATACAACAATACAAGAATCGTTTTCATCGATTTGATTTAAACTATCTTCAAAAAGCTGTTTTTCTTCATCTTTACGACTTTCATTAAAACTAACAATTTGCTCTAGATATTCTAAAGCTTTATTAAAATCTTTAGTGTGTAAAAATTCATAAGAAATACTTGCATCATCCATTCTTCCAGCACTATTTATAAGCGGAGCAATTAAAAATCCTATATTATCAAGAGCAAATTTATCCTTTTGATAATAATGCTTAATAGCCCTAAAAGCAGCCCTTTTAGATTTGTTAATATGATCTATGCCACGCCTTACTAAAGCACGATTTAAATCTCTAAGTTCCATCATATCTGCAACAATTGCAATCGCCAAAAGTTCTAAAAATTTACACATGTCATATTTAAGCTTGCACACCTCTTTTAAAGCCGCTATCAAATACCATGCGACTTGAGCTCCACAAATTTCAATTTCTGGAAAATCACAATCTTTTTGCTTTGGATTGATAATGGCAAAAGCATCAGGTAAAACATCTTGAGGCATATGATGATCAGTGATAATCAAATCTATATTTTTTTCTTTACAGAGTTTGGCTGCTTCAAGAGCAGCTATTCCATTATCTACTGTTATTATTAAATTTACATCAAGTTCGTTGATGATCTCAGCATTTAATCCATATCCATCTTTAAAACGATTCGGAATTCTTATAATATAATCAAAACCTATATCATCGAAAAATTCTGCCATAATAACACAAGAAATGATTCCATCAACATCATAATCTCCTACTATAGCGACTTTCTCATTTTTTTCTACAGCTTCTTTGATGCGATTAGCTGCTTTATATGCATCCTTTAAACAGCATGGCAAAGGCAGATCACAAAGTTTGGTATGCAAATCTTTTTCAAAGCGTGAAGCCAAAATTTTTTTAATTTCATTTTTATTAATTATCTTCATAGTTTATAGCTGCCTTGATAAAACTGCAAATCACAGGATTAACATGCTCAAGTCTTGATGTAAATTCTGGATGAAACTGCACAGCCAAGAAAAAAGGATGACAGTTAAGCTCAACTGCTTCAATCAATCCTTTGCTTTCACCACTTACAATCAAACCGTATTTTTCAAAATCTGCTCTATATTTTGGATTTGCTTCATAGCGATGACGATGGCGTTCTTTTACACTCTTTACTTCATTATAAACCTTAGCCAAAAGGGATTTTTCCTTGATATCACATTTATAAGCCCCTAAACGCATAGTTCCACCTAAAGGAGTTTTTGCAGTACGAATTTGTTTTTCTCCATTTGTATCCATAAATTCATCAATCAAATAAACCACAGGATTTTGGCATTTTTCATTAAATTCACTTGAATTTACATCTTTAAGTTTTAATACATTTCTGGCAAATTCCACCAAAGCAAGCTGCATACCTAAACAAATTCCTAAAAAAGGAATTTTATTTTCTCTTGCGTATTGAATGGCTTTTATCTTACCTTCTACACCACGATATCCAAATCCCCCAGCAACCAAAATTCCACTCACATCTTTAAATACTTCAGAACTTTCCATATTTTCAAGTTTTTCACTATCTACCCATTTTAACTCCACTTTAGTATCTAGGGCTGCACCTGCATGTATAATAGCTTCAGTAAGGCTTTTATAACTTTCTTTTAAATCCACATATTTGCCTACAAAAGCGATTTTAACTTCATTGCTTGGAGCTATAACTCTTTTTACCAAAGAGTCCCAATTTTCCATATTAGGTTTTAAATTTTTCAAATCCAAAATTTCAGCAATAGGGCTTAAAATATCTTGCTTTAAAAAATTAAGTGGAATTTGATAAATACTAGCCGCATCAACACTTTCTATCACGCAATTTTTTTCTACCCCGCAAGAAATAGCAATTTTATCTTTTAAATCTCTATCAAGAGCTTTTTCACTACGACAAATAATCATATCAGGACTAATGCCTATGCGTCTTAACTCGCCTACACTATGTTGAGTTGGCTTTGTTTTTAATTCCCCTGCAGCCTTAATAAAAGGTACTAGAGTAAGATGAATATTCATAGCATTATTTTTACCCACTTCCAAACGCAAAGCACGAATAGCTTCTAAAAAAGGCAAGCCTTCTATATCCCCAACAGTTCCGCCTATTTCAACGATAAGTATATCTTTGCCTTCTCCTGCTTTTTTAATGCGATCTTTGATTTCTCCTACTATATGAGGGATAACTTGAATGGTTTTGCCAAGATATTCTCCACGCCTTTCTTTTTCAATCACACTTTGATAAACCCGTCCTGTAGTGAAGTTATTATCTTGAGATAAACTCTCATCCAAAAAACGCTCATAATGCCCCAAATCAAGATCCGTTTCTGCTCCATCATCAGTTACAAAAACCTCTCCATGCTCAAAAGGACTCATAGTGCCTGGATCAACATTGATATAAGGATCAGCTTTTAAAATACTCACTTTAAGCCCTGAATTTTTTAAAAGTGTTGCGATAGAAGCAGCGGCTATCCCTTTACCCAAAGAACTTAAAACTCCACCTGTTACAAAAATATATTTTGTTTGTTTCATTGATAATAAGCCTTATTTTTTTATCTAATTATAGCTTGATAAAACTTTTTATTTCATTAGAATTTTAAGTAAAAAATGCAAGAATTACAAAAAATATTTTTATCAAAAAAGGAATAAGCATGCAAATCACTTTACTTTTTCACACTCCATTATCTGTTTGTTCTCATGCAACAAGAACTTGTTGGCAAAGCTTTGAAAAAGGCGATTGCGGTGGCGAAAAAGATAAAGAACTTATCGATCGCGTGGGTAATAAATTCAAACACGCTTCAACCTTAGAACATCTAAACTATACTTTTTATATACAAGGAATTTCAAGAGCTTGCTTACAAGAAGTTGCAAGACACCGTCACACTAGTCCTAGTGTAAAAAGCACGCGTTATACCTTAAAAGAACTTCGCAATGAAGCTGAATTTAAAATAGGAGATTTTGAAAATGCAAGCCGTTATCTTGTGCTTTGTGGCAATGAAGAGGTTGATAACGCAAGCATTAAAGCCTTAGAAAATTTACGCACCATTTTACAAAAAAGCATTAGTCTAGATATAGCCAAATATTGCTTACCAGAAAGCTATAAAACCGAACTTACACTAACGATTAATGCAAGAAGTTTACAAAATTTTATATCTTTGCGTAGTTCAAAATCAGCTCTTTGGGAGATTAGAAATTTAGCAAATGCTTTATTTGAAGCCTTACCACAAGAACACAAATTTATATTTGAACATTGCCTACATAAAGATATAGAATAAATCATACTAATTTTATCTTATTTAAAATATTTTTATGCTACCATTTATAAAATCAAGCTTTACGCAAGTATATTTTCATATACCTTGTGCTTGATTATAGTTTCTTATAAGGACTTTTTATGGATAAACAATTTTTTCAAGATTTTCTAATGCTTTCACAAGCTCATACTATAACTACTCTTGCTATGCTTTGTGTTATTTTTTACGCATTAAAAAAAATGCGGGATATAAAAATCAATTTTTCTCTTCGCATGCTATTTGCGCTTTTAATGGGTTTGGGGTTTGGTTTTGCTTTGCAATATTTGGCAAATTTTCCAGATGCTAAAGAAGCAAGTAATATTCTTTGGTATAGCGAAACAAAACATTGGTTTGCATTTGTAAGTTCTGTTTTTGTAGCTTTTATAAAAATGCTGGTTGTTCCTCTTGTAAGCATTTGCATTATAAAAGTAATTATAGAAATTGATAAAAATATCAAAATATCCTCCTTGCTTGGAATAAGTCTTTTTTGGATACTCTTTAGCACAGCCATAGCTGCAACCTTGGGTATATTTTTAGGTTATAGTTTTGATTTAGGAAGTAATTTTGCTATACATGAAGGAAATAAACAAATTCGCGAAATTCAAACTTTTTCAAATATTATACTAGGGCTAATACCTAGCAACATCATTGCAGCTATTAATAAAGAAAATATTATAGCTATTGTCATTTTTTCTTTTTTTATAGGAATTAGTGCTAAAAAAATTTCTAAAAAAGAAGAGTATGAACAAGCCTTTAAAAGTTTTCATAATTTTATCCTAACCTTTTATAATATTATGATGAACATGACTGCTACAGTCATTAGATTTATGCCTTATGCTGTAGTTTGTATGATGGCTAATGTGCTTTTAAGCAATGGTTTTGAAGCTATCAAAACAGCTGGACTTTTTATAATGCTTATTTATATAGCTATGTTAATAATGTTCGGGGTGCATTTTTTACTTCTTGCTTCACAAGGGCTAAACCCTATAAAATATGCAAAAAAAGCATTTCCTGTATGGTTATTTGCATTTAGCTCAAGATCTTCTTTGGGCACTTTGCCTATGACTACTTCAACTTTGCAAAATAAATTTGGAGTTAATTCAGCTATAGCTAATTTTGTAGCATCTATAGGCACAACAACAGGACTTAATGGTTGTGCAGGATATTTTCCAGCTTTAGCGGCAGTTTTTGTAGCTTTTGCTACACATACACATATTGATTTTACATTTGCTTTAATGATAGTTTTGGTAGCTGTTATTGGATCCTTGGGTATAGCTGGGGTACCTGGAAGCGCAACTATGGCGGCTTCTATTATGCTAGCAGGGATTGGATTTGGTAATAACTTTGTCATGCTAAGTTTGATTTTAGCCATAGATCCTATTATAGATATGGCAAGAACAGCAAGCAATGTCTCAGGAGCTATGACTTCGGCACTTTGTACCGCAAAAAATCTCAAAGCTCTAGATAAAGAAATTTACAATTCTTAATCTTTTAAAACCCAATGCTTTTCATTGGGTTTTAGTATTTATTGGCAACCTTCACATTCTATGCTACGATCTGCAACATTGACTTTTTCACTATCAGGGCTTTCGCTTCTTAGATAATAAGTAGATTTTACTCCAAGCTCCCAAGCGAGTTGATAAATTTCATTTAAATATCCCCCACTTGCTTTATCAAGCGATAAAAAGATATTTAAACTCTGCCCTTGATCGATCCATTTACCACGCACAGCAGCAGCCTTTACAAGAATTTTTTGATCAAGTTCGTAGGCTGGAGTATAGTATTGCCAAGTATCAAGGCTTAAATTTGGCACAACAACAGGTATCATACCACTTAAATTTTGTTCAAACCACTTTCTTTTGTAAACAGGTTCTATAGTCTGCGTAGTACCCACCAAGATAGAAATAGAAGAAGTAGGTGCAATGGCCATCAAATAACCATTTCTCATACCATCTTTTTTAACTTTTTCTCTAAGTTTAACCCAGTCGCATTCACTTTGATCAAATAAGCCCTCTCTTAAAGTTAAAGCTTTAGCCTTAGGACTTGCTACATCAATAGGAAAAATCCCCTTGCTCCAATTTGATCCTTCAAAATCTTCATAAGAACCTTTTTCAAGAGCTAAATTTGAACTCGCATTAATAGCCTCAAAGCTAATTTGCTCCATAATCTCATCGATTTTATTTAAATGCTCATCGCTTCCCCAATGAATCTTAGCCTCAGCAAGCATTTGTGCCTCGCCCATAACTCCAAGACCTATGGCACGAGATTTTAAATTTGTATCTTTTACTTTTCTATGAGGATAAAAATTTAAATCAATTACATTATCAAGCATACGAATAGCTGTTGGAACAACACGCTCTATATCTTCTTTAGTATATACTTTGCTAAGATTTATACTTGCTAGATTACAAACGGCTGTTTTTCCATCATTTTTATATTTTTCCACTATATAAACTTTATTACCATCAATGCTATCTAAAGTTGATATTTTTTTGGCTGGTTTTTCATATCCCCCATCGATCACAACCTTTTGCTCTTCATCAAAATGAAGCTCATCTCCATTTTCAAAAACTACTTTAATTTGATAATAATTTGGCTCGGTATTTTGAAAAATTTCAGTACATAAATTTGAACTTCTAATAATTCCTACATGAGCATTTGGATTTGCTCTATTAGCACTATCCTTAAAACATAAAAATGGCAAGCCTGTTTCAAAATAATTTAGCAAAATTTTCTTCCAAAGCTCTTTAGCTTCTACGATTTCTTTGGTAATGCTTTCATCTTTTTCATATTCTTCATAGCGTTTTTCAAAAGCCTCGCCATATAAATCACACAAATCCGCTGTATCTGCAGGATCAAAAAGAGTCCATTTATCATTAGCTCTTACTCTTTTCATAAAAAGATCATTGATCCATAAAGCAGGGAAAAGTTCATGAGCACGGCGTCTTTCTTCACCTGAATTTTTACGCAAATCGATAAAATCACTTATATCCATGTGCCAAGGTTCTATATAAACGGCTATAGCTCCTTTTCTGGTTCCTAGTTGATCTACTGCCACAGCAATATCGTTGGTAATTTTCAAGAAAGGTATAATCCCTCCTGCGGCATTTTTATGCCCATCTATGCTTCCACCCATAGCACGCACTTTAGACCAATCCCAACCTATACCACCACCAAATTTAGAAAGCAAAGCCATTTCTTGGTAAGAATCAAAAATACCTTCAATATTATCAGGGGTTGATCCTATATAACAAGAACTAAGCTGATGGCGCGTTGTTCTTGCATTAGATAAAGTCGGAGTTGCAAGCATGAGTTCAAATTTAGAAATAAGATCGTAAAATTTCTTCGCCCATTCTTGAGGATTAAATTCATTCTGCGCTAAAAACATCGCAATGGCCATAAACATTTGTTGAGGAAGTTCTATAGGCATACCTTTACTATCTTTAATCAAGTATCTATCATATAAAGTTTTAATACCAAGATAAGTAAATTGCATATCGCGTTCAGGTTTAATATAAGCATTTAAATCATCTAAATCATATTTTTCTTTAAGACCAAGTAAAATTCTTCCTTCTTTTTCACCCTTTTGAAAATACTCACGCAAATGATTATAGCGATTCATACCATTAACTTTTTTATATAAATCAAATAAAAAAAGTCTAGCTGCAACAAAGGTCCAATTTGGACAATCAATATCTATCTTATCTACTGCAGTTTTAATTAAAGTTTTTTGAATCTCTTCAGTTGAAATTCCATCACGAAATTGAATCTTTGCATCAAGTTCAAGTTCGCTTAAATTCACACCTTCTAAATCTTTTACAGCATCAGAGGTGCATTTTTTGATCTTAGAAACATCCAATTCTTCTGTACGACCATTTCTTTTAATAACTTTCATTGCCTTCCTTGCTTTTTATTTAAATGTTCTTTTAAAAATTGCATCAACATTTTTTGTATAGTAGTTATAATCGAAACATTTTCTTACATCCTCTTCGCTCAAACTTTTTCTTAAATCTTCATCGCTTAAAAGCGCTAACAAAAACAAACTTTCATTTTTTTCATTGATAGCAGCCTTGCCATTTTGCAAATCTGCCCAAACTTTCATAGCGTTTCTTTGAACTATTTTATAAGCTTCTTCACGGCTAATGCCTTTAAATGGAAGTTCTAAAAGCACCCTCCCTGAAAATACAAGCCCGCCTGTAAGATTTAAATTTTTCATCATATTTTCAGGATAAACCAAAAGCTTATCAATCAAATTTGTAAGACGCATAAGCATAAAATCAGCCGTGATAAAAGCATCAGGCAAAATAAATCTTTCAACACTAGAATGAGATATATCTCTTTCATGCCAAAGTGCAACATTTTCCAAAGCTGGAGTTACAAAAGATCTAAGCACACGACAAAGTCCTGTGATATTTTCACTTAAAACAGGATTTCTTTTATGTGGCATAGCTGAACTTCCTTTTTGTCCTACACTAAAATACTCTTCAGCCTCATAAACTTCAGTTCTTTGAAAATGTCTTATGGCTACAGCGATTTGCTCACAACTTGAAGCTAAAATCGCAATAGCAGAAATAACCTGAGCATAACGATCTCTTTGGATCACTTGATTTGAAACAGGGGCAGCTTTAAGACCTAAATTTTTACAAACTTCTTCTTCAAATTCCAAAGGAGCATGAGCAAAATTTCCCATTGCACCGCTGATTTTTCCATAGCTTATCACTTCTTTTGCATGTTCTAAAAGCTCTTTTGCATGCGAAATTTCATCATACCAAATAGCTAACACCAAACCAAAAGTCATAGGTTCTCCATGAATTCCATGACTTCTTCCTACCATTAAGGTGTTTTTATGCTCCAAAGCACGCTTTTTAATCGCTTCTAAAAGCAAAGAAACATCTTCTAAAATAAGCTCCAAACTCTCTTTTATCTGTAAAGCAACAGCCGTATCTATACAATCAGAACTTGTCATTGCATAATGCACAAAACGACTCTCTTCTCCCAAACTTTCACTTACACTTGTAAGAAAAGCTATAACATCATGTTTTGTGGTTTTTTCTATTTCATCTATTCTTGCAATATCAAATTTTGCATTTTTAAGAATTTTTTCGCAGTCTGTGTCATTAATGAGACCGAGTTTATTCCAAGCTTTTACAGCGGCTAATTCTACTTTTAACCACGCATCGTATTTTGCTTGCATGTCCCATTTTTTAGCCATGATTTCTCTGCTATATCTTTCAACCATCTTTGAAACCTTTTTAGCTATAATTTTATATTTTAAAAAACAGAAATTATATCAAATTATCCTAAGAAAGTTATTAAATGGCCTACATAAAAATAAAACTCTCAAACAATGGAAAAAAGGCGTTTCAAGTCCTTATGGAAAATTTAAAAATTAGCATAAATGAAGCACAAAAACTCATAGACAAAAAAAGACTTTTTTGTGATGGAATTTTAGTAGAAGAAAAGAATAAAATTTTAAATGGTTTAGTAGAGCTTATAGTCTATGAAAACAATCCCAAAGGAGTAGAAATTGTCTTTGAAAATGAAGACTTTGCCATACTTGAAAAAGAAAGTGGGATCTTAAGCCATCCAAATGGTAGACATTGCAAATACAGTCTTAGTGATGAAATTTGGCATCTTTGGGGAAAAGAAGCTTGCGTAGCACACAGGCTCGATAAAGAAACGAGCGGACTTATACTTATAGCCAAAAATAAAAAAGCTCAAATTGATCTTAAAAGCTTGTTTGAAAAAAAACTAGTTCAAAAAGAATACCTTGCTCTAGCTCATGGAAAAATAGAAGAAAATTTTATAGTTGATAAAGCTATAAATTTAACTAAAAACTACGATGATGTAAAAACAAGAATGCAAATTTGCAAAGAAGGAAAACAAGCTATCACTGAATTTGAAATTTTAGAATACTTTCCTAAAATCAACGCTACTCTTTTACTTTGTAAACCCTTAACAGGCAGACAACATCAAATAAGAGTGCATTTACACTATAAAAATCATACCATTTTAGGCGATCCACTTTATGGGCTTAGCAAAGAACAAATCGAAAGTATTTTAGATGAAAAATTAAATCCTAAAGAACGCTTAAAACTTACAGGTGCCTTGCGTTTGTGTTTGCATTCTTATCGTTTGAAATTTCAATATAAAAATCAAAATTTTGATATCAACTCAAAAATAAACATAAAAGAAATTTTCAACAATTCCATAAAATAAAATGATGTTTCACTACGCTACAATCAATCACTTTTTTACCAAATTTTAAAACAAAAAAATAATTCTTGCTAAAACTTTAAGTATAATTAAATAAAAAAGCGAGATTTTCCAAATGAAATTTGTTAATTTTATACAGGGTCAAAAACCAGGTCTAGGAGTGCTAAATTCTAGTGGAAAAATTGTAAGTTTTGATGATCTTGGCATTGAAACTAACGATATGAATGAATTTATTATCCATTTTGATAAATTTAAACACAAGCTTACAGACTTGGATTCTAAAATAGCCTATGAAATTCCACAAGAAAATTATCTAGCCCCTATTATAGAACCTCGCCAAGATATTATATGTCTTGGGATTAATTTTTTAGATCATGCCAAAGAATCTGCCAAATTTAAGGGTGAAAAATTTGAAGAAAGAGAATATCCTGTATATTTTGGAAAACGCTGCAATCAAGCTACGCCACCTTTTGGCGATATACCTTTACATGCAGATGTAACTTCTCAGCTTGATTATGAATGTGAGCTTGCATTTATTTTAAGTAAAGATGCTTATAAAATCAAAGCTAAAGATGCAAAAGATTATATCTTTGGCTATACTATTATCAATGAAATTTCAGCTCGCGAACTTCAAAAACGCCACAAACAATTCTACCGAGCAAAAAGTCTTGAAGGTGGCACTATAATGGGACCTTATATCACAAGCGTAGATGAAATTTCTTATCCTCCTAAACTCCAACTTCAAAGCTATGTCAATGATGAACTACGCCAAAACTCTAACACTCAATTGTTTATTTTTGATATTGCTTATGTCTTAGAAGAACTTAGTGCAGGCATGCTTTTAAAAGCTGGAAGTATTATATCTATGGGAACTCCTAGTGGAGTAGGTATGGGGTTAAATCCACCTACTTTTTTAAAATCAGGAGATAAAGTACGCTGTGTAATAGAAAATTTAGGAGAACTTTGTAATAAAATAAAAAATATCAATTATTAAATAATTTACTAAAATTATACTATAATGGCATTTTAAAAACTTAAATTAAGGCAGAAATTTATCATGAAAAAAATAATAATGATTTTATGTTTATCTTATGCAAATATAGTCTTTGCAGTAGATATGATAACCCCTATTCCAAATTCCATCTCTTATGATAAAGAAAAAGCTAAACTTGGAAAAAGTCTTTATATGGATAAAAGTTTATCTAAAGATGGAAAAGTTTCATGCAATACTTGCCATAGGCTTGATCAACACGGTGTTGATGGGCTTGAATTTTCAATAGGAGTTGATAATCAACTCGATAAACCCTTTAACACTCCTACAACCTTTAATTCTGTGTTTAATTTTGTGCAATTTTGGAATGGCAGAGCTAAAGATTTAACAGAACAAGCTATGGGACCTTTTTTCAATCCAAAAGAAATGGGGCTAAGTCCTGAACTTCTTTTACAAAAAGTTAATTCAAATGAAAATTATGTAAAAACTTTTAAAAAACTTTATGGAGAAGTTACGGTAGAAAACATAGCTCTTGCAATCGCCGAATTTGAAAAAACCTTGATCACCCCAAATTCTCCTTTTGATCGCTATCTTAGCGGGGATCAAAATGCTATTTCAGCTCAAGCTAAAAAAGGTTACGAAGATTTTAAAGCTAATGGCTGCATCTCTTGTCATCAAGGTCAAAATATAGGTGGGAATATGTTTCAAAAAATCGGTATTTTTGAAGAATACCCAAACCAAGAAGATTTAGGGCGCTATGAAATCACAAAAAGAGAAGCTGATAAAATGGTATTTAAAGTTCCTAGTCTTAGAAATATAGCCAAAACCGCACCTTATTTTCATGATGGATCTATACCTACTTTAGATGCTTGTGTTCAGTTTATGGCTTACTATCAACTAGGAAAATTTTTAGATCAAGAAACAGTTGACAATATAGTTGCATTCTTAGAAAGCTTAACAGGAGAATATCATGACAAATAAAAAAAGTTCATTTTTGATAAAATTTATTATTTTATCTACACTAGTTTTAGCTTTCATTCTTGTTTTATTAGGTATTATTTTTAATAACTATTCTTCATCTAAAGATAATAAAGAATTGATAAACATAGTTCAACAACTAGAAATTTCAGATGAAAAAATCAATTCTGTTTTTCAAAATAGTTTTAATTTTATCAACTACGATCCAAGTGTTCAAGCAATAAAAAAAATGCAAGAAAACTTTACAAAACTTAAAACTTTTGGGATTGACATAAACAAAGCAGAAGAAATTTTTAATGCCAAATTAATCCAGCTTAATTATTTTAAATCCGCAAATTCCATAGCAGTAAATTCAAAACTTTATTTATTTGAACTAGCTAAAAATTATTTTGAAGAATTGGAACAAAACCATGAAACAAATAAAAACAACTATAAAACAATGAGTTCTATGTTAAGCGTTCTTTCAACTGAAAATATTTTACAAAAAACAACACTAAATCAACTCAACAATCTTATGAAAGAAATCAAAAATGATACAAAAAGTGAAAATTTACAACTTTTTTTAAAACACTATAACATGATTGTAAAGCAAATTTCTATTATGCAAGATAATTCTTCTATTTATGAGAATAATTCTCTCATGAAAGAGTTAAAACAACTTAACACTTTTACCCAAAATACTATAGAACAATCTAATTTATTTAAATTTTATATCGCTTTAGCAGTATTTGGAATTACTCTTGTATTATTTGTATTTTTTATTTTATTAACACTAAAAAAAGTCATCATGCCAATTCATACTTTAGAAAAACTAAGCGCTAATTTAGCTAGCAAAGAAGCCAATCTACACTCTCGTTTAAATATAGATCCAAAAAGTGAGCTTGGACAAAGTGCTCAATATATTAATTCATTTATTTCCACCGTTCAAAACTCAATCATAGAAGCCATAGAAAATGCTAAATCAAGTCATCAAAATTCACAAAAACTCAAAAACAACTCTATGATGCTTGAAAACAGCTCTAATTCGCAACATGAACAAATTCAAGGAGTTAAAGAAATCACTCATGTTTTAGATGATCATATCAATCTTGCGGGAAATTTAGCACAAGAAAGTATAGAAAATATGCAAGATATGCACATACTAATGGATAAAGTAGAACTTACTCTATCTGAACTTGTAAATTTAATAAATGAAAACAATGAAAAAGAACAAAATATAGTAGCCAATATGGACAATCTAACCCAAAGTGCGGATAATATTATAGAAATCACAAACTCCATTAAAGACATAGCTGATCAAACTAATTTACTTGCCCTAAATGCAGCTATTGAAGCTGCAAGAGCAGGCGAACATGGGCGTGGATTTGCTGTTGTAGCCGATGAAGTTGGACAGCTTGCTGATAAAACAAGTAAATCTCTTTTAAACATCAATGCTACTGTTAATACTATAGTCCAACAAATCAATGACAACAAAGCCTTAATGGATCTTATCCATGATTCCATGAAAGAAACCTCTTCAAAAACCAATGATTTACAACAAGAACTTGTAAATTCTATGCATAAATTGGAAAGCTCTATAGAATCAACCCAAACCATGAAAGATAAAAGCATGGAAGTAAAAGATAAAATGCTTATCTTAGGAACAAATATAGATAAAGTTAACGAACTTGCAAATTCTGTTAAAGATTTATCATGTGAAATCAATAATATCTCTCAAAATGTTCTAAATGGTGCCTCTAAACTCTCCGAAAAATTAAGTAGCTTTCAGTAACTTTTTTCACGTTAATTTAACTTAACGTGAAATTTCAATAAAAATTTTATTTTTAATTTATGTTTTTCAAGTAAAATTAGCAGTTTTTATTTCAAAGGAGATACTATGGAGTTTCTTGAACTTTTATTAGTTTTAATCGCCTTGATACTGATTATCAAAAAACCAGAAAAAGAAAATTTGGCTTTTGGTTTGGTAATGGTAGCTTGGCTTTTAATGGTTTTTTTCTATGTTGGCCACAAAACAGGCGCACTATTAACAATAATGAATCTGTAAGGAAGGGCTAAATGAACGAAATCAATAAAACAAAAAATTTCTACACACTAATGTGTTTAGCAGGCTTTTTGATTATACTCTTGCCTGTAGGTATTGCAAATTTGATATTTGGTTATATGTTGGGCGATAGTCCTTGCACGCTTTGCTGGGGACAAAGAGAAGCAATGATCTTTATCGGTGTAATGGCGCTTTTCATTGTTCGTTATGGTATGAAAGGTAAATACCTTGCCGCTCTTTTAATCATGACAGCAGTAGGGCTTTATCAGTCTTTTGCTCACTATGGTAACCACGCTCATAGAGATTTAGATCAAGGTTTTGGTTTAGCAGTTTTTGGTATCCATACTTATTTTTGGGCTGAAGTAGTATTTTGGGCTGTTGTATTGCTTTTAGGTGTGATTTTTGCTTTTGCTCCTAAATTTAATGCTTTTGAAACAGAATTAAACGGAGAAAAATTTAGAAAATATACTAAATTTAGCTTTGCAGCAGTTTTAATCAGTGCTATCATCGTAGCATCAAATGTTTTCCAAGCTTTTGTAAGCACAGGAATTCCTCCTTATGTAGGACAAGGCGATCCTGTAAGATTTAGTTTAAATCCAAAATACATCATTTGGAGTAAAGAAGGTTGGAATGGTTTATGGCAAAATATTTCTTTCTTAGGAAAACGCGATGTTAAAGCTCCTGATTATGCTTTTGCACCTGCAAGTGAAAAACTTGGCATAAAATTTGATAATGATATCAACAATGCTCCATTTGCAAAAATCAATGATAAGCTTAAAATCACAAATGAACAAACCATAAATTTTGACAAAGTCATCAATACTCTTGATTATATCAATAACGAATTTGTAGCAAGTTCTAAATGGGATGTAGCTTTCTTAGATAATAATTTTAGCGTTAAAGAAGGTTTTGAACTTGATCCTTATTTTTCAGCTTCTATCGATCCAATCATCGGTATCATACCTTATATGAACGATAAATTCATTCTTATGGGCTCAAACAAATCTTTCTTAAGATTTGCAAAAAATCCTAATGCAAGTGAAGAAGATATCGCTAAACAATACGCTGACTTTGTAAAAGGCAATGATAAATTTAAAGGTCAAGGCGAAAGTTTAGGTCGCGGAAGACTTGATACCGTAAGAGCAAAATTTAACCATGTAGCAAGTATGACTACAGATGGAAATTATCTTTATCTTGCAACTGTTCCAAACAACAAAGACGCTAAAACTTTTGTAATCTCTAAAGTTTCTTTAAAAGATTGTGTTCTTTCAGGAGAATTTACTCCAAAAGCAAATCTTAAAGAAGGTAAAACTTTAGGCGATCTTTATGTAACTTCTATGACTTTTAAAGATGGGGAAATTTATACACTTAGCAAAAATCACAATGTGATTGCCGTAATTGATCCAGTCAAAGAAGAAGTAGTGAAAACTATCGCTTTCCCAAGCTCTATCACTAATGCTAGAAGCATTTTCTTTAAAGATGGAAAAATCAATATTCTTTCTTATCAAGATGGAGCAAACAAGCTTTATACTTTAAACTAAGCTTTAAGTCCTAGTGAAAACTAGGACTTATATTTAATCTTATCTTTAAATCCTGCTTTTTCAAAACCTCTTAAACGAAGCAAACAACTATCGCACTCCCCACAAGCTTCATCTTCACTCTCATAACAAGACCAAGTAAGTTCTAAAGGTACATTTTCTTTTAAGGCTAGTTCTACAATTTTAGCTTTGTTTAGTCTAACAAGCGGAGTTTTTATACAAACTTTGAAATTCTTACTCGTACCTTCATTGATAAATTCTTGTGCCTTTTGTATAAACTCATCAGTACAGTCAGGATAACCACTGCCATCTTCTTCTACCACCCCTATAAAAATACTCTCACAATTTTCCTTTTCAGCCAAAGATCCTGCTATGCTTAAGAAAATTCCATTGCGAAAAGGCACATAAGTGATAGGTGGGACATCGCTTATGCAAAGCTCATTTTTAGGGATATCTATACTTTTATCGGTTAAGGCATTACCCCCTATATCTTTGATAAAACTCACATCTAAAATATAAGATTTTTCTACTTTTAAAGCCTTGCAAATTTGCTTAAAACATTCTTTTTCTTTTTCTTGAGTGCGTTGTTCATAGTCAAAATGCAAAGCGATGATTTCATAACCTTCTTTTTTGGCCAGATAAGCACACAAAGTACTATCCATACCGCCACTTATGATACAAAGTGCTTTTTTACTCATTTTTATCCTTAAATTTGCTATAATTTCATAATTTTAACGAAAATTTTTAAATTTAAATTGCAAAAAAGGCAAAAGCATGATAAACATAAAACTCATAGAACACATTTTTAAAGCCGCTTCTATCAGTCGTTGGAATGATTATCCAAGAATGGCAAATTTGGTTGAACTTGACAAACAAGCTCATAAATTCATCATCGCATATTTTATCGCTAAAATGGAAAAAGATGTGGATATGAGAGTGATTATAGAAGGGGGAATTTTTGAGTTTTTAAGTCGTGTTGTGGTAACTGATATACGCCCTGATGTGTATCATGAAATCGTGCGTCAAAAAAAAGCTGAAGTTAATGCTTGGGTTTTAAGCAAAATCGAACCTATGATAGAAGATATAGAAGATGGGGAATTTCTAAAGCGTTTTGAAGCGTATTTAAACGGTAATGCTTATGCTAAAGAAAGACTTATCTTAAAAGCAGCTTCATATTTTGCTACAAGATGGGAATTTAACATAGTTTATCAAACCTCAGCTTTTTTAAATGATATTGATGAGATTAAAAACAAAGTTGAAGAAGAATTAGAAGATTACTATGAGCTTATAGGAGCTAGAAAAATTGCTTTAAATCAAAAAATAGCCAAAATTATTGATCTTAGCGGAAGACTTCGCTTTCAAAAACGTTGGGCTCAAACTCCACGCATACCAGAAACCGCGGTTTTAGGACATATGCTTGTGGTGGCAATTTTAGGATATTTTTACTCACTAAAAATCAAGGCTTGCGATAAAAGACTTGAGAATAATTTTTATTGTGCTTTGTTTCATGATTTGCCAGAGTCTTTAACACGTGATATTATCAGCCCTGTAAAATACGGCATTGATGGACTTCATGATATCATAAATGATTATGAAATGAAACTTATTAATGAAAGAATTTTACCCTTTGTACCTGAGGGTTTAAGGGATGAGTTTTCTTATATTTTAGGCATTAGAGAAGGTAGAAACGGTGAGTCAAATTTTGTAAAAAATGAGTTTGAAAATCGCACTTATAAAAATGCTAAAATCGAGCTTTGCAGCGGAAGTTTAAGCTCTTTTAATGAAAATGAATTTGGTGCTATAGATGGTAAGGCGCTTAAATACTGCGATAAAATTGCTGCTTATATAGAAGCAGGACTTAGTATAAGTTATGGTGTAAAGTCTAAAGAACTTGAAAGTGGTTTTTTAGGAATGTATGAGTTTTTTAAAGAAAATCCTACCATAGATGGGGTGAATTTTTTTGAAATTTGTGAAAGTTTAAGAGAGTATTTTAAAATTTAAATAAGATTTTTATACTACTATTTTCAATATGTTTTAAATAAAAATATTATAATTTCAAATTTTATTTTGTATAAAATATAAAGGAGTTATTATGAAAAAATACTTTCAAAAGCGCTATACTTTAGCCTTTTTTATAGGTATATTAGCGGGTATTTTCGGAGCTATTGTTAAATGGGGTTGGGAAGTACCTTTTCCTCCAAGAAATCCCAATGTTTTTTGACCAGCAGATGCTTTAGAACGTGTTACTCCACCTAAAATTTTTCTAGAACAACTAGGCTTACCTACTGAAAGGTGCAGTTTTTGGATTTTTTGTTTATCTTTTTGCCCATGTTATTGTAATGCCTTTAATTGCAGAAGTTCCACCACTTTCTGAAATTCCTTTTGATGAACACCTGTCTGAAATTTTTGGCCATATTGTTTGGCTGTGGGGCATGGAAATAGTTCGTAGAGATATAAGAAATCGTATAACCAAAGAAATAGAAGAATGAAAGGAAACCTTTCATTCCATATCTAAAACCGCACCTTTACTAGCATTGCTAACAAGTTTTTGATACATTCTAAGCCATCTTGAAGACACCTCTTTTTGAGGCAATGCAAATTCTTTTTTACGTTTAGCAATTTCTTCTTCGCTTACATTTGCATGGATAGTATAAGCATCTACATCAATTTCTATTTCATCTCCATCTTTTAAAAGTCCTATAAGACCACCTTCAGCTGCTTCAGGGGAAATATGACCAACGCTTAAACCCCTTGTAGCCCCGCTAAAACGACCATCGGTGATTAAAGCTACATCAGCACCTAAACCCATACCCATTAAAAGTGAAGTAGGACTTAACATTTCTTGCATACCAGGACCCCCTTTTGGACCTTCATAGCGTATTACACAAACATTTCCTTTTTGCACCTTGCCTTTGATAATGCCTTTTATAGCTTCATCTTGAGAGTTAAAACAAACAGCTTTGCCTTTAAATTTTCTTTCTCCGATTATTCCTGCGGTTTTTATAACGCAACCTTGCTCGGCTAAATTTCCAAACAAAATGGCAAGCCCACCTACTTTTGAGTAAGCATTATCTACTTTACGAATGATATTTTCATCTTTGATTTTGGCATTTTTTAAGCGTTCTTTGAGACTTTCTCCTGTAATGGTCAGTGCATCAAGTTCTAAAATATGTCCTTGTCTGCTTGAAATTTCAGCCATAACTGCACTCACACCGCCTGCTTTGTGGATATCATCCATATAAACACTATTTAGCGATGGGGCTATTTTTGCTATGTGTGCAACTTTGCTTGAGATGAAATTTAAATCTTTAATGTCTAGTGCTACCCCTGCTTCACGCGAAATGGCAAGCATGTGTAAAACTGTATTGCTACTTCCACCCATTGCCATATCTACTACCATAGCATTACGCACAGCTTTTTGAGTGATGATATTACGAATTTTAAAACGCTCATCTAGGGCGATTTCACAAATACGACGCGCTGCTTTTCTTAAAAGCTCTTCTCTTTCTTTACTTAAAGCTAAGATGGTTCCATTACCTTCTAGTGCTATACCCATAGCTTCGCATAAGGTATTCATAGAATTTGCTGTAAACATTCCCGAACAAGATCCACCACTTGGACAGGCTGAACATTCTATATCTTTAAATTCTTCTTCACTAATTTTTTTGGATTCATAAGCCCCTACAGCTTCAAAAACAGAGCTAAGGCTGATCTTTTCTCCTTTTTTGGTTACTCCTGAAGCCATAGGCCCACCACTTACAAAAATGGTTGGAACATTGACCCTTAAAGCTCCCATTAACATACCAGGAGTAATTTTATCGCAGTTTGGAACACAGATTAAAGCATCAAGTTGATGAGCATTCATCACTGTTTCAATAGAATTTGCGATAAGCTCACGACTTGGTAAAGAATAAAGCATACCTTCATGTCCCATAGCTATACCATCATCTACGCCTATGGTATTAAACTCAAAAGGTACGCAACCATTTTTGCGTATCTCATCTTTAATGATTTTAGCATAATCATTTAAAAAATAATGCCCTGGGATTATATCTATATAGCTATTTGCTACACCTATAAAAGGTTTGTCAAAATCTTCATCTTTCAAACCACAAGCACGAAGTAAAGAACGATTAGGTGCTCTTAAATGTCCTTTTTTTATCGCATCGCTTCTCATTGTAACTCCTGATAATAATTTTTTAAAATTATATTTAGCAAAGCTTAATTTTTGTGAAATTTATTTTGATATACATTTTCATAAATGATAAAAATTATTAATTGACAAAAATATTTTTTTATAATACAATGCTTTTTGATAATCAAAAAAGGAGTCAAAATGAGACAATATGAAACCTATAAATGCCAAAAATGTGGTAATGAAGTAGAAGTTCAAAATGTAGGTGGAGGTAAGCTTAGTTGTTGTGGTGAAGAAATGAAATGTATCACTACAGATTTAACTGCAGTAAATTTAATGAAAGCTTTTGCAGGCGAATCTATGGCAAGAAACAAATACGATTTATTTGCTGATGTAGCTGAAGAAGAAGGTTGGCATGCGGTTGCTAGACATTTTAGAGAAGCGGCTGAAAATGAAAAATGGCATGCAAGAGCAGAATTTAAAGCTTATCATGAAATCGTTGATGGAAAACCTTTAGAAGTAACTACAAAAAACCTAGTAAGTGCTGCAGAAGGTGAAAACTATGAGCACACAACTATGTATCCAAATTTTGCAAAAATTGCTGAAGATGAAGGTAAAAAGGCTATAGCAAGATTATTTACAGCTATTGGTAAAGTAGAAATCGAACACGAAAGAGAATATCTAGCGCTTAAAAAAATGCTCGAAGAAGAAGAATTTTTTAATAGTGAAGTAGAAGAATTATGGGTTTGTGAAGTATGCGGACATATACATCGTGGCAAAAAAGCTCCAGCAGCCTGTCCTTTATGTAAAGCACCAAAAGAGTATTTTAAACGCG
This sequence comes from Campylobacter sp. CFSAN093249, assembly GCF_011067895.1. Lineage (NCBI taxonomy): Bacteria > Pseudomonadati > Campylobacterota > Epsilonproteobacteria > Campylobacterales > Campylobacteraceae > Campylobacter > Campylobacter sp. CFSAN093249. The sequence continues at coordinate 168,085 of NZ_JAAMWM010000002.1, read as the reverse complement.
AATTTTTGGGTTAAGTTAAGAAATTCTTATCCTTTTTAAGATAATATTATAATTATTTTTTAATAAAAGGATAAGAAAATGAAAAAATTACTATTTTTATTTTTTGCTTTAACGGCTTTTCTCTTTGGTGCTGTAAATATCAACACTGCAACACTAAAAGAATTAAAAAGTTTAAATGGTATTGGCGAAGCTAAGGCTAAAGCGATTTTAGAATACCGCAAAGAAGCAAATTTTACAAGTATTGATGATCTTAAAAAAGTTAAAGGCATAGGTGATAAGCTTTTTGAAAAAATCAAAAATGATATCACAATAGAATAAAAGGGCATTTTTGCCCTTCTTTTTAGAAAAATTTGAAAACTTTATTTGACACAAAAGAACTTTTAAACGAATTTGATATAAATTTAATCGGTATTGATGAAGCAGGACGCGGTGCTTTAGCAGGTCCTATGATGATGGCAGCTTGCAAACTGAACAAACAACTTGATGGGTTGTGTGATTCTAAAAAACTAAGCGAAAAAAAACGCGAAGAACTTTATGAAATCATCATCAAAAATTCAAACTATCTCATACTTGCTTTTTCTTCAGAACAAATCGACGCACTAGGCTTAAGCACTTGTTTAAAAAAAGGCTTAAAACTTATAAAAAAGCATTTTAAAACAGAAAATAACTTCTTATATGATGGAAACACCAACCTAGGTATAAACGGGATAAAAACACAAATCAAAGCCGATGCTAGCATTTTGCAAGTAAGTGCAGCTAGCATACTCGCAAAAGTTAGTAAAGATAGGGTGATGAATTTCTTAGCTAAAGACTTTCCTTGTTATGAATTTGAAAAAAACAAAGCCTATGGCACAAAAGCTCATAAAGAATTTATAGCTAAATTTGGAATTTGCAAACTCCACCGAAAAAGTTTTAAACTTTTATGATTATTTTGCTAAATTTTGATGCAAACTCAAAGCACATTCTATACCATCTTTTATAGCCCAAACAACTAAAGATTGTCCTTTTCTAGCATCTCCACAAGCAAAGATTTTTTTATGAGTGGTTTGGAAATTTTCTGTGCTTATGTTGTTTTTCTCATCTAATTTCACTCCAAAATTTTTAGCGATAGCTTCTTCGCACCCGCTAAAACCCATAGCTAAAAGCACTAAATCCGCTTTATAAGTTTTTTTAGAATTTGAAATTTCAACATTTATAGCTTTGCCTTCTTTAAACTCGCGTTTTAAATCATTTGCTTCAACACATTCTACATGAGTTTTTCCTAAAAATTTCTTTGTCATTTTTTGATATTCCCTAGGATCTTTGCCATATACAGCAATGGCTTCTTCTAAACCATAATCAGTAGTAAAAATGTCAGCTTTTAAAGGCCAAGGATTGTTTTGGCTTCTTTGCAAAGGTCTTTTTGGACTTCTTTCAAAACGCACTATAGATTTAGCCCCTTGTCTTGTCGCTACAGCGATACAATCCACACTTGTATCCCCGCTTCCTATAACCAAGACATTTTTACCTTTGGCCATATCTGCACCCTTGCCTGTTTTTAACAAAGTTTTGGTATTTTGCGTTAAAAAATCAAGGGCAAATTCAACCCCTTTTAGCTTTCTACCTTCTATATCAAGATCTATAGGCTTACTTGCTCCTGTACAAAGCACCAAAGCATCAAATTCTTTTAGAAGTTTTGAAACCTTATCTTTGCTGTCTATATTTTCATTCACTTTAAATTCAATCCCACTTTTTTTAAGCAAATCCACCCGTCTTTGAACTATACTTTTATCAAGCTTCATATCAGGGATGCCATACATCAAAAGTCCGCCTATTTTATCGCTTCTTTCAAAAACACTTACTTTATAACCTAGTGAATTTAAAGTATTGGCACAAGCAAGCCCAGCAGGCCCACTTCCTATGACAGCGATTTTTTTGCCATTGTATTGCTTAGGTTTATTTACTCTTACTAAATTTTCCTTAAAAGCATTTTCTATAATGGATAATTCATTATTTTTTATGCTCACACTAACACCATTTATCGCACACACACAAGAATCCTCACAAGGAGCAGGGCAAACACGACCGGTAAATTCAGGAAAAGGATTGGTAAGATCAAGTCTTTCATAAGCTTCTTTCCATAAAGAACGATAAACAAGATCGTTCCATTCAGGAATGAGATTGTTTAAAGGACAGCCCACATCTTTTCCTTCGCTCATCACACCCGTATGACAAAAAGCTACCCCACAATCCATACATCGTCCACCTTGAATTTCTTGTTCTTTTTTATCCAAAGGTATAGTAAATTCTTTGTAATTTAAAACCCTTTCCTTAGGAGCAATTTTTTTAAAATCCATTCTTTTAAAGTCTAAAAAACCTCTTGCATTTCCCATTTTTACTCCTTATTTTTGTGTGATTTTCAAAAATGCTGCTAAATTTGGATCTTTTTCATTTTTACAAAGATCAAGCATTTTTAACATCTTTTCATAATCTCTTGGCATGACTTTAAAAAAGTCTTTTTTATCGAATTTTTCTAAGATATCTTTAGCCTTTTTAGAATCTGTATAAGCGATATGTTTTTCTATCACGGCTTTTAATTCTTTTTCATCCTTGGCATTAAGATCTTTAATATCCACAAGCTCGGTATTTACATGAGCTTCATTGTGTCTTCCAAAGATATAAACAACGCCCCCACTCATACCAGCAGCGAAATTCGCACCCACATCTCCAAGAACTACAACTTTTCCACCTGTCATATATTCACAACCATGCACACCTGTTCCTAAAACCACAGCCAAAGCCCCTGAATTTCTTACACAAAATCTTTCCCCTGCTATACCATCTAAATACACTTCACCTTTTGTAGCTCCATATAAACAAGCATTTCCTGCGATAATATTTTCTTCAGGTGAAAAAGTGGCTTCATTTGAAATTTTTGCTATGATTTTACCACCACTTAAACCCTTGCCTAAATAATCATTGCTATCGCCTATAATCTCAAGTTTAATGCCCTTTAACAAAAACGCTCCAAAGCTATTGCCTGCATTGCCTATAGCTTTGATATGGATACTATCTTCATCTAAAGCATCTTTTCCATAAGTTTTTAAAATTTCACTTGAAAGCATAGTTGCAAAAGTACGACTTTGATTTCCTACTTCTAAAGAAAGTTTGATAGGCTCTTTTTTCTCCACAGCATTTTTACAAAGTGGTAGTAAAATTCTATAATCAATCGTTTTTTCAAGTTTATTGTCTTTATAATCTTTAAAATGCACAGCGGTTCTATTATAAGTAGGCAAGGATTTTAAAATTTTATCTAAATTTAGCTTTCCTGCTTTACCTTGCACACTTTTTTGGCGGAGTTTATCCACGCGACCTATCATATCATCTAGGCGTTCAAAACCAAGCCTTGCCATGTATTCTCTAAGCTCCTCAGCTATAAAATACATGAAATTAATCACATCATCTACTTTGCCTTTAAAACGATCTCTAAGTTCTGTATCTTGAGTGGCTATACCAAAAGGACAGGTATTTAGATGACAAACTCTCATCATTGTACAACCTAAAACAATCAAAGGCGCGGTTGCAAAACCAAATTCTTCAGCTCCTAAAAGTGCTGCTATGGCTAAATCACGCCCGTTCATAAGCTTTCCATCAGTTTCTAATCTTACCCTATCTCTAAGCTTATTTAAGATCAAAGTTTGATGCGTTTCAGCTAAGCCTAACTCCCAAGGAATTCCAGCATGCGGTATAGAAGTTCTAGGACTTGCACCCGTACCTCCATCATAACCTGAAACAAGGATTAAATTCGCGCCTGCCTTAGCCACACCTGCAGCAACCGTTCCTATGCCATTTTCGCTTACAAGTTTTACTGAAATTTTAGCGTCTTTGTTCGCATGTTTTAAATCATAAATGAGTTGAGCCAAATCCTCAATAGAATAAATATCATGATGAGGAGGTGGGGAAATAAGCGTCACACCTGCAGTAGAATGTCTAGCCTTAGCTATCCAAGGATAGACTTTAAAGCCCATTAATTGTCCGCCCTCACCTGGTTTTGCACCTTGAGCGACTTTGATTTGAATTTCTTTTGCATGACTTAAGTAGTTTAAATCCACGCCAAAACGCCCACTTGCTACTTGCTTAATGGCTGAGTTTTTATCCACACCCTCTTTGATTTCATAGCGTTCTTCATCCTCGCCACCTTCACCTGAATTTGATTTAGCACCTATTTTATTCATAGCCTGTGCTAAACACTCGTGTGCTTCTTTAGAAATAGAACCATAACTCATCGCTCCTGTTCTAAAGCGTTTAACTATACTTTCTACACTTTCAACCTTATCTATACTGATAGCTTCACTAAAATCAAATTCCATCAAAGAACGCAAATTAACTTGTTTTTCATCTACTAAAGCCGAGTATTTTTTAAAGCTTTTATAGTCTTTGTTGCGACAGGCTTGCTGAAGATTAAAAATCACAAGTGGATCGATTAAATGTTCTTCTTTAGCACTTCTAAAACCATGAATTCCTTTAGAATCTAAAGCCTTATGCGTATCGTTAAAAGCATGTTTATGTAAAGCAATGAGCTCTTTTTCAAAATCTTCTAAATCCATACCTTCAATGCGTGAAGTTGTAGAAGTGAAGTATTTATCAATCACTTTAGAGCTTAAGCCCAGACATTCAAAAAGTGCAGAGCCATTATAACTTTGCAAGGTAGAAACTCCCATTTTAGAAGCAATTTTGACTATGCCACTTGAACTTGCCTTGATGAAATTTTCTACCGCCTTTTCATAACTTAAATTTAAATCTTTATTGACAATGAGTTTTTGTATGCTCTCATAAACCAAATAAGGATTAATAACAGTCGCACCATAACCTAAAAGACATGCAAAATGATGAATTTCTCTAGGTTCACCACTTTCGATAATAAGACTTGTGTGTGTTCTTAAATTTTTTCTTACTAGATGATTATGCACTCCAGAAACAGCAAGCAAAGCGGGGATATAAGCGTTTTTTTCATCCACTCCTTTATCGCTTAAAATGATAATAGAAACACCTTTTTTAACCTCATCTTCTATCTTAACGCAAAGCTCATCTAAAGCCTTTTCTAAAGTTTTTTTAGAATAATCATAAAGTATAGAAAATTCTTTAACTTGAAATTTATTTAAAGCCTTAACTTCAAAAAGTTCTTCATTGCTTATCACAGGCAAGGCTATTTTTACGCGTTTTGCATTGTTTTCATCAGGTTTTAATAAATTGCCTTCGCTTCCTAGATAAATCCTTGTAGAAGTAACAATCTCTTCTCTTATGGCATCAAGAGGAGGATTAGTTACTTGTGCAAAAAGTTGTTTAAAATAATTATACAAAGGTTGATAAGTTTTAGAAAGTATAGCCAAAGGAGTATCTACACCCATAGCTGCTATAGCTTCTTTACCATTTTGAGCCATAGCAGCCACACTCATTTTAAGCTCATCATAACTCCAACCAAAAGCTTTTTGGAGTTTTAAAACCTCATCTTCTTTTAAAAACTGATGTTTATAAACTCCGCTTTTTTGTTTTTCAAGTTCAACTAAATTTTTAAGCCATTTTTTATAAGGCTTAGCATTAGCATAATGCTCTTTGATTTCATTATCAGCTATAACCCTACCTCTTGCTGTATCAACGAGTAAAAGTTTTCCAGGTTCTAAGCGTTTTTTGGCTTTGATATTTTTTTCATCAAGTTTTAAAGCCCCTGTTTCACTTGAAAGTATGAGCATATCATCTTTTGTAAGATAATACCTTGAAGGACGAAAACCATTTCTATCCAAACTCGCCCCCATAATCACTCCATCAGTAAAAACTATAGCAGCAGGCCCGTCCCAAGGCTCCATCAATAAAGAATGATATTCATAAAAAGCACGCTTTTTGCTTTCCATATTTTCATTTTTATGCCAAGGTTCTGGCACCATCATCATAAAAGCTTCTTCTAAAGTACGACCATTTAGAGCTAAAAATTCTAAAGTATTATCAAACATTGCAGAATCACTGCTAGGCTTAGCTATGATAGGAAAAATTTCATCTAAATTTTCAAAATACTCACTTTGCATCAAGCCTTCTCTAGCTCTTATGCTATCAACATTTCCGCGTATGGTATTAATCTCTCCATTATGCACCATATAACGGTTTGGATGGGCTCTTTCCCAACTTGGGAAGGTATTAGTCGAAAAGCGAGAATGCACCAAAGCGATGGCTGATTTCATATTGACATCTTTAAAATCAAGATAAAAATCGCTCAATTGAGTTGAAAGAAGCATTCCTTTATAAACTATGGTGCGTGAAGAAAAACTTGAAAAATAAAATTTTGGCACATTAATAGCTCTTTTTTCTATAAGGCGACGCGTACTATAAAGCACTCTTTCAAACTCAAGTCCTGCACTTATTTTACTTGGTTTTTTCACAAAGGCTTGTAAAAAATAAGGCATAGCTTTTAAAGCACTTGCACCTATATCGCTAGGATTAAAAGGCACTTCTCTAAAACCTAAAAATTCAAGTTTTTTATCCTTTAAACCTTGTAAAAATATCTCTTTTGCTTCTTCTTTTGCATCAGTATTGGGTGATAAAAACATCTGTGCTACGGCATAATCACCCTTTTTAGGAAGTTCAAAACCCAATTCTTGAGTTTTAAAAAAATCATGTGGAATTTGGATCAAAATCCCCGCCCCATCACCTGAATTTTCTTCAGCTCCTGCACCACCTCGGTGCTCAAGATTCATCAAAATTTCTAAAGCATCACAAATAACCTTATAAGAGGCAATACCGCGTATATTAGCAACTGCAGCGATACCACAGGCATCGTGTTCGTTCTTTGGGTGATATAAACCTATGCTTTGATTATTTTCTAGGATATTTTCTAAATCCATTTTGCTCTCCTTATAAGACTGATTTAAATTTTGTTAGCTTTATAAGGATTATAGCATACATTTTTTTAAAATCGATATAATTTTTATCTTAAAAATAAATAAATTAAAAAATATTTTGATAGATTTGTAAAAATTATAAAAACATGGCGATAATACTACCTAAAATCAATAATGGGCCATTATAAAAAATAAAAGTTGGTATGCAAGTATCTTTAATGTGATCGTGTTGTTTATCAGCATTTAATCCTACAGTAGTTCCCATGGTTGTTTCACTGGCTGGACTTCCTGCATCTCCTAAAGCTCCTGCTACTCCTAAGATAAATATAATAAGTGCTGTACTAAAACCAAGTTCCAAACAAATAGGACAAAAAAGCGTAGCTATGATAGGTATAGTTCCAAAAGAAGTACCTATACCCATAGTGATGATAAGTCCTATTAAAAGCATGAAAAATACTGCTAAAAATTTACTTTGCTCCATCCAAGGAACGACTGAATTTACAAGATCTACTACTGATCCACTTTCTTTTAAAACTTCTCCATATCCTGCAGCAACAAGGATAACAAAAGCTATAAAACCCATCATTTTAAGCCCATCATCAAAAACTTCATTGACTTTTGAAAATTCAACTCCACCCAAAATAACCATTAAAACAAAACCCAAAAGCCCTGATAAAGGTAAATTCATAGTCAAAATTTGCAAAATTAAAGTTAAAACAAGCCCAGCTAAAACACCCCATTCTTTACGCGTCATTTCAAGATTTTCTAAATCCACTTTAGCAATTTCTACTTCTTGATACTCTCTTGACTTACGATAAAACACAAAAAGCGCTAGAAAAAGTCCTGCTATCATACAAATAGCAGCGAAATACATAGTATTTGTAACATCATTTAAAGATACACTTACATTATTTGCATTTAAATTATCTTTTAAAAGATCTTGAAAAGTAAGTCCAAAGCCTACTGGCAAAACCATATAAGGCGTAGTAAGTCCAAAAGTTAAAGCACAAGCAACCGCTCTACGATCGATTTTAAGTTTATTAAAAAGACTTAAAAGAGGTGGAATCAACAAAGGTATAAAAGCCACATGAATAGGAATTAAATTTTGAGAAAAACAAGAAATCAAAGCTATAGACAAAAGCAATAAATATTTTTTATGAGATATAAAATGACTTACTATCTTAATCAAATATGCAGTTAAATTTGTCTTTGAAATCGCTGCGGCAATGGCCCCTAAAAGTATATAGCTAAGAGCTGTTTTTAAATTTTCTTTCATTCCGCTTATAAGTATATTCATAGTATCTACGAGTTCAAGATGAGAAAATACACCTGCAACAAGAGCTGAGATCAAAAGACTCAAAAGTACATTAAAACGAAACAAACAAAGTAAAGTCATCAAAACAACACTGATAATGATAGGATTAGTAAGTAAAGTCAAAATTATTCCTTAAATAATTTTAAAAATTTAATTGTAGAAAAAACTTAGTTAAAATGTAATAAAACTCGAACATATAATGATTTTATTTTAATATGCAAAATTATAAAAATAATTATTTTTTTTAATCAAAAAGATTAATATAATCAATTATTTAAATTCCTAAAATTTATAATAAAATAAAAAAATCATAAAAATATAAGGATATTTCAATGAAACAAAACAATCAAAAAGAAGATCGCAGAAATTTCTTAAAAAATATAGGATTTGGTTTGCTTGGCATCAGTGTATTGTCAAATTTTTCTTTTGAGAATTTTTTAGGAAGTAAGGCTTTGGCAAAAGAATTGCCTGATTTTAAAATAGAAGGTAAAAAAGATCTTATCTACCATGGCGAAAAACCATTAACAGCAGAAACTGAAATTTATGCTCTTGATTCTGATTTTACCAAACCTGAAAATTTCTTTGTTAGAAATAATGGCTTACCACCAAGCCTAGAAACGATAAAAGAAAGACTTCACAAAGGTTGGACTTTAGAAATCGATGGAGAAAGCATTATCAATAAAAAATCTTACACCATAGAAGATTTAAAAAAGAAATTTAAAACCTATACTTATGCCTTAACAGTTGAATGCGGTGGAAATGGTAGATCCGAAGTTATACCTAGCACAAAAGGAACTCAATGGGGTTATGGTGCAGTAGCTTGCGGTAGATGGACAGGAGTGCGTTTAAAAGATATTTTAAAAGATTGTGGCATCAAAAATGATGCGGTTTATATCGGATATTATGGCATAGATACAAAATTAAATGGTGAAGAAACTTCACCTATTAGTAGAGGAGTTCCTATTTCTAAAGCTTTACAAGATGAAACTCTAATAGCTTGGGCTTATGAAGGCAAAGATATTCCTTTAGTCAATGGCTATCCACTTAGACTTGTTTGTGGTGGTTACCCTGCAAGTACAAGTGGTAAATGGCTTTATAAAATTTCAGTAAGAAATAAAATTCATGATGGTGAAAAAATGGAAGGTTCTTATAAAGTTCCTGTAAATCCGGTAAAACCAGGAGATTTTAACTATAAAGGCGAGATGAAAATCATAGAATCAATGCCTATAAGATCTGTAATTACTAATATCAAAAATGGTTCTGAAATAAAAGCAAATAAAAAATTTGAAGTTAGAGGTAAAGCTTGGGCTGGAGAACTTGAAGTTAGTGAAGTTTATATAAGCAATGATTATGGCGTAACATGGACTAAAGCAAAGGTAGAAAAACCATTAAATAGATTAGCATGGCAAAAATGGAGTGCTCAAATATCAATACCAACAAAAGGATATTATGAAATTTGGGCAAGAGCTATCGATAGTCAAGGTAACAGTCAACCTATGGTTTTAGCACAGTGGAATCCAGGAGGATATATCAATAATGCATGCCATAGAGTTAATATTTATGGAGTTTAAGTATGAAAAAAATTATATTGATCTTAGCATTGTTTTTAAGTGCAAGTTGGGCTCAAAATCTTGAAATTAACCCTGATACAGGATTGATTATCGATCCTGATTCACCTTTAGTGGAAGCAAATTGTTTAGCTTGTCATGGATCCAATCTCATTACTAATATGCATGCAAGTAGAAAAGCTTGGTTAGCAGCTATAAGATGGATGCAAGATAGTGAAGGACTTTGGGAAATAGAACCTGAAGATGAAGAAAAAATTTTAAATTATCTTGAAAAATATTATGGAGAAAAATACGATACAAGAAGAAGAATTCCTCTAGCTATACTCTTACAAAACAAAACTCATTGAAGAAATCATTTCTTCAATGATAAATTTACACATCCAAATGCTTTACATCTTTAGCGTGTGCTTGGATATAATCGCGTCTTGGTTCAACCTCATCACCCATAAAGAGATTAAAGGTATCATTTGCACTTTGTGCATCTTCAATAGTGATTTTTAAAAGTCTTCTTACACTTGGATCCATTGTGGTTTCCCAAAGTTGCTCAGGATTCATTTCCCCTAAACCTTTATAGCGTTGTATAGTAGCACCTTTTTTAGCATTGGTTTCAACATCTTCAAGAACTTCTAAAATATCTTTATCAAATTCCAAGCCTCTATCTTTAATCTTATCAAAAATATAATTTGCTTCTTCATATAGTGGATGAGTGAAAAGTTCTTCATTGATCACAAGTTCTTCTAAGCCATTTTGAGTTTGAACGAAAGCTCGAATTTCATTTTCGTTGATATAATGATTTAAGATATTGTGTCCTTGTGTTTCTAAAAATTGTTTGATTACACTAAATAATTCTTCATTATTTCCTTTAACTAAATTTGAATTTTCTATCATATAGCGTATCACAGAAATCACATTAAAACGCTTTTCAAGATCTTTTAAAATCGCACGATAAGCTGCAACGATTTTTAAATAATCTTTTAAATCATTCATTCCTATACCTTCATAGTTTAAACCTTCTATTCCTGTTTCTATCAGGTATTCGCTCAAAGCTTTTTCATCCTTTAAATAAATTTGCTTTTTAGCTTTTTTATAAAGATATAAAGGTGGTTGTGCTAGATAAATATGTCCATTTGCTACAAGTTCATTCATAAAACGGAAGAAGAAAGTTAAAAGCAAGGTTTGTATATGTGATCCATCAACATCCGCATCTGTCATGATGATGATTTTATGATATCTAAGTTTTGAAAGATCAAAATCTTCACCTATACCACAGCCAAAAGCGGTAATCATATTTTGAATTTGCTCAGATTTTAAAATTTTATCTAATCTTGCTTTTTCAACATTTAAAATTTTACCACGCAAAGGCAGTATAGCTTGAAAAGATCTTTCTCTACCTTGTTTTGCAGAACCTCCTGCAGAATCCCCTTCCACAAGATAAATTTCACTTTCACTTGGATCTTTACTTTGACAATCAGCTAATTTCCCTGGTAAAGTTCCTACGCTTAAACTTTCTTTTTTACGCGTTAATTCTCTAGCTTTTTTCGCTGCTTCTCTTCCTCTAGCTGCCATTAAGGCTTTGTTCATTATAGCTTTAGCTTCGATAGGATTTTCTTCAAAATATTTAGTCAAATATTCAAAACTTGCTTTTGAAACTATAGGACGCACATAAGTTGAACCAAGTTTTCCTTTGGTTTGTCCTTCAAATTGTGGTTCAGGCACCTTTACACTCACAATAGCGATCAAACCTTCACGCACATCATCACCCGTGATTTTATTATCCTTTTCTCTAGCACTTGCATTTGCTTCTATATAGTTACTTATCACACGAGTTAAACCCATTCTAAAACCAGCTTCGTGTGTTCCACCATCTGGAGTTTTGATATTATTTACAAAAGAGAGTAAATTTTCACTATAAGTATCATTGTAAAGCAAAGCTACTTCAACATTCACATCTTCTTCATCTACGCTAAAGAAAATTGCTTTAGTTAAAGCTTCTTTTTTATTTAAGTCTGTAACAAACTGAGAAATTCCACCTTCAAAGTGAAAACTTTCATGTTTGCCTACGCGGTTATCTTTAAAATTTATAGTGATTTTTGGATTTAAGTATGCAAGTTCACGAAATCTTTTAGCCAAAATTTCATAATCAAATTCAGTCACTTCAAAAATTTGATCATCAGGCCAAAATTCTATAGTTGTTCCTGTTTTTTTACTTTTTCCTATCACACCAAATTCACTGATAACTTTACCTTCTGAAAATTCTTGACGATAAATTTCTCCATTTCTTTCAACTGTAGCTACAAGTTTTTTAGAGAGTGCATTTACAACTGAAACCCCAACACCGTGCAAACCACCTGAAACTTTATAAGTATCTTTATCGAATTTTCCCCCTGCATGTAGGACAGTTAAAACAACAGTTAAAGTTGGCATATTTTCAGTTGGGTGCATATCAACAGGAATACCACGACCATTATCACTAACTATACAGCTTCCTTCAGTAGTGATTTCTACATCTATAGTATCACAATGTCCTGCCATAGCTTCATCGATAGAATTATCCACAACTTCATAAATCATATGATGAAGTCCGCCTATGTTTGTATCTCCTATATACATACCTGGGCGTTTTCTAACAGCTTCTAGGCCTTTTAGGACTTTAATATTACTCGCACCGTAATTTTCTTGCATATTTTTCCTTTATCTTTTACTTGTTTTATTACAAAATCATAGGCATGATAATCATTGATAGTCCTTGGGATTTGACTATAAATGCTGAATTAGGTTCATTTACACTTAAAGTGAATTTTTCTTCTTCTATAGAAGTTAAGAAATCAAGTAAATATTTGATTTTTATAGTAAGATTAAATTCTTCACTTACTCCTGTTTGAATTTCAAGTTCTGTTTTTGCTTCCATATTGTCTAAACTTATACCTTCAAAGATGATTTTATCTTTGTTAAAATGAAGTTTCATTTTTTCAGTTACAACGCTGATTTTTTTAAGACTATCTATAAAATCTTCAGTTGAAAAACTGAGTTCTTGTTTGAAAGTTTTTGGTATAACTTTTTCATAATCTGGAAATTTATCATTGATAAGTTTTGTAAAGAATTCAAAATTTTCATTTTTAGCGATAAGCATATTTTGATCATAAAAAATTTCTATTTTTTCATAGAAAAGTTTTTGCATTTCCATAATAGCTTTTTTAGGGATACTAAAACTAAATTCTTGATTATTTGCTTTTTCTAAAGTATAGATTGCAAGGCGTTTTGTATCAGTTCCTACGAAGTTAATTTTATCTGTTTTTATATCTAAAAATGCACCATTTAAGGAGTATTTTGGGTTGTTTGTATCAATACTTGGTAATATCTTTTTAAGAGAACGGCTTAAATCACTTGAATCAATGTCAAATTGGTTTTTTCCTTCTGTATTTGGAAAATTTGGAAAATCTTCGTGATTAAACATAGGAAGTTTGTATTTTGTACTCTTTTGTCTTATAAATAAAAAATTATCAATGGTTTCTAAAACAACTTCTTCATTATTTAAGCTTTTAATAACATCTGCAATACTTTTTGCGTTTGCAGTAGCAAAACCACTTGATTCTACGCGGATTTTTTTTATTTTATAGTTGATACCTATTTCATAATCACTAGCTTTAATAAGAAGTTTATCTTCATCAGCATGAAAAAAAAGATGAGAAGTAATGGTGCTTGAGTCTTTTTTTTCTACATAAGCATTACATAAAATCACTGCAGATTCTAAAGTATTTTTATTGATACTTAACTTCATTTTTTCTCCTTGGTTTATTTTAATTTTAAATTCGTTGTAATAATAAGCTTGTTGAAATTGTGAAATTTTTCAAAGCAAAATAATCAAATTTGTATTTTATCATACTTTGCTTAATTTCTTTTTTTCACACTCTAGAATTTATTTTTCACATCCTTTCACTTAACTTTGACTTTTAACAAGAATTTTGTTTTTAAGTTCTTCGATTTTTGCTTTTAAAGAACCATCATTTTCTATCATTTCTGTGATTTTTTTAACATTATGTGAAATAGCCGTGTGATCTTTCATTTCAAAATAATTTGCAAGTTGTGGCATAGTCAAAGCCGTAAGTGTCCTAGCTAAGTAAATCACAATGCGTCTTGCTGTGACTATATTTTGAGTTTTTTTATTGGATTTCACATCGCTTGGTTTGATGTTAAATTCCTTACATACCAAAGATAAAATGTCATCTATAGTGATATTTTCTTTCTTTTCTTTGATATGATCTTTCATCACACTTTTTGCAAGTTCGAGTGTGATTTCTTGTCCTAGTATGGTTGCATAGGCATTTAAACTTATAATGATACCTTCGATTTCTCTTATATTATCCCCTAAAGAAGTAGCGATATAGTTTATGATATCATTAGAAAGATTGATATCGTTAAATTCACATTTTTTTCTTATGATGGCTATTTTTGTATCTAGTTGAGGTGGAGTTATATCAGCTATGATCCCATGTGCAAAACGACTTTTTAAGCGTTCGGTTATACCTTTTAGCATGTTGGGTGGATTGTCTGAAGTCATGATGATTTGTCCATCGTTATTTTTGATTTCATTAAATATAAAGAAAAATTCTTCTTGAATTTTATCGGTTTTTCCTAAAAACTGCACATCATCTATAAGTAAAACATCGCAGTTTCTATATTTTTCATGAAATTTATCTAAAGAGCCATTTTTTAAATTTGAAGTAAAATCATTGATAAAATTTTCACTGGTAGCGTAAATAACTTTTTTTCCCATTTCTAAGCTTGCATTTCCAACTGCTTGAAGTAAATGTGTTTTTCCAAGTCCTGTAGGCCCATAAACAAAGATTGGATTATAAAGTTTTCCAAGCTTGTCTTTATGTATTATGGCTTTACACGCTCCATAAGCGTATTTGTTAGAATCCCCCACAACAAAACTTTCAAAAGTAAAAGAAGGATTTAAAATCGTGCTTTGTGCCTTTATATGAGCTATGTCGATTTTTGTGCTTTTGTTACTTTGTTTAGCACTTTGTGCTTGTATATTTATGATGGCTTTATTTCCACTTTGCACTTCATAAAAATGTGCGATTTTTTTACCGTATTTTGTTTGTATGAATTTAGCCATGAGTTCATTTGGAGCGTTGAAAACTAAAAGATCTGCTTTGCTTTGTTTTTCGTTGAATTTTAAATTTGATAAATAGTTTTCGTATTCGTTTTCACTTAATTCTTTTTTTAAATTTTCAAGTATTTGGCTTGGATTCATAATCTCTCTTTAAATTTTGCATAATGTATAAATTTTATCTTAAATTTTATAAAAAAAGGTTAAAATCCGCTTTCGTATTTTATTTTTCAAAAGGTATGAATTTGAAAATTTTAGGTATAGATCCAGGTTCAAGAAATTGCGGTTATGCTATCATAGAAGCCAACAAAGGAAAAAACATTCTCATAGAAGCAGGACTTATAAAGATAAAGCCAAGTACCTTACAGTATCAAATCACAGAGCTTTGTGAGGGTTTGGACTTGATTTTTAAAAATCATTCTTTTGATGAGGTGGCTATAGAAGATATCTTTTTTGCTTACAATCCAAAAACCGTTTTAAAACTCGCACAATTTCGCGGAGCCCTATCTTTAAAAATTCTTCAAATTCATGGAGACTTTGCAGAATACACTCCCTTACAAGTAAAAAAAGCCGTTACAGGAAAAGCCAAAGCAACTAAAGAACAAGTTGCTTTTATGGTAAAAAGGCTTTTAGGACTTAGTAAAGATATCAAGCCTTTAGACATCACAGATGCTATCGCAGTGGCTTTAACTCATGCGGCAAATTTAAGAGTTAGGGTGTGATTTTGGTAATTTTTATTACACAAAAGCCCAAAGCTTCATAAACTCCCAAAATACCTTTAAATTTTTTCTATAAATTTTTAAAAAATTCATAAAAAATTTCAAAAGTTGGAACAGAACTTGCTTGTAAACTTCACATAAACGCAAAAGTTTTTTAAAGCCAAAGCGTTAAATTTTTTAAAGCAATATTTTATAAAGGATTTAAGATGATGAGATCACTTTGGTCTGGCGTAAGCGGACTACAAGCACATCAAGTTGCGATGGATGTTGAAGGTAATAACATTTCAAATGTTAATACCACTGGTTTTAAATACTCCCGTGCAGATTTTGGGACTATGTTTAGCCAAACTGTGAAAATCGCTACAGCTCCAACTGATGGAAGAGGCGGATCTAATCCACTTCAAATCGGTCTTGGCGTTTCAGTAAGTTCTACAACTAGAATTCATTCTCAAGGTTCAGTTCAAACCACAGATAAAAACACTGATGTTGCTATAAATGGTGATGGTTTTTTTATGGTGAGTGATGATGGTGGTCTTACAAACTATCTTACAAGGAGCGGGGATTTTAAACTCGATGCTTATGGAAATTTTGTTAATAATGCAGGTTTTGTTGTCCAAGGGTGGAATATCAACTGGGATACTCAAAGTATAGATAGCTCAAGAACTCCGCAAAATATTTTTATCGATCCAGGTATGCATATCCCTGCAGCGCAATCCACAGAAGTAGCCATCAAAGCGAATTTAAATAGTGGTTTAAATATAGGAACAGCTAAAACTCCTATATATGGACTTGATTCTGTTCATGGATATAACAAAAAAGATGGAACAGCAAAAAATGAAAATGATACAGGAATCACTCAGTTTTACACGACTTCCAAAAATTCTATAGAAGTGACGGAAAAGGGTGTGGATGCGGGATCACTTTTTAATGCTAATGGCACAGGATTAAATCTTAGAGATGGACAAGGGATTTGGGTATCTTATGCAGATGCTAAGTTTAGTACAGCTGGAGAAGGAGCTCAAGCAAATCAAGGTAATAATGGTGTTTTTGATCCTAATCAAAAAGTTCTGCAAGATAGAGTTATATTTTGGGGACATGAGCAAAAACCTACAACTTTGGATATTACTTTAAATGGAGTTCATATACAGAATAATTCTATAAAAAGTTTAGATGAAGCTATAGCTTATATCAATACCTTTACTGCACCAACGGATACAAGGGATGGAACAGGAGTAAAAGCGGTAAAAAAAGCAGATGGTAGTGGGATTGATTTTATCAATGATAATGCTGATGGCACTACAGATAACATGAAAAATATAGATTTACAAGTAAATCCTCAAAATTCAGCTGGAGAATTAGTAAGAGTAAGAGTTACTAACACCAATCCTCCTGATTTTGATTGGCAAAATACTCAACTTAGACCTGCAGGTAATCCTATAGTAAATAATGCTGGTAGTGCTTGGATAGCAGGAACTGCTGCTCAAAATCAAAATAGAATACAAATAGTAACAGCACATAAATATATTTATAGTTCAACTCCAGTTGAATTAGATCCTATGTATAATCCAGATGGTGGACCTGTTTTTAATCCTGCAAATCAAAATACTGCTGGTACTGCTGAAAATAATTATATGAATGCCATTCAAGGTTCTTTGTTAAATACAACTCCAAGAACTTTTAGAACCACAGAGGATTTAAGAGAACTTTTACAAAGAGATGCTAGATATGGGGTGGATTATGATGGAAGTGGCGGATTTGAAATTACAGGTGAAGATGTAAATGAAGGAGTAAAAGTTACAGTGGGTGCAACAGGCGAATTTATAATATCAAATCCAAATGAAATTCCAGCTAGGCCAGGTGTAACACCTCCAGGTGGACAAGATAATAGAAAACCTCATAATATAAGCTTTAATGTAACAGCTTATACTGATACTCAAGGTAAAATTAGTAAAAATGATGCTTTTACAACTATTTTTAAAGGTTTTGATGGAGTTTTAACCGTGGGAAATTCTAATCGCCAAAGCGAACAACTTTTCTTAAGTGCTTTTTCAGCTGGACTTGAAATTTATGATTCCTTAGGTTCAAAACATACTTTAGAAGTGCAGTTTGTTAAGCAAAGCACCACTCAAGATGGGGGTAATGAATGGCAAATGATTATCCGTGTGCCAGAACCTGCTGAGATTAACACTACAGGCGAAGGACCAAACAATATCATCGTAGGAACAGCAAGATTTAATAATGATGGTTCTTTATCAAACTATACACCAAAAACTATAAATTTCTCACCAAACAATGGTGCTGCACCAAATCAACAAATCAAACTTTCCTTTGGAACAAGTGGAAGTAATGACGGCCTTGTAAGCTCAAATTCTGCTTCAACTCTAACAGGACAGGCAACTGATGGTTATACTTCAGGTAACTTAAAACCTGATGCTATCCGTGTGGATGATAAAGGTAATATCTTAGGTGAATTTACTAATGGCAAAACCTTTGCTGTAGCAAAAATAGCAATGGCTTCAGTGGCAAATAACTCAGGTCTTGAGGAAATTGGTGGAAATCTTTTTAAAGTCACTGCAAATAGTGGTAATATCGTAGTAGGTGAAGCAGGAACAGGAGGTCGTGGTGAGATGAAAACCTCAGCTCTTGAAATGTCAAATGTGGATTTAAGTCGTTCTTTAACAGAGCTTATTATCATTCAAAGAGGTTATCAAGCAAACTCAAAAACCATTTCAACGAGTGATCAAATGCTTCAAACTCTAATCCAGCTTAAACAATAATTTAAGCTTAGTATTCTATAAAATATTGTTTTTTGCTCCCTTTAAGGGAGCAAGCCTTGCTTTACAAGCCTATCTTGGTAGTCTTGTAATACTAGGCTTAGGCTTGAACTGCCTTCAATTTATTGCTAACTCACTCTTGCTAGGGGTGAGTTGCAATAAAATTTTAAGCAATGTGATATAAATTTTTTAAAATTTAATTTTAATTTTATTTTTTAAAGATAGAATAATCAATAATTTTTTAGAAAGGAGAAAAAATGTCTTATATTAGTTTTAACTTAATGCTTTCTTCTTTCTGTATGCGTGCTTGGCACGCTTAATCTACTCGTATATACTCATATTCTATAAATTTACATTTTCAAATAGCCTAGTTTAAAGCCGATAAAAAGCTTTTTAACATTTTTTCATTGACACAATAAGGATAAAAAATGAATTTCAATAAAGAAACTTTAGCATTACACGGAGCTTATAATTTTGATACTCAAAGAAGTATTAGTGTGCCTATATATCAAAACACTGCGTATAATTTTGAAAATTTGGATCAAGCTGCAGCAAGGTTTAATCTTCAAGAACTTGGCAATATTTACTCAAGACTTAGCAATCCTACAAGCGATGTTTTAGGACAAAGACTTGCTAATGTCGAAGGAGGGGCTTTTGGAATTCCTGTTGCTAGCGGTATGGCAGCTTGTTTTTATGCTCTTATCAATTTAGCAAGTTCGGGAGATAATGTCGCGTATTCGAACAAAATTTATGGTGGGACTCAAACTTTAATTTCTCACACACTTAAAAATTTTGGCATAGAAGCTAGGGAATTTGATATCGATGATTTAGATAGCTTGGAAAAAGTTATAGATCAAAACACAAAAGCGATTTTTTTCGAAAGTCTTTCAAATCCTCAAATTGCCATAGCTGATATAGAAAAAATAAGCCAAATAGCAAAAAAACATAAAATCGTTAGCATTTGTGATAATACCGTTGCTACTCCTTTCTTACTCCAACCTTTTAAACATGGCGTGGATGTAATCGTGCATAGTTTAAGTAAATATGTAAGCGGTCAAGGCAGTGCTTTGGGTGGAGCACTTATAGAAAGAAAAGATTTAAACGACTTGCTTAAAAATAACGATAGATATAAAGCTTTTAACACTCCTGATCCAAGTTATCATGGACTGAATTTAAATACACTTGATTTGCCGATTTTTAGTATTAGAGTCATCATCACTTGGCTTAGAGATCTAGGAGCTAGCTTAGCACCTCAAAATGCTTGGTTACTTTTACAAGGACTTGAAACCTTGGCAGTGCGTATAGAAAAACACAGTCAAAATGCTGAAAAAGTTGCGAATTTTTTAAATTCTCATCCTGATATCAAGGGCGTAAATTATCCTACTTTAGCAAGTAATGCTTATCATAATTTATTTAAAAAATATTTTGATAAAAATTTTGCTAGCGGGCTTTTAAGCTTTGAAGCTAAAGATTATGAGCATGCTAGAAGAATTTGTGATAAAACTCAACTTTTCTTACTTGCTGCAAATTTGGGTGATAGCAAGTCTTTGATCATCCATCCTGCTTCTACTACTCATTCGCAACTAAGCGAAGAAGAACTCCAAAAAGCAGGCATTACGAAAGCTACTATACGCTTAAGCATAGGACTTGAAAATAGCGATGATTTGATAGCGGATTTAAAACAAGCTATAGAAAGTTAAAAGTGTGTTTGCATTGAGTGGAATGAGATAAAAATTCCACCATGCTTTATCATAAATAAGGTTTATTAAATAAAGGAGAAAAAATGCCACTGATTATTCCAGAAAATATACCCGCTTATGAGCTTTTAAAAGAGCATGCTTTTATCATGGGATTAAGGAGAGCAAAGCATCAAGATATCAGGCCGCAAGAAATTTTGATTGTCAATCTTATGCCAAAAAAAATTGAAACAGAAAATCAAATTCTAAGCTTACTTGCAAATTCTCCTTTGCAAGTAAATATCACACTTTTAGCCACGACTAGCTATGTGGGTAAAAATACTCCTTTTACTCATTTGGAAAAATTTTACAAGGGTCTTGAAGAGGTTAAAAAACATAAATTTGACGGTGCTATCGTTACGGGAGCTCCTGTGGAACAAATGGATTTTGAAAAGGTTGCTTACTGGGAAGAATTGCTAGAAATTTTTGATTTTTTAAAGCAAAATGTAACAAGTTCTATGTATATTTGTTGGGGTGCCATGGCTGCTTTAAAATACTTTTATGGTGTGGATAAAATCTCTTTAGATAAGAAAATTTTTGGAGTCTATAAGCATGATAAAGTTTCGCCTGATCTGCTTTTAACAAATTTAGATGAAAAGGTTTTAATGCCTCATTCAAGACATTCTAGCATGGATGAAGAGCAAATTTTAGCACTACAAAAACAAGGGAAATTAAAAATTTTGCTTAGAAATAAAAAAATCGGTTCGGCTTTATTAAGAGATGAAAAGAATATTTTTATTTTAGGGCATTTGGAATATTTTAAAGAGACTTTACATCAAGAATATGTAAGAGATAATTTCATACAAAAAGCTAAAAATTATTATGATAAAAAGGGCAATATAAAATACAATTGGCGTTCAAATGCAAATACCATTTTTGCAAATTGGCTCAATTATGATGTGTATCAAAGCACACCTTTTGTGCTTTGATGATTTAAACTCTTGTAGTAGGTGTATCGTGATATACGCTTACTGCACCTTTGATATCGCTTAAAATCGCGCAAGCTGCTTCATTGGCACTTCCCATCGCGCAAGCTACCATAGTCGTAACACCTGAAGCAAGTCCTGCTGCGTAAATTCCTTCTTTGATAATCTGTCTCCCGTGATGTTTGAAGCAAAATTTGTTTGGTTTTGGTATAAGCTCATGCGGTATTACAAAATCTTCAAGTTCTTTGATATCGCTTTTGTTTGCCCCTGTTGCTACGATGATATAATCTGCTTTTATACCCAAGCCTTGCTCATCATTAACAGTAAAATCTCCTTTTTCTCCGCTTATGCTTACTACTTTTGAATCGATGTATTTTACTTCGAGCATAGAAGCAATTTGTGCTTTTATGTGAGTGTAAATTTCATCTGCTTTTGCACCCTTTGGGAAAAAAGGAACATTGTAAATTGCTGCTGCTTTTAAATCTGCTTTACCCTCATCAAAAACAGTGATATCAAAGTCAAGTTCTTCATTTTTAGCTGAAGCGAAAAATAAAGCCGCGCTAAGTCCTGCGATGCTACCGCCTATAATTGCAATTGATTTTCTCATTTTTTTCCTTTTGAAAGATTTGCCTTATTCTAGTATAAAAAGCTTTATTTAATATAATATTTGTCTTTTTTATGCAATTTGCTAAAAATGTTTATTTTTCAATTGTTCTAAAAGTAATTTTTTATATAATTTTCTAAAAATTTTCAATAAGGAAAGCTCATGCGTTATGGTGAAAAAGAAATCAAAGAATTTGATGTGGAAAATATGGAAATTTGGCCAAATGATGCGAAAAATGACTATATCATTAAAATCACTTTGCCTGAATTTATGTGTTGTTGTCCGCGTTCGGGCTATCCTGACTTTGCAACGATTTATCTTGAGTATATGCCTAATAAATTTGTGGTTGAGCTTAAGGCTATAAAACTTTATATCAATACTTTTATGTATAGAAATGTTTCACATGAAGCAAGTATCAATGAAATTTATAATACTTTAAAAGATAAATTAAAACCAAAATGGATTAAAGTTGTTGGGGATTTTAACCCGCGTGGAAATGTACATACGGTGATAGAATGTCGTAGCGATATGGTAGTGCCAAAATAATATTTGAGTAAAATATTAACATATTTTTATGTAAAGATTAAGTATTTTATAAAAAATTCTTATTTAATCTTTGAAGAATATATAATATAAAAAGATCTAAATTTTTTAGATCGAATTTTATTATAAGGAGTTAGGTTATGAATAAAAAATTATTAAGCATTATCGCAAGTGCTACTTTGTTTTCAAATTTGGCTTTAGCAGATGAGAATTCTGGTTTTTTTATAGGTGCTGATGCAGCTTGGATGCATGCTCAAGTAAAAAGTGAGTTAAAACATAAGAATACAAAGCAAAATTTTAATGGAGATATTTCAGGTAATATACCATCGTTTGGTCTAAAACTTGGATATCGTCTAAATGAAAATCATAGAATTTATGCTGGTTATAATTATTCTGATGAATTTAGTGATTTTATCAAAACTCCTAAAATTCAAATCGAAGGTGATTTTACTACACATAAATTTTTAACAGGTTACGATTTTACTCCTAAGCTTTTTGAAAAAACCAGAGCTGTTTTAGGTGTGTATGGAGGATATGCAAGAACAGATCTTACCTTAAAAACAAGCTTTTTATCTTTGTCGCAAAATTTTGACGGTTATTTTTATGGAGCGAAAATAGGTGCTTTATATGATTTGACATCACATAATGAAATAGAATTAGGCTTTAAAGCAGAGCAAATTCATTATAATTCTAGAAATTTTTATCAAAATAAAGTGGGTTCAAACTTTTACGATCCTAAACAAACAAATTATGGTGTATATTTAGGATATAATTATAAATTTTAATCTAATGCAAGTTTTTATAACTTGCATTAATGAAATCAACCTCCACCGATAAAGTATTTTTCAACATCATCAAGTAGTTTTTCACAAATTTGAGAATCTGTATTTTTTTCTACTACAAGATTGATATAAGTTTTAGTATCTCTGAAACTTCCTGCTGATTTTGAATTTTCACGAGTGAGTTTTTGATTCTCTTTAGTATATTCTATAGTGATGTTAAATTTTAGAGCAGCACTTGCTTCACCTAAATTCGTTTTTACTACCACATTCATTTTAGAAGCTTTAGCAAGTGTAGCTTGGGTTTTGTTTATGATCTCTTTAAAGCGTTGGCAAGATCGTATAAGTGTAGCGATAAATTTGTTATCAAGTCCTTCATAAGCTACTTTGAGTTTATTTTTGATATCTTTTGTACTTTCTTTTTCAGGGGCAACAAAAACCATATAAAAACCATTTTTTATAGTCACATTGTCTGTTTTTACATCGCGTCCACTTGACATAACTTTAACATAAATGGCATTATCAAGATAAACACGATCTACCATAGGCCCATAAATTTCGTATTCTTTTTTTCGGACTATGACTTCACGAGCTAGGACATTTAATTTCACATTGGCTTCGTGGATAACAGGTTCCATTTCTTTTTTAATCTCTAAGAGTTCTTTTAACATCAACTTCCTTTTTGTTACTTAAAATTACAATTATATCAATAATTTTCTTAATTTAAGAATTTTACAAACACATTTACTAAAAATATGATACATTAAGTATTAATTTTAACAAAGGAGGAAAAGATGAAACAAATTTTTGAAATTTCAAATTCAGTCCAACAAAAAAGTAAAGACAATACTTTTAATCTGCTACTGCAACTCTCACTCTAAAACTCAATTTTATTTTTAATCATTTTTTACATTTTTAATTTTTTATCATTGTTGTTAAGTTTTTGAATTTTTAATTCATTCAGTCTGTTTGGTTTTAAAGGATTAAATCATGAAAGATAATAAAATCATAATCTTTGATACCACTTTGCGTGATGGAGAACAAGCTTTAGGTAGTTCTTTAGGTATCAATCAAAAATTACAAATTGCATTAGCGCTTGAAAATTTAGGCGTAGATGTTATAGAAGCAGGTTTTCCGGTATCTTCACAAGGGGATTTTAAAGCGGTGCAAAAGATCGCTTCTAAGGTGAAAAACTCAACTATTTGTGCACTTTCTAGAGCATTGGATAAAGATATAGATATGGCTTATGAAGCTTTAAAAGTGGCAAAGCATTTTAGAATTCATACTTTTATAGCCACTTCGACTTTGCATATGCAAGATAAATTAAAAAAAGATTTTGATGAAATTTTGTCTATGGCAAAAAGAGCGATTATAAGAGCAAGATCTTATACTGATGATGTAGAATTCTCATGCGAAGATGCAGGAAGAACTCCGATAGATAATCTTTGTTTTATGGTGGAAAATGCGATAAAAGCAGGCGCTAAAACTATAAATATCCCAGATACCGTAGGCTATACCTTGCCAAGTGAATTTGCTGATATCATCAAAATTTTATTTAACAAAGTGCCAAATATAGACAAAGCTATCATTTCTGTGCATTGTCACAATGACTTAGGTATGGCAACGGGCAATAGTTTAAGTGCTATTTTACAAGGTGCAAGACAGATAGAGTGCACTATAAATGGACTTGGCGAAAGGGCGGGTAATTGTGCTTTAGAAGAAGTGGTTATGGCGATAAAAACTAGGAAAGATTATTTAAAAGGTTTTTATACTGATATTAAATGTGAAAATATCTTTAAAACTTCAAAATTAGTTTCAGCTATCACTAATGAAAGTATACCTTCGCATAAAGCTATAGTGGGTAGCAATGCGTTTTCTCATAGTTCAGGCATTCATCAAGATGGAGTGCTTAAAAATAGGCAAACTTACGAGATCATAAGCCCTAGTGCCATAGGAATTCATGAAAATCGTATGTTAATGACGGCAAGAAGTGGAAGGGCTATGATAAAAACTTGCCTTGAAAATTTAGGCTATGATGAAAATACTTATAATTTAGATGATGTTTATGAGCGTTTTTTACGCCTTGCGGATAAAAAGGGTCAAGTATATGATTATGATTTGGAAGCTTTGATGTTTTTAAGCTATGAAAATGAAGAAGAAAATGAATTTGTGATTGAAAAATTAAGCGTGATTAGTGGCAATATCCCAACCGCTTGTGTTTGTATGCGTATCAAAGAAGAGCTAAAAACTGAAGCTTGCACAGGAAATGGTCCTGTTGAAGCAGTTTTTAACTGCATTGCTAGGATAACAAATTTAAAGCCTGTGTTAAAAGCTTATAGTATCAATGCAAAAAGTTCAGGAGTAGATGCTCAAGGGCAAGTGGATGTGGATTTGGAATTTAAAGGGAGAAAATTCCATGGAAAAGGACTTTCAACAGATGTTATAGAAGCTTCAGCACAAGCTTTTGTGAGTGCTTACAATGCGATTTATCGCTCTTTAAAAGTAGAAGAAAGGAAAATGGCATGAAAACTTATAAAGTAGCTGTCTTAGCAGGAGATGGTATAGGGCCTTTGGTAATGAAAGAGGCTTTAAAAATTTTAACTTTTATCGCGCAAAAATACAATTTTAGTTTTGAATTTAATGAAGCTAAAATAGGCGGTGCAAGTATAGATGCTTATGGAGTGGCTTTAAGTGATGAAACTTTAAAGCTTTGTGAGCAAAGTGATGCGATTTTATTTGGCTCTGTGGGTGGGCCTAAGTGGGATAATTTGCCCATAGATCAAAGACCTGAAAGAGCCTCGCTTTTGCCTTTAAGAAAGCATTTTAATTTGTTTGCAAATTTGCGTCCTTGTAAAATTTATGAAAGTTTAACTCATGCTTCACCTTTAAAAAATGAGATTATCCAAAAAGGAGTGGATATTTTATGTGTTAGAGAGCTTACAGGTGGGATTTATTTTGGCAAGCAAGATTTAGGCAAGGAAAGTGCGTATGATACTGAAATTTACACTAAAAAAGAGATAGAAAGGATAGCCCATATCGCTTTTGAAAGTGCAAGAATAAGAAAGAAAAAAGTGCATTTAATCGACAAGGCGAATGTTTTAGCAAGTTCTATTTTGTGGCGAGAAGTGGTGGCAAATGTTGCAAAAGATTATCAAGATATAAACTTAGAGTACATGTATGTGGATAATGCTGCGATGCAGATTGTAAAAAATCCTAGCATTTTTGATGTTATGCTTTGTTCAAATCTTTTTGGTGATATTTTGAGCGATGAGTTAGCTGCCATTAATGGATCTTTGGGTTTGTTAAGTTCAGCAAGTTTAAACGATAAAGGTTTTGGACTTTATGAGCCAGCAGGTGGAAGTGCACCTGATATAGCTCATTTAAATATAGCTAATCCCATAGCTCAAATTTTAAGTGCGGCTTTGATGTTAAAGTATAGTTTCAAAGAAGAACAAGCCGCACAGGATATAGAAAATGCTATATCTTTGGCATTGGCACAAGGAAAAATGACTAAGGATTTAAATGCTAAGTCGTATTTAAATACCGATGAAATGGGGGATTGTATTTTAGAAATTTTAAAGGAGAATAATAATGGCTAAAACTTTATATGAGAAAGTCTTTGATGCTCATGTGGTTTATGAAGGCAAAAACGAACTTCCTATACTTTATATCGATAGACATTTAATCCATGAAGTAACAAGCCCTCAAGCATTTTCAGGGCTTAAAATGGCTAAGCGTAGAATGGCAAGAGCGGATTTAACTTTGGCTACCATAGATCATGATGTTTCAACTAAAAGTGTGGATTTAAATGCTTGTTCTGATATGGCAAAAGAGCAAATTACAACTTTGATGCAAAATACTAAGGAATTTGGAGTAAGGCTTTTAGGACTTGGAGATAAAAATCAAGGCATAGTTCATATAGTAGGTCCTGAGCTTGGCTTTACTTTACCTGGGGTTACTTTAGTTTGTGGGGATTCTCATACGGCAACACATGGGGCTTTTGGAGCTTTAGCCTTTGGTATAGGCACGAGTGAAGTAGAGCATGTCATGGCAACGCAAACTTTAAAACAAGCCAAACTTAAAACTATGAAAATCGAATGTAAAGGGCAGTTTCAAAAAGGCGTTTATACTAAGGATTTGATTTTGTATTTGATCGCACAATACGGCACAGCAAAAGGCACAGGCTATGCTATAGAATTTTGCGGAGAACTTATAAGAAATCTAAGCATGGAAGCTAGAATGACTCTTTGTAATATGGCTATAGAATTTGGAGCGAAAGTAGGTATGATAGCTCCTGATGAGATCACTTTTGAGTATATTAAGGGAAAGGAATTTGCACCTAAAGGAGAAGAATTTCAAAAGTATTGTGAGTATTGGAAGAGTTTAAGAAGTGATGAAGGAGCAAAATATGATGCGAGTATTACTCTAGATGTAAGCAAGATAAAACCACAAATTAGCTATGGAACAAATCCTTCGCAAGTGATTGGCATAGATGAAAAAATTCCAAAAATAAGTGATTTTAAAAATCAAAGCGAGCAAAAATCTTTGTTTGATGCTTTATATTATGTAAATTTAGAGCAAGATCAAGTTATAGAAGGGGTAAAAATCGACATTGTATTTATAGGATCTTGCACAAATGGGCGTTTAGAAGATCTTAAAATAGCCGCTGATATCTTAAAAGGGCGCAAAATTCATAAAAATGTTAAAGCTTTAATTGTGCCTGGTTCAATGCAAGTAAGAAAAGAAGCTGAAAATTTAGGACTTGATAAGATTTTTATCGAGGCAGGGTGTGAGTGGAGATATGCAGGGTGTTCTATGTGTCTTGGTATGAATGATGACAAAGCAAATTCAGGTCAAAGAGTTGCTTCAACTTCAAATCGTAACTTTGTAGGCAGACAAGGCAAAGGTTCTATCACTCATTTGATGAGTCCTGCAAGTGCAGCAGCTTGTGCCATAGAAGGTGTTATTTGTGATAATAGAAAGTATTTAGGAGTTTAATATGCAAAAATTTATTATACACAAAGGTATAGCTTGTCCTTTAGAATATGCCAATATAGACACAGATCAAATTATACCTAAGCAATTTTTACTTGCAGTGTCTAAGCAAGGTTTTGGCAAGCATTTGTTCCATGATTTGCGTTATTTAGATGATAAAGAAAGTGTTTTAAATATGGATTTTAATCTCAATAAAAAAGAATATCAAAATAGCTCTATTTTGGTGAGTTTTGAAAATTTTGGTAGTGGCTCTTCAAGAGAGCATGCGCCTTGGGCTTTGGTTGATTATGGTATTAGAGCTATTATCGCACCTTCTTTTGCGGATATTTTTAAAAACAATGCCTTAGGAAACGGTTTGCTCACTATAGAACTTGCTAAAGATGAGGTTTTGGAAATAGTTGATGAGTTAAAAAAATCCCAAGATAAAAATATAGAAATTTCTTTGTTGGAAAAAAGAGTATTTTTTAAAGATAAGATTTTTTCTTTTGATTTAGATGATTTTCACAGAATTTGTCTTTTGGAAGGACTTGATAATATAGCTTTAACTTTAAAACATGAAGCACAAATCAAAGCCTATGAAAAAAACTCAAAAAGCTTTTTGGTTTAGAATTTTTTCATAAGCTAAAAAAGGATCTTGGTAATTAGGTATGTCAAAGTTTCCACAAAAATTAAAATCAAGCTTTTTAAAAAGCGAATTCATAGGAAAATTTTTACTATGAGTATCTGCTCTTAAACTTGCCTTGTGATTTTCCAAGGCAAAATTTTCGCAAAAATTTAAAAGTTTTTGTGCCACGCCTTTGCCTTTTGCATTTTGTTTGACAGCTAAACGGTGTAGATAAAAGGCTTTATCATCATAATTTTTGTTAAAAATAACTTGTTTGTAAAATTCAGGTTCAAATTTTTCATTGATACAGATAAAGCCTAAAATTTCATCATTTTCTTTAAACACATAAAGTTCTTGTGCTTGTATATCTTCTTGAAAAACTATTTCATTGGGATAATTCTCATCCCATTGGTGAAAATTCATAGCTTTCATAGCATTTAAAGCATCTTTTGTGATTTCAAGTATAGAATTTAAATCTTTATTGACGGCTTTTTGTATGATAGTGTTTTGCATGATAATCCTTTGTATAAGGAAGGGTGATGGTGGCTCCGATTGGACTTGAACCAACGGCCACTACCATGTCAAGGTAGTGCTCTACCAGCTGAGCTACGGAACCATATGGTGGAGCATAGCGGGTTCGAACCGCTGACCCCAACGCTGCCAGCGTTGTGCTCTCCCAGCTGAGCTAATGCCCCTTTATAAGTCTGAGATTTTATCGCAATATTACTTGTTTTTGGCTGAAAACTAAAATCAAATTTTTAATTTATGATGTAATATATGTATAAAAAGATTTATTTTTTATGAAAAATTAGAGAATTAATGAGAGTAATTTTACTATTTGATTAATTCTAAAATATCTCTTTTTTTGTTAAGTTCAAGTTGTCTAGAATAATAAAAATATTTGGTCAAAACCAAAATTCCTATATGGAATTCTTTTTTCTTATCTAAAAATTTCTTAATATATTGATGAGCATTATTAATAATTTCCAATGCATCTTTTGGGCGACTTTTAAAATATTCAATTACTGCTGACAAATTCTCATTATCAATCAAAGCAAAGTGATAATTTGGTTTTAAAGTTCCTTCCATAAACCAAGTTTCGCAAGTTATTTTTGGAGCTAAAACTAAAGAATTAGAATTCATAGCCCATTTTAAGTTGCTTGCTACATCGTTACCCTCTAAAGAAATTATAAATTTATATTTCATTTGTTCTTTTTTGTTTAAAAAGTTTTTTTTCCATTGGCTAGGTTGTTTTGAAGTATCTCCTATATCGCAAAAAGTTCTACCAAAATAAGAATCAAAAAATTCTTTTCGATGATTTTGATATACTGCTCCTCTAAATATTGCTATATCCTTTTTATTTTCATAGTTTATGTTATCTTTTAAAAAGCAAAAGTGCCTATTTTTATCAAGTTTTAATAAAATATTATTTATATTATTTTCCAAAGATCTCGATTTGCAAATAGTTGCTTCTTTAAAAGTATGTCTTACATCGCCAAATTCTTTATTCCATAAAAATTCATCTTTGAAGTATTTACTGACTTCATAAGCATCAAAAGCATAAGAGGTGCTTTTAAAAGGAAATTTTCCTATTTTTTCCTTTGCTGTAGGTGTAAAAAATTCATTTATTTGATTATAATATTTAACTCGAGTTTGTATTTCTTCTAAGTCTTTAATATTGTATTTTAAAATATCATTAAAAATTTTATCTAAATTTATTTGAAAAAAATATCTTGGTATAAAAGATATTCCTATTCCTCTTAAATTCATCAAAAGTCTTGATTGTAGCATTATAAAAAACCTAATAAATAAAATTTTTAATATTTTATCAAAAATTTAAGAATTTATAAACAATAAAATAACTTTTGACAAAACAATAGTATTTTAAATATTAAAAATAAGAATGGCAGACAGGAAGGGATTTGAACCCTCGAAAGCTTGCACTTTACACGCGTTCCAGGCGTGCTCCTTCAACCGCTCGGACACCTGTCTATGAAATAAAGCGTTTATTATATCTATAAAAGCTTTAAAAATAAAGAAATTTTTTAAATATTGAAAATAAAATTATTTTTTTTAAAAATCAGAAAATTTTTAGTAAAAAGTAGTATAATTATATTTTTATTTTTAGTCAGGGTAGCTCAGCTGGTTAGAGCGCTGGTCTCATAAGCCGGAGGTCGGGAGTTCAAGTCTCCCCCTTGACACCATTAAGTGTAATAATTATTTTTTTTC
Source organism: Campylobacter sp. CFSAN093249 (assembly GCF_011067895.1). NCBI lineage: Bacteria > Pseudomonadati > Campylobacterota > Epsilonproteobacteria > Campylobacterales > Campylobacteraceae > Campylobacter > Campylobacter sp. CFSAN093249. The sequence goes on along the minus strand of NZ_JAAMWM010000002.1, from coordinate 137,308 downwards.
TTTTGTTACTACAAAAACAATTCCACCAAAACCTATAATTACAACAGCTGTTATAAAAATGATTTCAAAAATATCTAGCATTGTCATTGTTCTTTTGCCCTTTCTTTAAGCTGTCCACAAGCAGCTGAGATATCAAGCCCTTTACTTTCTCTTATAGTACAAGTTACACCTTTATTGCTGAGTAAATCTTGAAATTTAATCGCGTTTTCTAAACTAGGGCGTTTATATAAACCTCCTTCATGTGGATTAAAGAGTATTAAATTTACTTTGGCTTTAATACCATTTAAAAGCTTGACTAATTCTTTAGCGTGTTCAAGCTTATCATTGATACCATCAATTAAAAGATATTCAAACATCACTCTTTTTCTTTGATCTATAGGAAATTCACGCACCGCATCCATAATCGCAGCGATATTATAAGCTTTATTGATAGGCATGAGTTCGGTTCGAAGCTCATCATTAACCGCGTGTAATGATATAGCAAGTAAAACACCTAAATTCATTTGACCTAATTCTTTGATTTGTTTTGCCAAACCGCTAGTACTGATGGTTTGACGGCGAGGACTTATGGCAAGCCCATCATTTTGTGCTAAAATTTTTACCGCTTTAGAAACATTTTTAAGATTATCCAAAGGCTCGCCCATACCCATATATACTATATTTACACGGCGTTCATAAGGGATATTATTTTGTTTTTTGATCCATAAAATTTGTCCGACTATCTCCCCTGCACTTAAATTTCTTTTCAAACCACCCTTGGCAGTAAGACAAAAACTACATCCACTTTTACAACCCACTTGAGAAGAAACACAGATAGTGTATCTTGCATGAGAAATTCTTTTGCCTTCTGCGTCTATTTTTTCTTCTTTCATAGGCAAAAGCACACTTTCTACCCTTAAACCATCAACGAGTTCAAAAAGATATTTTATACTTCCATCTTTACTTTGCTCATTTTTAACACATTTTACAGGAGAGAAATGAAAATTTTGCGCAAGTTCTAAACGTAGATCTTTTGGTAAACTTGACATATTGGAAAAATTATTGGCGTATTTTTGATAAATCCATTGATAAATTTGTTTCACGCGAAACATCGGTTTGATTTTTTCTCCTAATTCTTCAGGTAAAAAATCTAAAATATTAACAAGCTCTTTCAAAATTATTTTCCTTTTTTGAATTTTTAAATATAATGATATTTTTTTAAGTATTCTTCTAATTTTTCTTTTGCCTTTTGATGATTTTTTATAAAATCTTCGTGAGCGTTTTCATTGCAAAAATTTGTTGCACACAAAATACACTCTGCATCAATATTTAAATTTTTAGCTACGCTCAAAACAGAAAAGGCTTCCATATTTTCTGCAAAAAAACCTAATTTTGAAAATTCTTTTGCTGCTTTTGAATTTTGACAAATATAATTTGAAGAATTGATTTTTATTGTTTCACGAGAAACATTTTCTTTTTCTAAGCAAATTTCATATTTTGCAGGAGTATAAAATGCATGTGAAATTTTAGAAAATTCTACATTAAAAGCGTGTGAACTTCTATAAATTTCTAAAATCTCTCCCTTATCATAAAGCCCACAAGTTCCTATAAATATAAGTTTTGATGGTTTTTCTTTGAAGCAAAGTTGACTCAAATGAAAAGCTGATTCAACCAAACCTATGCCTATAGCTTTTGCAAAAGAAAAATTTTCATTTCCACCCGCACAAACAATCATTTTGATCCTTATGAAATTTTACAAAAAATAATTCTACCTAAAAAGACTTAATTAAGAATTTTTAGATAAAATTATTTCTTATGGTTAAAGCAAAAAAACAATACGGACAAAATTTTTTAATCGATAAAAGCGTATTAGCAAAAATCATCCAAGCCATACCCAAAGAGATGAACAATATCATTGAGATTGGGCCTGGCTTAGGTGATTTAACGCAAGAACTTTTAAAAATTTCTCAAGTAAAAGCTTATGAAATCGATAATGATCTCATACCTATTTTAAAAAAGAAATTTCAAAAAGAACTTGAATGTGGAAAATTTAACTTGATCCATCAAGATGCAAGCGAAGCTTTTAATCCTAGTCTTGATGAAAAACCATATTTTTTGGTTGCAAATTTGCCTTATTATGTTGCAAGTCACATTATATTAAAAGCTTTAGAAGATAAAAATTGTCTAGGGCTTATTGTAATGGTACAAAGGGAAATGGCTGAAAAATTCTGCGCTAAAGAAGGAAATAGTGAGTTTTCTTCCTTAGGTGTTTTAAGTGCAATGATTTGCGAAAGAAAAATACTTTTTGATGTTGATCCACAATGTTTTAATCCTCCACCAAAAGTTATGTCAGCGGTGATGAGTTTGATTAAAACTAAGGATTTTGATGAACTTTGCGAAATAGAAAATTTCAAAAATTTTCTAAAAGATTGTTTTAAAGCTCCTAGAAAACAACTCTTAGGAAATTTAAAAACATATAAAGCAAAAGTTTTAGAAGTTTTAAGCACTCTTGGCTTAAAAGAAAACATCAGACCACATGAAATTTGCGTTGATTTATACCTTAAAATTTATGACAAATTAAAGGATGAATATGGACGAAAACAAAGAGATAAATAAAAACGAACAAAATCCGAACTCAAATTCAAAAAACAATAAACGCTATAAATATAAAAATCGTAGAAAAAAATTAGCTGATTCTTTGCAAAATGAAAATGATACTCCAAAAATTGATCAAAATTCCAACAAGGAAAATTCTGAAAACTCAGAAAATAAAACTGAGAAAAAAAAGAAGAAAAATCGCAATCTTCCTTCAAAACTCACAGGTAATGAAGATTGGCAAATCGCTCTTGCAGAATGCATAGAAGCTAACCGTGTTTCACATGAAAACCGCTTACACCCTTTAAAATATAATAATTCTAGCGAGCATAAAATCCGCATCACTCCTTTAGGGGGCTTAGGAGAAATTGGTGGAAATATCAGTGTTTTTGAAACCAATAAAGACGCAATTATAGTAGATATAGGTATGAGTTTTCCTGATGGAACTATGCATGGGGTAGATATCATCATCCCTGATTTTGACTATGTAAGAAAAATTAAAGATAAAATTCGTGGTATAGTGATCACTCATGCACACGAAGATCATATCGGTGCGGTGCCTTATTTTTTTAAAGAATTTCAATTTCCTATCTACGCTACGCCTTTGGCTTTAGGAATGATTTCAAACAAATTTGAAGAACATGGCTTAAAAGCAGAACGCAAATGGTTTCGTCCTGTAGAAAAACGCAAAGTTTATGAAATAGGTGAATTTGATATAGAGTGGATCCACATCACGCATTCTATCATTGATGCTTCAGCACTTGCGATCAAAACAAAAGCAGGAACGATTATCCACACAGGTGATTTTAAAATCGATCAAACTCCAATCGATGGCTATCCAACAGACTTAGGACGTTTGGCACATTATGGAGAAGAAGGAGTTTTATGTCTTTTAAGTGATAGTACAAATTCTTATAAAGAAGGTTATACAAAAAGTGAAAGCTCTGTAGGGCCAACTTTTGATCAAATTTTTGCGCGTACTAAGGGTAGGGTGATCATGAGTACTTTTAGTTCTAATATCCACCGCGTTTATCAAGCTATCACTTATGGTTTAAAATACGGCAGAAAAGTTTGTGTTATTGGTCGTTCTATGGAAAGAAATCTTTATACTACTATGGAATTAGGCTATATTAAACTTGATAGAAAAATTTTCATCGATGCTGATGAAGTAAGCAAATATAAAGACAATGAAGTGCTTATTGTAACTACAGGAAGTCAAGGCGAAACCATGAGTGCGCTTTATAGAATGGCAACTGATGAGCATAAATTTATAAAGATTAAGCCTACAGATCAAGTAATCATTTCAGCTAAAGCTATACCAGGAAATGAAGCAAGCGTTTCTGCAGTACTTGACTATCTTTTAAAAGCAGGAGCTAAAGTAGCGTATCAAGAATTTAGTGAAATTCATGTAAGCGGACACGCTAGTATAGAAGAGCAAAAGCTTATGCTAACTCTTACTAAACCTAAATTTTTCTTACCGGTTCATGGGGAATACAACCATATCACCAAACACAAAGAAACAGCAATGAAGTGCGGTATCCCTGAAAGAAATATTTATCTTATGAGTGATGGCGATCAAGTAGAACTTTGCCAAAAATATGTCAAACGCATAAAAACCGTAAAAACAGGTAAAGTTTTTGTAGATAATCAAATCAACAAACAAATCGCCGATGATGTAGTTATAGATCGTCAAAAACTTGCAGATAGTGGTATAGTAGTTATTATCGCACAAATTGACAAAGCTACAAAAACACTGATCAACAAACCAAGAGTATTTAGCTATGGGCTAGTAGCTGACAAACACGATCATGCTTTTAGCAAAGATATGGCTGAAGTTTTAGGACAATTTTTCATCAATGTTAAAGATGAAGTACTCAATGATCCAAGATTTTTAGAAAATCAAATCCGCCAAGTTTTAAGAAAACACATCTTTAGAAAGATTAAAAAATACCCAACCATAGTTCCAACTATTTTTGTAATGTAAAAAAGGCAAAAACGCCCTTTTTAAGGAAGATCAAATGAGAATTAATAAATTTATATCCCATAACACCCGCTATTCACGCCGTGAAGCCGATGAACTTATCAAACAAGGCTTAGTAAAAATAAACAACAAAATTGCCCTTTTAAGCGATGAAGTTAAATTTGATGATAAAGTTTTTGTTAAAGGTAAAAGAGTACAAAAAAGAACGCAATTTAGCGTGATAATCTACCATAAACAAAAAGGTGAAATTGTCAGTAAAAAAGACGATCGTGGAAGAAAAACTATATATGATACCTTGCCAAGACAATTTAGTACTTGGCTTAGCGTAGGTAGGCTGGATTATGCAAGTGAAGGCTTACTTTTGCTTACAGATTCTCCTGTGATTGCCGATGCTTTAATGCATAGCGATTTAGAAAGAGAATACTACCTTAAAGTTAAAGGCACGGTGAGCAAACAAGTCATCGAAGCCATGCAAAATGGACTTGAGATTAAAAATGAAAAAAAAGGCGCACATGCAAAAACTAAAATTACCTCTATGAGTTTTGCTCCTTTTATAGACTTTGAAATTTTTGGATCAAGTGGAGGCTATACTAAGCTTAGAGTGGTTATAAATGAAGGTAAAAATAGAGAGCTTAGACGCTTTTTTGGACATTTTGATCTTGAAGTCATGGATCTTAAGCGTGTTGCTTTTGGGGCTTTAGATCTTGGTATGTTGAAGGCGGGAAAACATCGTTATTTAGAAAATGGCGAATATGAAAAATTAAGAGATTTTTTAAAATTTAATGAAATAAGATATTGACCATTATATACAAAAATTTAAAAAATAATGATAATTTTTAAATTCTAAAAATTCTATTTTTATCCTTTTTAAAAGGAAAATAATAGAAAAATTTCATCAAATTCCTTGACTTTGAAAACAAGATTTTATATACTTTCATTTCAATTTTTATAAATTGGTTAGTTTTTAACTAACGAGTTCTTTTTAAAGGAAATATTATGGAAAGAATTAGGCTTAAGCTAAAAGCTTATGACCATCGAGTACTAGATAGAACAGTTGCAGCAATCGTAGAAGCTGTTAAAAGAACAGGTGCGGATATTAGAGGTCCGATACCAATGCCTACTAAAATCAAACGCTATACAGTTTTAAAATCTCCACACATTAACAAAGATTCTCGTGAGCAGTTTGAAATAAGAATTCACGCGCGTATGCTAGATATAGTAGCAGCGACTCCAGATACAGTTGATTCTTTAACGAAGCTTGATTTAGCTCCAGAAGTAAGCGTTGAAGTAAGAGCTATGGGTAAGTAAGGATAAGATATGGAATATATTGTAGAAAAAATTGGAATGAGCAGAACAATTACTAATCCAAGTATCGCTGTAACTTTGCTAAGAGTTGTAAATGCAAAAGTATGTGAAGTTGAAGGCGGAAAGGCTTTAGTAGCATATCCAAAAGGTAAAGCAAGTAATAAATGTGTCGCAGGACAACAAAAAAAATACAATCTTTCTGCAGAATACAATAGATTTGCGACTTTAGAAGTAGCAAATACTGAAGCAGGAGATTTAGATGAAACTCCATTAAATGAAGCAAAAATTTTAAAAGTAAGCTTTAACACTAAAGGTAGAGGTTATAGCGGTGTTATGAAGAGACATAACTTCGCAGGGGGTCCAGCAAGTCACGGTTCTAGATTTCACAGACGCCATGGATCTATTGGTAATAGAGAATGGCCAGGTCGTGTTCAACCAGGTATGAAAATGGCAGGACACTATGGAAATACTAAAGTGACCGTTAAAAACGAAGTTGTATCTTATGATGCTGAAAATAAAATTTTAGTAGTTAAAGGTGCAGTACCAGGTTATAATGGTGCTATGGGTAAAATAAGGATTGCAAAATGAGTAAAGTAGTTGTTTTAAATGATAAATTAGAAAAAGCAGGTGAACTTGATTTACCTTCAAAATATGCGGAAGTAAATCCACACAATCTTTACTTGTATGTAAAATCTTACCTTGCAAGTTTAAGAGCAAATACAGCTCATACTAAAGGTAGAAGTGATGTAAGTGGTGGTGGTAAAAAACCTTGGAGACAAAAAGGTCGTGGCGGTGCTAGAGCGGGTTCAACAAGAACTAACATTTGGGTAGGCGGTGCGGTTGCTTTTGGTCCAACAAATGAAAGAAACTACTTCCAAAAAGTAAATAAAAAACAAAAAAGATTGGCGCTTGAAAGAGCTTTAGCAGATAAAGCAGCTAAAGGTGTGTTATTTACTGCTGATTCTTTGGCTATTGAAAGTGGTAAAACAAAAGATGCAAACGCTGTGATTAAAAAACTTGGCGTCAAAGATGCTTTAATCGTTAAAGATTTACTAGATGAAAAAACACTTTTAGCTTACAGAAATTTAGCAAATTGCTATGTAGTTGATGTAACTGAAGTAAATGCTTATTTAGTATCTGTATTTAATGCTGTTATTATGGAAAAATCAGCGTTAGAATCTATTACAAAAGAGGGATAATTATGGCAGATATTACTGATATAAAGACTATACTTTACACAGAAAAAAGTTTGAATTTGCAAGAGCAAGGTGTCGTAGTTATTCAAACTTCGCCAAAAATGACTAAAACAGGCTTAAAAGCGGTTTTAAAAGAGTATTTTGGTGTAACTCCAAAAAGCATCAATTCCTTAAGAATGGATGGAAAAATTAAGCGTTTTAGAGGTCGTTTAGGTCAAAGAAACAATTACAAAAAATTCTATGTTAAGCTACCTGAAGGTGTTAGCTTAGAAAATACGGAGGCTTAAGATGGCAATTAAAACTTATAAACCATATACTCCAAGTAGAAGATATATCACAGGTTTAAGTTCTGAAGATATTACAGCTAAACCAAGTGTACGCTCACTACTTGTTAAACTTCCAGCACACGCGGGTCGTAACAGCTATGGAAGAATTACAAGTCGTCATAAAGAAGCGGGTGCTAAAAAACTTTACAGAATTATTGATTTTAAACGTCGTAAATTCGGTATAGAAGGCAAAGTAGAAGCAATCGAGTATGATCCATATAGAAATTGTAGAATTGCTTTGATTGCTTATAAAGATGGGGAAAAAAGATATATTCTTCAACCACGTGGATTAAGCGTTGGTGATATAGTTTCAGCTGCTGAAAGCGGACTTGATATTAAACCAGGCAATGCAATGAAACTTAAAAACATTCCTGTGGGTACTATTGTTCATAATGTTGAGTTAAAACCAGGTAAAGGCGGTCAAATGATCCGTTCCGCAGGTGCTTATGCACAACTTATGGGTAAAGAAGAAAAATATGTTATTTTAAGACTTGCAAGTGGCGAAATGAGACAAGTTTTAGCTGAATGTATGGCAAGTATCGGCGAAGTTGGAAATGAAGAATGGGCTAATGTAACTATCGGTAAAGCAGGTAGAAATCGCCATAGAGGTATCCGCCCGCAAACTCGTGGTTCTGCAATGAACCCAGTAGATCACCCGCACGGTGGGGGTGAAGGTAAGAAAAATTCAGGCCGTCATCCAGTAACTCCGTGGGGTAAACCAACCAAAGGTGCGAAAACTCGTCGTAAAAAGGCTAGCGATAAGCTAATAATTTCAAGAAGAAAAGGAAAGTAAGATGGCTAGATCACTAAAAAAAGGTCCTTTTGTTGATGATCATGTAATGAAAAAAGTCATCGCTGCTAAAAAGGCTAATGATAATAAACCAATTAAAACTTGGTCAAGAAGAAGCACAATTACTCCTGATATGATAGGACTTACATTTAATGTTCATAATGGCAAAAGCTTCATTCCGGTTTATATTACTGAAAATCACATCGGTTATAAACTTGGTGAATTTGCTCCAACACGCACATTTAAAGGGCATAAAGGCTCTGTGCAAAAGAAAATTGGTAAGTAAGGGATAAGATATGAGTAAAGCATTAATTAAATTCATAAGATTATCTCCAACTAAAGCAAGATTGATTGCTAGAGAAGTTCAGGGGATGAATGCAGAATTAGCTATGGCTAGTTTAAAATTTATGCCAAATAAAGGTGCAAAATATATCGCAAATGCAATTTCAAGTGCAGTAGCAAATGGTGGCTTTGAAGCAAACGAAGTGATTGTAAAAAGTTGTCGTGTTGACGCAGCTGCGGTATTAAAAAGATTTAGACCAAGAGCTAGAGGAAGTGCAAGTCGTATTAGAAAACCAACTTCACATATTTTAGTAGAAGTGGTAAAAGCGGAAGTGAAAGCTGAAGAGAAAAAAACAGTAGCTAAAAAAACTACTACAACAAAAGCTCCAGCTAAAAAAACAACAAGCACTAAAAAAGCAACAGCGAAAAAGGAAAGCTAATGGGACAAAAAGTTAATCCAATTGGTCTAAGACTAGGAATCAATAGAAACTGGGAATCAAGATGGTTTCCAACTAAAGCAAATTTAGTAGAAAATATCGGTGAAGATTACAAAATCAGAGCTTTCTTAAAAAGAAAACTTTATTACGCAGGAATTAGCCAAATTTTAGTAGAAAGAACTGCTAAAAAACTTCGCGTTACTGTAGTTGCTGCAAGACCAGGTATCATCATCGGTAAAAAAGGTAGTGATGTTGATAATTTAAGAAAAGAATTGCAAGATTTAATCGGTAAAGATGTAAATATCAATATCAAAGAAGAAAGAAAAGCAGGAGCTTCAGCTCAACTTGCTGCTGAAAGTGTTGCAACTCAACTTGAAAAAAGAATTGCTTTTAGAAGAGCAATGAAAAAAGTAATCCAAGGTGCGCAAAAAGCAGGTGCTAAAGGAATTAAAGTTTCAGTTTCCGGTCGTTTAGGCGGTGCTGAAATGGCAAGAACAGAATGGTATCTTGAAGGACGCGTTCCACTTCATACTTTAAGAGCAAAAATCGATTATGGTTTTGCAGAAGCTAGAACTACTTATGGAAACATAGGAGTTAAAGTATGGATCTTTAAAGGTGAAGTATTGCACAAAGGTATGCAACCTGAAAAAACTGAAGAAAGTGCTCCAGCTAAAAAGCCAAGACGCACAAGAAGGGGTAAATAATCATGTTAATGCCAAAAAGAACTAAATATCGCAAAATGATGAAAGGGCGTAACAGAGGTTATGCTAATCGTGGAACAGAATTTACTTTTGGTGAATTTGCATTAAAAGCAACTGAAGCAGGACGCATTAACTCACGCCAAATCGAAGCAGCGCGTATCGCTTTAACTCGTTTTGTTAAAAGACAAGGAAAAACTTGGATTAGAGTTTTTCCAGATAAGCCTTTGACAAAAAAACCTTTAGAAACTCGTATGGGTAAAGGTAAAGGTGCTGTTGAGGAATGGGTAATGAATATCAAGCCAGGTCGTATCATTTATGAAATGGCAGGAGTAAGCGAAGAAATGGCAAGAGAAGCATTGACTTTAGCTATGCATAAACTTCCATTTAAAACTAAGTTTGTTACAAGAGAGAGCCAAAATGAAATATACTGAGATTAAAGATAAAACAGCAGCTGAGCTTGCAACAATGCTAAAAGAAAAAAAGGTGCTTTTATTCACTTTAAAACAAAAGCTAAAAACAATGCAACTTACTAATCCAAAAGAGATTAGCCAAGTAAAAAAAGACATTGCTAGAATAAATACAGCAATTAACGCTTTAAGATAAGGATAGAAAATGGCATTTAAAAGAGAAATTCAAGGCGTTGTTGTTAAAATCGCTGGTGAAAAAACCGCAAGTGTTTTGGTTGAAAGAAAAGTGGTTCATCCAAGATATAGAAAAATTGTTAAACGCTTTAAAAAATATCTAATTCATGATGAGAGAAATGAAGTTAAAGTGGGTGATACTGTTGTTGCAGTAGAATGCAGACCACTTTCAAAAAGAAAATCATTTCGCTTAAAATCTGTATTAGCTACAGGAGTTGAGTAATGATTCAAAGTTTTACAAGACTTGCAGTTGCTGATAATAGCGGTGCAAAAGAATTAATGTGTATCAAGGTTTTAGGGGGTAGCAAAAGAAGATACGCTACCGTGGGTGATGTAATCGTTGCATCTGTTAAAAAAGCTTTACCAAATGGAAAAGTTAAAAAAGGTCAAGTGGTAAAAGCGGTTATCGTTAGAACTAAAAAAGAAATTCATAGAGATAATGGTTCTTTGATTCGTTTTGATGAAAATGCTGCGGTTATTCTTGACAACAAAAGAGAGCCTATCGGAACTCGTATCTTTGGGCCAGTGGGCAGAGAAGTTAGATATGGTGGCTTTATGAAAATCGTTTCACTAGCACCGGAGGTATTATAATGGCGGTTAAATTAAAAATCAAAAAAGGTGATAGCGTTAAGGTTATCACAGGTGATGATAAAGGTAAAACAGGTAAAGTTTTAGCGGTATATCCAAAAACACTTAAAGTGGTAGTTGAAGGATGTAAAATCGCTAAAAAAGCTATTAAGCCGAGTGAGAAAAACCCAAATGGTGGTTTTATCAATAAAGAAATGCCAATGGATATTTCCAATGTGGCAAAAGTTCAGGAGTAAGCGATGATGAGATTAAAAGAAAAATATAATCAAAGCATTAAACCTGCATTGGTTAAAGAATTTGATATTAAAAATCCTATGCTTATCCCTGTGATCGAAAAAGTAGTTATCAGCGTAGGTGCTGGTGAGTTGGCTAAAGATCAAAAAGTATTGCAAAATGTTGCAGATACTATTTCTTTAATTGCAGGACAAAAGGCTGTGATTACTAAAGCTAAAAAATCAGTTGCAGGATTTAAAGTTCGCGAAGGTTTTCCTGTGGGTGTAATGGTAACTTTAAGAAAAGAAAATATGTATGCTTTTCTTGATAAATTAATTTCTATTGCTTTGCCAAGGGTGAAAGACTTTAGAGGTTTAAGTAGAGATGGTTTTGATGGACGCGGAAACTATAACTTCGGTCTTGATGAGCAGTTGATGTTCCCAGAAGTGGAGTATGATAAAATTTTAAGAACTCATGGTATGAACATTTCTATAGTTACAACAGCACAAAATGACAAACAGGCACAAAAGTTATTAGAACTTATCGGTGTGCCATTTACAAAAGGAAAGTAAGATGGCTAAAAAATCAATGATTGCAAAAGCGGCACGCAAGCCTAAATTTAAGGTTAGAGCTTATACAAGATGCCAAATTTGTGGGCGTCCGCATTCGGTTTATAGAGATTTTGGAATTTGCAGAGTTTGCTTAAGAAAAATGGGCAATGAAGGTTTGATTCCAGGTCTTAAGAAAGCAAGTTGGTAAGGATAAAATATGATAAATGATATTATTTCAGATTCACTCACTCGTATCAGAAATGCAGGAATGAGAAAGCTTGAAACAACCAAGCTTTTACATTCTAAAGTTGTAGAAGCTTTAGTTGGAATTTTTCAAGCTAAAGGCTATATTGAGAGTTTTAATGTTATTGAAGAAGATAAAAAGAAATTTATCAATGTAGTTTTAAAATACGATGAAAAAGGTAAGAGTGTTATCAATGAGCTTAAAAGGATTTCTAAGCCTGGTCGTCGTGTTTATAAAGGTAAAGATGAAATCAAGCGTTTTAAAAATGGTTATGGTACTATCGTAGTTAGCACAAGTCATGGCGTTTTAGCTAATGATGAAGCTTATAAAGCAGGTGTTGGCGGCGAAATTTTATGTACCATTTGGTAAAAAATCTGCTTTTTATGGCATTGGGTATCCATTCTTTTAAAAAAGTAGAAATATCCTAGACAAATAAAAAGGAAAAATATGTCTCGTATAGGTAAACAACCGATTGCTATTCCAGCAGGAGTAGAAGTAAAATTAGAAGGAAATTTGCTTAAATTTAAAAAAGGAAATTTAGCAAAAGAACTTGATACTAAAGCAAATGTAAATGTTGAGATTAAAGATAATAATATTCTTTTTTCTCCAAAAGGTCAAGACAGACAAAGTAGAGCTTATTGGGGAACTTACAGAGCTTTAGCTTACAATATCGTTGTAGGTTTAACTCAAGGTTTTTCAAAAACTCTTGAAATCAATGGAGTTGGTTATAAGGCAGCTTTAAAAGGTAAAGTTTTAGAACTAAGCCTTGGTTTTTCTCATCCTATTAATTATGATATTCCAGAAGGAATTGAAATTGTAGTGGATAAAAATACTATTGCAGTTAAAGGAAGTGATAAACAAGTTGTAGGTCAAGTTGCTGCTCAAATTCGTGAATTTAGACCGCCAGAGCCATATAAAGGAAAAGGCGTTAAGTATTCTGATGAACGCATTATCCGCAAAGCTGGTAAGACATCTAAGAAGTAAGGGTAGAATATGAGAGCAAATGTATTAAAAAGAAAACTAACTTTAAGAATCAAAAGAAAAAAAAGAATTAGAGCGAAAATTTCAGGTTGTGAAAATTTTCCAAGAATTTCTGTATTTAAATCAAACAGAACTCTATATATCCAAGCGATTGATGATGTAAAAGCTGTAACTTTAGCAGCAGTTGATGGACGCAAACTTGGCGTTAAAGCAAATAAAGAAGGTGCTAAAAAAATCGCTGCTGAATTTGCTAAAACTTTAAAAGCTAAAAAGATAGAACAAGCTGTTTTTGATAGAAATGGTTATGTATATCATGGTGTTATCGCAGCATTGGCTGAATCTTTAAGAGAAAATGGCATTAGGCTATAAGGGGTAAATCGATGGAAAAATATAATAGAGAAGAATTTGAAGAAGTAATCGTCGATATCGGCAGAGTTACTAAGGTTGTTAAAGGTGGTAGAAGATTTAGATTTACTGCTTTAGTTATCGTTGGAAACCGCAAAGGTTTAGTAGGTGTTGGTTATGGTAAGGCTAAGGAAGTTCCAGATGCCATCCGTAAAGCTGTTGACGATGCGTTTAAAAATATCGTTGAAGTTAAAACTAAAGGCTCAACTATCGCTCACGATGTAGAGGTGAAATACAACGCAAGTAGAATTTTACTTAAACCAGCTAGCGAAGGTACAGGAGTTATCGCAGGTGGTTCTACACGCCCTATCGTGGAACTTGCAGGTATTAAAGACATCTTAACCAAGTCTTTGGGTTCAAATAATTCAGCTAATGTGGTTCGTGCTACAATCAAAGCTTTAACAATGTTAAAAGGATAAGAAGATGAATTTAACAAAAGCAGCGGGTTCAACGCATAAAACTAAAAGAATTGGCCGTGGTCAAGGTTCTGGCATGGGTAAGACTGCTACTAAAGGGGGTAAAGGTCAAACTGCTAGAAAAGGTTATAATGAAAAAAGAGGTTTTGAAGGGGGGCAACAACCACTTCAAAGAAGACTACCAAAAGTAGGTTTTACTTCTAAAATTCAAAAACCTTATGTGATCAATGTTGAAAAAATCACAGCTGTAAAAGAGCTTAGTGAAATTACATTTGAGAGCATTAAAAGTGTTCACAAAATTTCAAAATCTGTGAATAAAATCAAATTAATTGGTGCAAGTGCAAAAGACTTAGTATCAAAAATCAAAGACGAGAATATTAGCGTCACCGGATCAAAATAATGAATAGAGCATTGACGAATAAGATTTTAATCACCTTAGCATTTTTATTTGCTTATAGGGTTCTGGCTTATGTGCCAGTTCCTGGCGTCAATGCTGATGTGATTGCGGAATTTTTTAATAACAATCAAAACAATGCTTTGGGTTTATTTAATGTTTTTAGTGGTGGAGCGGCTGAACGCTTTTCTATCATTTCTTTAGGTATTATGCCTTATATTACTGCTTCTATTATTATGGAGCTTCTTGCAGCAACTTTTCCAAATATTGGTAAGATGAAAAAAGAGCGTGATAGTATGCAAAAATATATGCAAATTATCCGTTATGCGACTATTGTGATTACTTTGGTTCAAAGTATAGGCGTTGCTATAGGTTTGCAAAGCTTGCACGGTCGTGGTGGTGCAGGGGCTATAATGGTGGAAGATTTAAATATGTTTATCGCACTTTGTGCTATTTCTATGCTTGCTGGAACTATGCTTTTAATGTGGCTTGGCGAACAAATCACACAAAGAGGTATAGGAAATGGTATTTCTTTAATCATTTTTGCAGGTATTGTTTCAGGTATTCCAAGAGCGATTTCAGGAACTGTAGGACAAATCAATTCAGGCGAGATGAATTTCTTAACCGCTTTTGCAATTTTTGCTTTGATTTTAATCACCATAGGGGTGATTATTTATATAGAACTTGGAGAAAGAAGAATTCCTATTTCTTATTCTCGTAAAGTTGTAATGCAAAATCAAAACAAACGCATTATGAATTATATTCCTATTAAACTCAATCTTAGTGGGGTTATTCCACCGATTTTTGCTAGTGCGATTTTGATGTTTCCAACAACAATTTTACAAACTAGTACAAATCCTTATCTACAAGCCATTAATGACTTTTTAAATCCAAATGGTTATTTGTTTCATGTTCTAACTTTCTTGTTTGTAATTTTCTTTGCTTATTTTTATGCTTCTATCGTATTTAACGCTAAAGACATAGCAGAAAATTTGAAAAAACAAGGCGGTTTTATCCCTGGAATTCGTCCAGGTGAAGGAACTTCAAGTTATCTTAACGAAGTGGCTTCTCGTTTAACTTTATCAGGTTCTATTTATTTAGGGCTTGTTGCAACCTTACCTTGGGTTTTGGTGAAATTTATGGGTGTGCCTTTTCATTTTGGCGGCACTTCTGTACTTATTGTAGTTCAAGTAGCACTTGATACGATGAGAAAAATTGAAGCTCAAATTTATATGAGTAAATACCAAACTTTAAGTGCGGTAGGTTTGTAATAAATAAAATTAGCAAGATTTTTCTTGCTAATTTATTCTAGGTTTTTGCTTTAAAAATAAAAACACAATGCACACTATAAAAATTACTATTGACCATATTAAAAAAGCATCTACAAGACCCATTTGTCTAACGATAGGTTGAGAGATAATAGGACTTAAAAATTGTCCTAAAAATATACAACTTGCTAAAATTCCATAAGCCCTAGAGCGAGCATTTTCAGGACAGATTGAAAAAAGATAAGCCGTATTATTTACAAGCATAATACCTCCACCCATTCCAAGCAAAGCTAAGGCGATTAAAACTGTGAAAAAGCTATCTACTAAAAAAAGCAGCAAAAAAGAACAAGATACGATAAAAAGAGTTAAAACATAAATAGTTTTAATACTTAAGAATTTTATAATATATCTATAGCTTAGAGAGAAAAAACCATAACATAGTGCAGATACAGACATCGAAATACCTATATATTTAGGATCCAATCCCAAATGTTCTTCTATATAGTAAGGAAGTTGAGTTGGCGAAATATAATAAACTACCATGATAAAAAAACCTATAAAATAGATAGGGAAAAATTGCCAATAATTTGTTTTTGTTTCTATTTTTGTATGATTATAGAATTTAAATTTTCTAGGTTCAAAAAGATAAATGATAGCCATTAAGGTAATTAAAATTCCAAGTCCATATACCAAAAAAGGATAACGCCAAGAATAACTTGAAACAAATCCCGCAATAGAAATAAAAACAGCACCCCCTACTGCACAAAAAAATCCTTGAAGACTTAAAGCATTTTCTCTGCGATTAAAGCCACCACGACTATAATAATCCCCAAGCAAAGCCGAAGCGCCTGTCATTATAAAAGCAGTTGCCATACCAAAAATAGCTCTTGAAGTCAGTATAGCATAAATATCATTTAAGAAAAAGCCACTTATCCCAGAAAGAGTCCAAACCACCATAGCTGGAAGAATGAATTTTAATTTGCCAAATTTATCCATTAAAATACCAGCAAATGGAGATAAAATGACAACAAAAATAGCAGGGATGGTTAAAACTAAGCGAACAAGTATATCAAGATGAGCTAATGTGAAACTTGAAGCAAGAGTAGCGCCACTTTGGGTTAAAAGTTCTTCAAAATGTCTGTTGATAGCAGGCAGAGCAGATGAAATGACCACACTTCCTAGCATAGTCATAGCAGCCATAGAAAACACAGCTGCTTTAAATCCGGACTTTTCAGTAATTTGAATTATTTTTTTATCCATTTTTGTGTCATTTGGATGAAATTTATAAGTTTTGTCATTCATAATTTTTACCTTTTTTATTTTATTATACTCCAAAAATTATGGTTTGTATTTAAAATTACTTAAAATTAGATTTTATTTATTTTGTTATGATAGTTTTGTTTTTAAAATATTTTAGCTTGATTAAAATATATTTTATAAGTAGAATTTTAAATATTTTTAGCTAAATTCAGCTTTTTATTTAACAAGGGTGCAAAATGAAGAAAAATTTAATCATAGTAGAATCTCCTGCAAAAGCTAAAACCATAGGAAATTTTTTGGGAAAAGATTATGAAGTTATCGCTTCTAAAGGACATATTAGAGATTTGCCTAAATCAAGCTTTGGGATTAAAATAGAAGATGATGAATTTATCCCTGAGTATAGAATCACAAGTGATCATAGCGCCTTAGTTAAAGAACTTAAAAGCAAAGCCAAAGATGCCAAAGAAGTCTATCTTGCAACGGATGAAGATAGAGAAGGAGAGGCTATAGCCTATCATATTGCAAAAGCTATAGGAAAAGATGAAAACACCTTACCACGCATTGTTTTTCATGAAATCACTAAAAGCGCTATAGAAAATGCTTTAAAAAATCCAAGAAAATTAAACATGCACTCTGTAAATGCTCAGCAAACCAGACGTCTTTTAGATCGCATTGTAGGGTATAAGCTCAGCCCTTTATTAGGACAAAAAATTCAAAGAGGACTTAGTGCTGGGCGTGTTCAAAGTGCGGCTTTAAAGATCATAGTCGATCGTGAAAAAGAAATTCGTGCCTTTGTACCCCTAGAATACTTTAGTATTGATATGATTTTTCAAAAAGATTTAGATGCAGAACTGGTTGAGTTTGACAAAGCTAAGATAGAAAAACTTACCATTACCAACAAAGATCGTGCTAAGCTTATACTAGAGGCTTGTAAAAATGAAGCTTATGCTATAAGCGACATTGAAAGCAAAGAAAGAAAAATCGCTCCGCCTCCTCCTTTTATGACTTCAACCTTGCAGCAAAGTGCCAGCAATCGCCTTGGTTTTAACCCTAAAAAAACCATGATGATAGCTCAAAAGCTCTATGAAGGAGTAAATACCCATGAAGGCGTGATGGGGGTTATTACTTATATGAGAACCGATAGTTTAAATTTAGCCAAAGAAGCAGTAGAAAATGCAAGAAAATTCATACAAGCAAATTTTGGCAAAGACTATCTTCCAAGCAAAGCAAATGTATATACTACAAAGACTAAAGGCGCTCAAGAAGCTCATGAAGCTATACGCCCTACAAATTTAAGTTTTACTCCAGAAATTGCGGCTAAATTTTTAGACAAAGATGAGTTAAAACTTTACACACTTATTTACAATCGCTTTTTAGCCTGTCAGATGAGTCCTGCTATCTCTCAAACTCAAAATGTATTTGTAAAAAATGATAGAGCAGTTTTTAAAATAAGCGGTAGAAAAATCCTTTTTGATGGATATTATAAAGTTTATGGTGATATGGATAAGGATAAAATTTTGCCAAATTTTAAAATAGGCCAAAATTTAAAAGTGCAAAATTTAGAAATGAACTCACATTTTACCGAACCACCTTCAAGGTATTCAGAAGCAGGACTTGTAAAAAAACTTGAAAGTTTAGGCATAGGTCGCCCTTCTACTTATGCACCAACCATTTCTATACTTACAAGCCGTGATTATGTAACAATAGATAAAAAACAACTCATTCCTAGCGATGTTGCTTTTAATGTAACCGAAGTGCTTGAGAAAAATTTTAGCGATATAGTAGATAGTAAATTTACTTCAAACCTTGAAAATACCCTAGATGAAATCGCAGAAGATAAGGCAGATTGGCAAGAAACTTTAAAAGAATTTTACTATCCTTTTATGAGAAAAATCGAAGAAGGAAAAACAAAAATAGCTAGTCAAAAAACTGTCACAAAACTAGGCGAAAGTTGTCCTGATTGTGGCGGAGAGCTTGCTATTAGAAAAGGGCGTTTTGGAGAATTTGTAGCGTGTTTAAATTTCCCAAAATGCAAGTATTCAAGAAATTTAAAAAGTGAAAGCAAAAACGAAAGCGAAAATACAGCCGCAAAAGCTAAAGCTAATGGTACAGGCATTACTTGTCCAAGTTGTCAAAAAGGTGAAATCGTAGAACGCTTTTCAAAACGTGGTAAATTTTATGGCTGTAGTGCTTATCCAAAATGCAATTTTATAAGCAAATACAAACCAAGTGAAGAAAAATGCGAAGAGTGTGGCGAAACTTTAGTGATAAAAGAGCTTAAAAAAGGTACATTCTTAGAATGTTTAAAGTGTAAAATCAAAAAAGAAATGAAGGATTAGAATGCAAATCATGCTTTGTGCTATTTCAAATATAGCGAGTGGAAATTGTTCAGAAGACTGCAAATACTGCACCCAAAGCGCTCATGTAAAAACAGATATTCAAAAATATCGTCGTAAAGAACTTTCACAAATCGTTTTAGAAGCAAAAATGGCAAAGAAAAATGAAGCCTTGGGTTTTTGTTTGGTTACGGCAGGACTTGGGCTTGATGATGAAAAGCTTGAGTATGTTTGCGAAGCTGCCAAGGCTGTGCAAAAAGAAGTGCCTAATTTGCTTTTAATTGCCTGTAATGGTATGGCAAGCGTGGAACAACTCAAAGAACTTAAAAAAGCAGGAATTTTTTCTTATAATCACAATCTTGAAAGTTCTAAGGAATTTTTTCCACAAATTTGCACCACACATACTTGGGAAAGTAGATTTCAAACCAATTTAAACGCTAAAGAAGCAGGGCTTATGCTTTGTTGTGGTGGAATTTATGGTATGGGTGAGAGCGAAGAAGATAGGCTAAGTTTTAGAAAATCTTTGCAAGAATTACAACCTTTTTCAACGCCTATTAATTTTTTTATAGCAAATGAAAATTTAAAACTACAAGTTCCAAGACTTAGCGCTGATGAAGCCTTAAAAATTGTTCGTGATACCAAAGAGGCTTTACCGCAAAGCGTGGTAATGGTAGCAGGTGGGCGTGAAGTGGTATTACGAGAAAGACAATATGAAATTTTTCAAGCAGGTGCTGGGGCTATTGTTATAGGGGATTATTTAACCACTAAAGGTGAAGAACCAAGTCAAGATATAATAAAATTAAAAGAAATGGGATTTACTTTTGCATCAGAGTGTCATTGATACACAGGCTTTAATCGATTTAAAAATTCTCATTGTTATAGCCTTGTGTTTGCTTTTTTCTCCGCATATTGCGAGAATTTTACGCTTGCCTCTTTCAGCTACTGAAATTATTTTAGGGGCAATAATAGCGTATTTTGGTTTCATAGGAAAAAGTGAAAATTTTGCACTTTTAGCCAATGTAGGTTTTTATTATCTAATGTTTATAGCGGGTATGGAGGTAAATTTAAGAGCCTTTTTTAATATGGATAAAGAAGTCGCCAAAAAAAGTTTTTTTTATATTTTTTTACTTTATACTTTATCTTCTTTTATAGTATGGATTTTTGGACTTTCTTTAGTATTTGTTATCATTATACCTGTGATGAGTGTAGGGCTTTTATCTTTACTTTTTAAGGATTTTGGAAAAGAGTGTTATTGGCTAAATATTGCTATGATAGTAGCTACTTTAGCTGAGGTGATTTCTATTGTGCTTTTGACTATAGCGGGAGCTTTTTTGCGCGAAGGAACAGGTATTATTGATGTAGCGCAAAGTATTTTATATCTTAATATCTTTTTGGGGCTTTGTTTGCTTGGATTTAAAATGCTTGGTGTGCTTTTTTGGTGGTATCCTCAGCTTAAAGTTGTGCTTATGCCATGGGAAGATAAAAATGAAAAAGATATAAGATTTTGTATGGCCATTTTTATACTGATCATTGTTGCTATGGTTATTACAAAACTTGAAATCGTTCTTGGTTCTTTTATAGCAGGTTCATTTATAGCTACTTTTTTTGATCATAAAAAAGATCTTGAGCACAAGCTTTCTACTTTTGGACACGGGTTTTTGATCCCTATTTTTTTTATCCATATAGGTTCAACCTTTGATCTTAAAATGATTTTAGATTATAAAATCGTTTTACAAGCATTTTTACTTATGTTTGTTATGGTGGGTTTAAGAATTTTATGTGCAAGTGTTTTTTTAAAAAGAATTGGTTTTAAAAATATGATTTTATTTGGTCTTAGTCATTCTATGCCTTTAACCTTGCTTATAGCAACAGCTACTCTGGGTTATTCGGGCAAGGTTATTGATGAGAAGCTTTATTCAGCACTTATTTTAACAGCGTTATTTGAGGCTGTTATTGTTATGAGTATGATTAAATTTCTTTCTAATTCTAAAAAATGAAAGTTACTTTTTTACTCAAAAAAGCAAACAAAATCTTAAAAATTTAATAATAAAAAAACTCATAATCGTCCTTTTTTGTTAGAATTAATAAAAGTAACAATAAAAGGAGCGAAAATGTCAAATTCCGTTACTATAACCGATAATAGAAATGGAAAAAGCTATGAATTTCCTATATATGACGGTACAACTGGGCCAAGCGTTGTAGATATGTCAAGTTTTTATAAACAAACAGGAATGTTTTCTTATGATGAGGGCTTGACTTCTACAGCTACTTGTAAATCAAAAATCACTTATATTGATGGAGAAAACGGAATTTTAATGCACCGTGGCTATCCTATAGAGTGGCTTGCTGAAAACAAACTTTATTTAGATGTGGTTCATCTTTTACTTTATAAAGAATTACCTGATGCTACGCGTCTTGAAGCATTTCGTTATGAAATGAAAAAGCGTTCTTTTATCCATGAAGGTATGCATCGTCTTTTTGATTCTTTCCCTGATAATGCTCATCCTATGGCAGTTTTACAAGGTGCTGTTTCATCGCTTAGTGCTTTTTATCCTGATCATTTAAACATGAATGTAAAAGAAGAATATATGGAAATGGCAGCTAGAATAGTAGCTAAAATCCCTACTATAGTGGCCACTGCTTATAGATATAAACACGGCTTTCCTATGGCTTATCCAAATTTAGATCGTGGTTTTACAGAAAATTTCTTATATATGTTAAGAACCTATCCTTACGATCATGTAGAGCTTAAACCTATAGAAGTAAAAGCACTTGATACAGTTTTTATGCTTCATGCAGATCATGAGCAAAATGCTTCAACTTCAACAGTTCGTGCTGTGGGTTCAACTCACGCTCATCCTTATGCCTGTATAGCAGCAGGTATTGGTGCGCTTTGGGGTCATGCACATGGTGGAGCTAATGAAGGTGTTATTAGAATGCTTGAGCAAATAGGTAGTGTTGATAGGGTAGATGAATTCATCAAAAGAGCTAAGGATAAAAACGATCCTTTCCGCTTGATGGGCTTTGGGCATAGGGTTTATAAAAATTTTGATCCTAGAGCAAAAGTACTTAAAAAACTTCGTGATCAACTTATTGATGAGTTGGGTATTGATACCAATCTTATTAAAGTAGCAACGCGTATAGAAGAGATTGCTTTAAGTGATGATTATTTTGTTCAAAGAGGGCTATATCCGAATGTTGATTTTCATAGTGGACTTATTTTAAAAGCCTTAGGTATTCCAAATGAAATGTTTGCTACTTTATTTGTTATAGGACGCACCCCAGGATGGATAGCTCAGTGGATAGAACAAAAAGAGCAAGAAAGTCTTAAAATAGTCCGTCCAAGACAACTTTATTTGGGTGAAACTAGTAAAATATAATTAAAATTTTTGTGGAAATTAAAAATTCCACAAAATCTTCTTGTATAATTTTAAAAAATCTTATAGAAAGTTTATAATCATGCTTAATCTTGATAAATTTTTAGAAATTGCTATAAATGCTAGCAATCAAGCTTCTAAAGCTATTTTAGAAGAGAGAAAAAATTTCAAAACTTGGGAAAAAGAAGATAAAAGCCCGCTTACATCAGCAGATCTTGCTTCTAATAAAATTCTAAATGATATTTTAGGTTCCACGGATATTAAAATTTTATCAGAAGAAAAATTACTCAGCAAAGAAGAGTGTGAAGAATTAAAAACTTTTTGGCTTATCGATCCTCTTGATGGAACAAGTGGTTTTTTAAAAGGCAGTGATGAATTTTGCGTTATGGTAAGTTTGGTTCATGACAATCGCCCTGTTTTATCGCTTATACAAAATCCATCAAAAGGTGATATATTCTATGCTCATGCAAAAACCAAGGTTTATAAAAACGATAAACCTTTGCAAATTGACCAGCAAGAATACGAGAAAAATAAATATAAAGCCTTATTGAGTGTTAATCATCTTAGCAAAGAAGATGAAGACTTTGCAAAAGAGCATCAATTAGAAGCTATTAATATAGGCTCTGGATTGAAATTTTGTGCTATTTTAGAGGCTAGGGCAGGAGTTTATAAAAGATTTGAAAAGCTTAATATTTGGGATATTGTAGCAGGAGATTTTTTGATTAATCAAAATGGAGGATTTATGGGGGATTTTTCTAAAAAATACATTTTATATAACCCTTTAAATTATAAATCCAGTCCTTTTATTTGTGTTTCATCTAGGAATTTTTTACAAGATTTTTTATAAAATAAAGAGTATAATTTTATATTTAAATAGTTTATAAGGATGAAGATGAGGTATTGTTTCATTTTGTTTTTAAGTTTAGTTTTAAGTTCTAATCTTTTAGCGAATAATTTTTCTCAGAAAAAAGTTATTAAAATTGAAAAAAGCGCAGATAGCTTTGAAGTAATAGATCTAAATCAAAATGTTGCAAATCCAAATTTAAATCAACAAAAAGCATTGTTTGATAGTTCTACTTTAATTGAAAAAAAATCGCAAATCACCAAAGATAAGGATATTGATTTTGCTATTGTATTAACTTCTAGGAAAAATTTTGGTTATTTTTTAGATGGTTTTAGGGTGAGTGATAAGGAATTTTCTATATTATTTGCTAAAAATTTGATTCAAAGTTTAAGGCTTGATTGGGTTAATTCTGCTGCAAATGGTATTTATCAAAGTCCTAAAACTTTGTCATATTTTAGCCCTAAGGATGCAAAACTTATAAATGTAAGTCCTTTTTTAACACAAGAAAAAGATAAGGCTAAAATGTATGCCAAATTTACAGATTATGTTGTGGTGGTAAATTTGCAAGATTTTTATGTAAATATTACAAATTATTTTATCACAACTAGTAAAGAGGGTGTGGCTAGTGTTAATTTTAAAATTATTTCTACAAGCAATGGAAAAATTCTTGCAGCAAAAAATGCAAAATTAAATTTGATATTAAAAGATCAAGATACAAAACAAAATTATCAAGATATTGTAAATCAAATGCCAAAAATGTTAGCTAGTGTTATAGATAATGAAATAAAAAAATTAAAGATATATTGAAAAATTTTTAGATAATAATCACTTCATTTTCTAAGTTTATGCCAAATTCTTCAAAGACTTTTTTTCTAGCCAATTCGATAAGAAAAAACGCATCTTCAAAACTTGCATTTTTTTTATTGATTAAAAAATTTGCGTGTTTATCGCTTAACATAGCATCTCCTTTACTAAAGCCTTTAAGCCCTGCAGCTTCGATTAAACGTCCTGCAAAGTCGTTTTTTGGATTTTTAAAGATAGAGCCAAAGCTTGCTCCACTAGGTTGGTTGCTTCTTGCATTTTTTAAAGCTTCATCTTTAAGGGTATCAAAGCCAAAATTTAGTTTAAATTCAGCCCAAAAAAAAGGCATATTTAAAGGACAAAAACGATAATCAAAATTTATATTTTCTCTTAGAATTTCGCCTTGAGAAGTAGCAATTTTGATTAAATTTTGACTGATACACTCTCCTTTAAGCCCTGCATTCATTTTCAAAAGCCCACCAAGTGTGCCAGGAATTTTGCTTAAATACTCAAAACCCTTAAGATTATTTTCTTTAGCAAAGCGATATATTTTGCTTGATTTTGTTTTGCAGCCTATGCGAAGATGTATAAAATCTTTATTTTGATCTAAAATTTGCATAAAATCAAAACCATCTCCTAAAATTCCTATATTTTTAGGTTTTGGGCTAATTAAAAGGTTATTTGCACCACCTATTAAAAAACCATCAAAATCACAAATTTGATCCAAAACTAAAACTTCAAATTCATTTCCTATACGCACAGAAGAGTATTTTTTAAAATCAATGATCATTTGATAAAAGTTGGAATTTGATTTAGTATATTCTCAGTAAAATCAATCATAGTTGTAGTCATCCAAGGCATTAAAAAGATTAAAATAACCACAACCAAGATGATTTTAGGAACAAAAGAAAGTGTCATTTCATTAATCTGTGTAGTTGCTTGAAAAATACTGATCACAAGCCCTGCAATAAGTCCTGCCAAAAGCATAGGCAAGGAAAGTAAAAGTGTGATTTTAAAGGTTTGCACTCCAAGAGCAACTAAGGTACTTTCGTCCATTTTTATCCTTTTTAAGAATTTCTAGCTTCTTCGTATTCGCTAGGGATAAGATAATCATTTACATGTATGATTTTATCATAAAATTTATAATCATATCCTAGTTTAAAAAGCGTATCTACAGCTAAAAGTTGAGTTTGATTCATGCTAATAGAGTTTTTATTGGCATATAAATTAAGATAAGTATCAAGTTTTTCTTCATCAACACGGATAAGTTTTCTTTCCATAAGCATAGGGGCTAAAATTTTACGATTTGCATCGGCAATTTTTACAGCATTGGTTAAATCTCTTTCGATCTTAATCGCATCGCTTAAAGGCAAAGAACGACGCAAAGCCATTCCACCTAAAGGCAAAGGCAAATTTTCTTTAGCAAATTCAAGCCATATATCCCAAAGTTCTGCTTCCACGCAAAGACTTTGATCAAATTCTAAAATGCTTTCATGGATCAAAACTCCTGCATCTACTTCGCCACTTAAAACTACATTTTCAATGTCTAAAAAATTCTTATAAATAATTCTTGCTTCAGGGTATTTCATACGAAAAATCAAAGCATTGGTGGTATTTGCTCCACTCAAAGCGACTTTAAAATTTCTTTTTAAATGCGTGTCTTTTTTCTTGATGAGTTTTGGCCCATAACCTTCACCAAAACTCACTGCTGTGCGTAAAAGCGCATACTCAGAAGCGATTAAAGGATAAAGCCCAAAAGAAATAGCCGTAGCATCAAATTCATTTTTCAAGGCAAATTCATTTAAAGTTTGTATATCTAAAGCTGTATTTTCATAAGCAAAATCATTCCCTATCCACCCAAATTTAATAGCCATATACATAAAAATATCATCAGCATCAGGAGAATGTGCAATAGTAATTTTTTTCATCTATGCTTCCTTTAAATCTTTGCTTTAATTCTAGCAAAATAAATCATTATTTAATTTTATTTTGTTAGAATTCTAACTAAAAATTTAGAATTTTTAAGGAAAGTTATGGATGATAATAAAAGAAAATCTCTAGACGCTGCCCTAAAAAGTTTAGATAAAACCTTTGGAAAAGGCACTATCTTAAGACTAGGGGATAAAGAAGTCGAGCAAATCGATAGCATAGGCACAGGTTCAGTTGGACTTGATCTTGCTTTAGGTATAGGCGGTGTTCCAAAAGGAAGAATTATAGAAATTTATGGGCCTGAAAGTTCAGGTAAAACCACTCTAACTCTACACATTATCGCAGAATGCCAAAAAGCAGGTGGAGTTTGTGCTTTTATCGATGCAGAACATGCGCTTGATGTAAAATATGCTAAAAATTTGGGTGTAAATACAGATGATTTGTATGTTTCTCAGCCTGATTTTGGAGAACAAGCCTTAGAAATTGTAGAAACTATAGCAAGAAGTGGCGCAGTAGATCTTATCGTAGTAGATAGCGTTGCAGCACTTACCCCAAAAGCAGAAATTGAAGGCGATATGGGCGATCAACATGTAGGACTTCAAGCAAGACTTATGTCTCAAGCTCTAAGAAAACTTACAGGTATAGTTCATAAAATGAATACCACAGTAATTTTTATCAACCAAATTCGTATGAAAATCGGTGCTATGGGTTATGGTACTCCTGAAACCACAACAGGTGGAAATGCATTAAAATTTTATGCTTCTGTGCGTTTAGATGTTAGAAAAGTAGCAACCTTAAAACAAAACGAAGAACCTATAGGAAACCGCGTTAAAGTAAAAGTAGTTAAAAATAAAGTTGCTCCTCCATTCAGACAAGCTGAATTTGATGTGATGTTTGGAGAGGGTTTAAGCCGTGAAGGTGAATTGATCGATTATGGTGTAAAACTTGATATCGTAGATAAAAGTGGTGCGTGGTTTTCTTATAAAGATAAAAAACTTGGACAAGGTAGAGAAAATTCAAAAGCTTTCTTAAAAGAAAACCCTGAAATTGCAGATGAAATCACAAAAGCAATTCAAAATTCTATGGGAATAGAAGGTATGATCAGCGGTAGCGAAGATGACGAAGGAGAAGAATAATGTTAGTAATTGAAGATGTTAGAGCCTATGAAGTTCTTGATAGTAGAGGAAATCCAACCGTAAAAGCCGA
This sequence comes from Campylobacter sp. CFSAN093249, assembly GCF_011067895.1. Classification (NCBI taxonomy): domain Bacteria; kingdom Pseudomonadati; phylum Campylobacterota; class Epsilonproteobacteria; order Campylobacterales; family Campylobacteraceae; genus Campylobacter; species Campylobacter sp. CFSAN093249. The sequence continues at coordinate 110,262 of NZ_JAAMWM010000002.1, read as the reverse complement.
AGTTACGCTAAACGATGGAAGTGTAGGTGCGGCCATAGTTCCAAGTGGTGCAAGTACAGGTTCAAAAGAAGCCTTAGAATTGCGTGATAATGATGAAAGATTTGGCGGAAAAGGCGTTTTAAAAGCTGTTGCAAATGTCAATGAGACCATTGCAGATGAAATTTTAGGACTAGATGCTTTTAATCAAACTCAACTTGATGATACTTTGCGTGAGCTTGATGGAACAAATAATTACTCAAATTTAGGTGCAAATGCGACTTTAGGCGTATCTATGGCAACAGCTCGTGCGGCTGCAGCTGCTTTGGGAATGCCTTTATATCGCTACTTAGGTGGTGCAAATGCGAGCATTTTACCCGTGCCAATGTGTAATATCATAAATGGCGGTGCTCATGCAAACAACAATGTAGATTTTCAAGAATTTATGATCATGCCTTTTGGTTTTACTAGCTTTAAAGAAGCTTTGCGTTCAGTTTGTGAAATTTATGCGATATTAAAAAAAGAACTCGCAAATTCTGGACATTCTACGGCTTTAGGTGATGAAGGCGGTTTTGCTCCAAATTTAGCTAACAACACAGAACCTATCGATCTTTTAATGACTTGTATCAAAAAAGCAGGTTATGAAAATCGTGTAAAAATCGCTCTTGATGTGGCAAGTACAGAATTTTTCAAAGATGGCAAATATCACATGGAAGGCAAGGCTTTTTCAAGCGAGGATTTGATCGAACGCTATGTAGAACTTTGTGCAAAATATCCAATTTGCAGTATCGAAGATGGCTTAGCTGAAAATGACTTTGAAGGCTGGATCAAGCTGACTGAAAAATTAGGCAATAAAATTCAGCTTGTAGGCGATGATTTGTTTGTAACTAATGAAGATATTTTAAGAGAAGGCATCATCAAAAAAATGGCAAATGCTGTGCTTATTAAACCAAATCAAATCGGAACTATTACCCAAACTATGAGAACTGTGCGTTTAGCGCAAAGAAATAACTATAAATGTGTGATGAGTCATAGAAGCGGCGAAAGTGAAGATGCTTTTATAGCGGATTTTGCTGTGGCTTTAAATACAGGACAAATCAAAACAGGAGCCCTAGCGAGAGGTGAAAGAACCGCAAAATACAATCGCTTGCTTGAAATTGAACTTGAAAGCGATGAATACTTAGGAGAAAAGCTCTGAGCGATTTACTTAAAGAATACGACGAAAGCACAAGAAAAAAAAGTTTTTATACCCATGTTATAAAAATGATTTTTTGGGCTTTTCTTGTTGTAATTGGAGCGATTTATTTTGGCAATATGTTTTTTGGGCAGTATTCTTTAGATACTTTATTAAGCTTAGAAAATACCAAAGAAGAGCTTAATAAAAAGATTATTTTGCTCAAAGAACAAAATGCTAAAGCACAAAAAGATTATTTTGAATTAAAAGGATTATACCCAAATGAAAACTAGAATTTTGGCAATATTTTTTATTTTTACCTCTCTTTTATATGCTGATGAAAATCCTTTCAAGACAGATCAAAATATAACCTTGGTTGCTCCACCTGAATTTCAAAAAGAGGAAGTTAAATTTAATTCTAGTGCAAGAATTTTAAAAAGCATCACTTTTAATTATATCAATTTAGACGGAAGTGAAGATAAGATCGATTTAGATGTCAATAAAAGTATTGATTGGCACGATACTTATACTATATCAAGATTTAAAAGTCCTGATCCTTCAAAAGTACTCGATGTTTCAGTTACTATACCTGAAAAAAATAGCTCCAAACAAGAATCAAACTCAACAGCCAATGTTGAAATACCTTTACAGGTTGCAAAGATTTATGATTTTATTTCTTATGCGGTTTATAAAAATAAAATAAAACTTAACACTAGTGATGAAATGATTACAGATTTTTCAGTAGGAAATCCAAGTAAAATCGTTATAGATTTTAGATCTAAAATGATTAGCCCTACAAAAAACATACGCCTTAGCAATTCTATTTTTAAACGCATAGACTTTGGATCTCATAAAGGATATTATCGACTTGTAATATATCTTGATGGAACTTATAATTATAGTATTCAAAAAGATGCAACTGGATATATGATTAATCTGCTTTGATGAGGTTTGTTTTTTTAATATGTTGTGCTTGTTTAGTTTTTGCTAATGAAATTTTACTTCTTAGCAAATTCGATAAGCAAGATTTTAACTCTAAAGATTTTAATGCTTATTTGATGAGCGAAAAACTTGATGGAGTGCGTGGAATTTGGGATGGGAAATATCTAAAAACTCGCCAAAATTACAAAATAAAAACTCCTGACTTTTTTACAAAAAATTTCCCTCCTTTTGCTATTGATGGTGAGCTTTGGCTAGCAAGAAATAAATTTGATGAAATTTCAGCTTTAATTCGTAGTGGCGATAGTAATTTGACCTTATGGAAGGAAGTAACTTATAATATTTTTGATGTACCAAATGCTTGCGAAGAATTTCAAATTTCTACTTGCACTCTTAAAAATCGTTTGGCTGTTTTAGAAGAGTATTTGCAAAAATATCCTAGTGCCTATATAAAAATTATTCCTCAAATTCCAGTTGAAAATCAAAATAATTTAAATCAATTTTACGAAAGCATTATAAAAAATCAAGGTGAAGGTATTGTCATACGCAAAAATTTAAGTCCTTATGAAAAAGGCAGAAGTAAAAATGCTATGAAATTAAAACCCTATGATGATGCAGAGTGTGAGTTAGTAGGATTTCGCAAGGGCAAGGGTAAATTTGAAAATCAAGTAGGTGCCTTACTTTGTAAAATGCCTAATGGACAAATCATTAAAATAGGCAGTGGTTTAAAAGATGAAGATAGAAAAAATCCTCCAAAAATTGGTAGTATTGTGACTTATAAATTTAATGGATTGACCAAAAATTCCTTACCTCGCTTTCCGGTGTTTTTAAGAATAAGAGATGAAAATCCTTGACTTTAAAATTATTTTGTGATAAAATATTTCCTTTTATTTATTCGGGGTGTAGCGCAGTCTGGTTAGCGCACTTGGTTTGGGACCAAGGGGCCGAAGGTTCGAATCCTTTCACCCCGACCATTTTTTATAAATTTATACAAAATGGTGAGTGTAGCTCAGTCGGTTAGAGCATCAGATTGTGGTCCTGAGGGTCGTGGGTTCAATTCCCATCACTCACCCCACTAGCGCTCGTAGCTCAACTGGATAGAGCGACAGACTTCGGATCTGTAGGTTATGGGTTCGATTCCTATCGGGCGCACCACCAAGATTTTATATGCGTTCATAGCTCAGCTGGATAGAGCAACGGCCTTCTAAGCCGTAGGTCAGAGGTTCGAATCCTCTTGGGCGTACCACTTTGCGGATGTGGTGAAATTGGCAGACACGCCAGACTTAGGATCTGGTGCAGCAATGCGTGAAGGTTCAAGTCCTTTCATCCGCACCACTCTAAACCCCATTTTACCATACTTTTAGAGATTTTGCTTAAATTACGCTGAAGCCTTTGAAGTCCCATTGTATCATTTCGAATTATTTCAAAAAGGCAACCTTTTAGCAGGTAACTTTTAATAGTAACCGGATGAAAGGATAGCTATAAAATAGTCCTTTTCATCCATTTAAGTTTAGCGGTAAAAAAATATCAAATTTGGCAAGACAAGAAGCCAAAATAAGAGAACTTAGCGGAGTAAAAGAATGGACGCCCCATTTTTCAAGGCACATAAAGGCTAGTTTTTTAATGCAAAATGGAGTTAATCCCGCAGTTATTAGTGGAGCTTTAGGGCATAGGGATTTAAGTACTATAAATATTTATGCGACTAATGATACACTTAAAGCAAGTCAAAGAGCTAATGAAGCTTTAAAAAAGCTACAAGAAAAAGATTAAAAATGTTAGGTTTAGAATTTATCTTTTCAAAGCAAAGATTAGAGCATTATAAAGATATAAACGAACATTTTGAGAACTTGAAATTAATATCTAAGATAATGCCTAAAATAGCAATACTTGAAATTTATCTAAGAAATGCCCTAGATTATGAATTAAATAGTAATTGCAAAGAATGGATAAAAACTAGCGATAATCCTTTTTTATCGGCTAAAATAAATGAGTTTAAAGATAAAGATAGTTTAAAACCTCATCAAATCTTATCACGCCTTAGCTTAGGTGTAGTGGCTAAATTAATCATATCTTACAAGGTGCAAAATAAGATTTTAGATTTAAGGGCTTTTGATTTTAGGAAGTATAGCAGTAGTAATAGAAACTTTTTTATTTACGAAAATACAAAACAAGGCTTTGATAATATAGATAAAGTTAATATAGTTTTAAACTTGCTACATACTTTAAGGAATAGAGCCTGTCATTTTGAAAATCTTTTAAAAATTAGAGAAAATGATAATAAATTATATCCACGCATAAGCACAAAAGAAAAAAAGGGACTAATATAGGTTTAATGCCTGATAAGATAGAAAACTTTTTAAATGATTTGATTTGTTTAATAAATAAAGATTTGTTAGATTATCTTAGGTTGAGCCCCCCCCCCCTTTTTTTTGAATGTAAAAGAATTATAAAATACAAATACTTAATAAAATATAAAATACTTTGCAAGGCTTTGAATGCATTTAAAATATTTTAAGATAATTATATATATAATACATATATGAACAACAAAGAAAAGTTAATCAAAGAATTAGAAAATAACCCCAAAAATGCAAGTTTTGCTAACATAGAAAAGCTTTTAAGTTGGTATGGTTATAAACTAGTTAGCATTAGGGGAAGTCATCATAAATTTAAAAAAGATAATAAAAGCATTATTGTGCCTTTGCATAAACATATAAAAGAATTTTATGTAAAGCAAATATTAAAACTTTTAAAGGATGAAAAATGAAAAAAGATATAAATTATTATTTGAATTTGCCTTATAAGATTAATTTAGTAAAACTTGATGATGGCGATTATTTCGCACAATTTGATGATAAAGAACTTAATAAACTTGTCTTAATGGCAGGAGATGGTAAAACACCAAACGAAGCAATAGAAGATTTAAAAAATGCCTTTGCTTGTTATTTAGAAGAAGCTTTGGCTAAAAATGAGTTTATCCCAGAACCCATACAAAAAGACAAAAGTAAAAATCTAGCTATTACCTTAAAAAATAGTCTTGTAGATGAGATAGATTTTTATTCTAAAAAAATGGGCTTATCAAGAAGTGCATTTCTAGCGGTATCGGCTAAAGCATATATTAAAACACTTTAAGGGGTTAAAAATGAACTTGATTTTAGAAAATGTAAGCGATGATTTGGCAAAAGTCATTAAAGCAATGGCAAAAATAGAAAATACAAAAGTAAAGTTAAAAAAAGAAAAGAAACTTACTATTAATGGTTTTAATTTAAGTTTATTTTAATAAGTGGTTAAATGGGAAAAAGAGAGTAAAATAAGCGATGTTACCAAGTTTTAAAGCTGATTTTGAAGTGGCGATAAAATGGGAAAAAGAAAGAGAATGTCAAGAAGCCATTAATGATAAAATAGAGCCATATTATAATATAGAAATAGAAAAAGCAAAAGATGAAAACTATTTATATGATTATTTATGTAATAGTTGGCTTGAAAATCCTTTATATTTTATCTTTCAAAGTGAAGAATGCACAATTTTAAATAATAAGATAGAAGAACAAAAAATAGTCTTATGTGATTTTTTACTTAATAATGATATTCTTTTTAATAGCCTTAAGATTTTTAACAAATTATCCCCAAGAGAAAGAGTAAAAGAAAGAGAAAATATAATACATAATTTATCACATTTTGTAAAATTTTCAATGGAAAAGTTTTTATATAATACTATATTTAAAAGCGAAATAAAAAAAACTTCAACACAAATAAAAAAAGATAATGAAATATTAGTCAAAGCTTTAAAAATATTAGATGAAAATTTGAAAGATGAAAATATACTAAAAAATACAAAAATAGTCCAATATCATTTTTATAAATTTTGTAATGCTTGTAGAAAAATACCAGCAGCAGAAGAATTGAAAAATTATATATTTACCAATAGACTGCTAAGTAGAAATATAAAAGAATATATCAATTTTTACATAAAGCTAGCTATTAATAAAAATATTTTATTTTCTATAGATTTTAACAATAACAAAAATTACATCAATGCTTGTAATAATAATTTCGATGATTTTATGTTTAAAATGCAAGAAAAATATAAACTGAATAAAAGAGAAGTTAAAAGAAAAGAGCTTAAAAATGCTATTATAAAAGCTTTTGATAATTATTTAAGATATAATTAATATATAATACAATTAATTAAAATATTTTAATTTTAATTTTGTCTTGTCTTTTATTTTAAAAACTGCTAAAATACTTCTTAAATATTTCAAATAATATTTTTTAATTTAATGAAATTTGAAAAGCTTTAAACTTTTTGATCTAGTGCGTTTCAATCAAGTCGCCAAACAAAGAATTAAAACGCACAATTTCATTATAAGAGCCATAGTTTAAGCCCTTAAAAGAAATTGTAATAAATTTAAACTTACTAATTCCTTTTTAATGGCTTTATTAATTGCATTAATAAAATTTAGAAAGGATACAAAATGCAAGACACAAACAAAGACTTTTTAACTATACAAGAAGTAATTACACTTTACAGCTTAAGCAAAGATACTCAAAATAAATACAGAATGCAAAAGAAAATACCTTATATTAAAATAGGTAAAAAAATCTTTTATGAAAAAGTTAAGCTTGATGAGTGGTTTAAAAACCATACTATCAATTAGGGCGGTAGTTATGAATAATAAACAAGCCTTAGAATATTTAAAAAGCGAATTATGTTTTATATTTAATACTAGATTTAGATACTTTGACTTTGAAATTTTTAATTTACTTGAGAAAAAAATACAAATTTTGCAAAAATTACCAGACTTTGAAAGAGAAATAAAAGAGCTTTTAGTAATTTTAGAAAGTAATAAAAAACTTTTTCTTAAAAAGAATACTTTCATTAAAAAAGAACAAAAAAGGCAAATTCTTTTAAATGCTTGTAAGGCAACTTATGAAGCTTTAAAACACAAATTAAAGCCTTAAAATGAGCATAAGTCTTTTTAATGATGAAATAAAGGCGTATATAAAAAATTATTATTCTATAGTTGATTTTTTATATTTACGCTATGGTTTGGAATTTGACAAAGCAGGAAATGAAAGACACAATAAAAGCCTTAAAATAAAAACTAACACTTGCTTGATTACTGATTTTAATGGAAGTTTTAGTGGGGATATAATCGATTTTATAGCCTTTAAAGAAAATGTAGAGTTAAAAGAAGCTTTGATTATATTTAGTGATTTTAACAGGTTGCCCACGCAAAAGGTGGGTAGCTTTAAACCACAAAAAGAGCCTTTAAAAGATAATAGCTATTTAAAAAATATAGCTTATTCTTTACAGGCTAATTTTATTTAGCTAATAGCGATTTTATAGAATGTAAGGCTTTAGAAAAAGCTTTTTTTAATGATTTTAGACTTTTTATGCACTTATGTAAATTAAATTTTTCAAAAGATGATGAGTTTGAAAGTATTTTAAAAGACTATTTTGCTTTTTCAAAAGATGATAAAAGTTTGGCTTTTATCTTGAAAGATAAAAACGAAATTAAAAGCGTGGCTATTAGAGAAAAGCTTTTTAAAAATGAATTAGTCAAATGGTTTAAAGTTAAAGGTAGTAGCAATAAATTTATAAAACTTATAAAAGCCAAAGAAAAAGGCTTATTAAAAGATTATTGTTTTATCTTTAGTGGCATAAAAGAAATTATAGTAAGTGAATTGCTAGGATTAAACGCTGTTTGTTTTCAAAGTGATAGCATGATGAAAAATATACACTCACACGAGCAAATCAATGAGCTTTTAAACCTCATCGATAATAAAAGAATAGTTTTTATAGTTGAAAACGATGAGAGCAGTTTTAAAGCTAATTTAGAGCTTTTAAAAGAATTAATACAAATAAATCCTTTGGAAAAAGGCTATTGTGTTTTTAATTATGATGAGGTAAAAAACGCTGATTTTATAGATTTTTTAGCTTATTTAATGAAAGAGTTAAGACAAGACTACCAAAGAGATAAAAAAGGCTTAAATAGTTTTTTTTCTTATATGGAAAAATACTTTAAGAATTATTTTAATAAAAAAATGAATTTATTTTTAAAGGTAATAAAATGAAAGATTATAGTAAAGAAATTAATGATTTAAAAAAAATAAAAAGCCAAGTTATAGATAAACTTGACTTTAAAGAATTTGAAAATATTAAAAGTCAAATAAATGAAACAAGTTGCAACCCTAGTAAAATTATATCACAAAAAAATGCAAATATAAAAAATAATTCTTTTGTAGATTTAACACAATGGGCTATAAGAAGCGTTGATTTAGAAAAAATAGAATTTACATCTTTAATCGATGATTTTTTGGATAAAGGAAGTATTAGTTTTTTAACAAGTGAAGCTAATAAGGGTAAAACTTTTTTAAGTTTTGCTATTTGCAAGCATTTATTAGAATTTAACAAGATTAGAAAAATTATTTATTTTGATGGTGATAATAGCAAAATAACCATTAAAAGCAGGATTAAAAAAAGTATGCAAATAGGGGGATATTATTTTTTAGATTATCCTGCTTTTAATTATATACAAACAAGCAATGCTTTAGAGTGTGGAACTGATGAGATAGAAGTTGATTTTAACTTTATTGTTGAAAAATATCTAGAACCTTTAATGCAAAGCGGTGGTTTGGTTAATGTTTTTATCGTATTTGATAGCCTTTTTAACTTTTTTAATGGTGATATGAATGATAATAAAAAAGTAGTTGAATTTATGAAAATAATTAAAAAAATAAGTCATAAAGGCGAAGCTACTTTTTTATTTATACATCACAAGGGAAAGAGTGCTAAAAGTGAGTTCATGGGTGGGGTTAATTTCTTAAATGCGACCGATAACCTTTTTAAAATACAAACAAGTAATAACGATGGAGAAATTTTAAATATAGAATTAAATACAAAAAAGGCAAGAAATTTTTTACCTTATAATTTAAAGGTAGATATAGACTTAAATACGCTTGATTTAAAAATAGAAAGAGCAATAAATGAAAACGATACAAACTTTCTTACAAAAGCTAAAGAAATCATAGAACAAAAAGGCGAGATTTTGCAAGGGGGAGTTATTAGAGCTTTTAGAAAAATCAAAAACCGATACACATGCCATTAAAAAGCTAGAAAGTGGAAAAGGGTTATATTTTAATATAATAGAAAAATCAAGAGCAACGGGTGGAAAAGCTTTAAAATATTATGTGCCTTTAAAAGAGAATAAAACCATCATTAACGGCATAGAAATAAATGCCGAGCAAACTTTATTTAGCGAATAAGTAAAAAGCTATGTGAGTTTAATTCATATAGCTTTTTACTTAATTATTATCTTATAGCCATAGCTTAATAAAAACACTCCTAAAATCAAAAAAGTATTTTTACCGATAAAACACCTTAGACAAAAAATAAAAACGCTTAAAATCGCTTATTTTAATATTAGTTTATTTTTATATTTTAATTTAGTATTTTTTATAAAAAGTGGTTGAAGGGGGTGTCTTCAAATTTGAAGACACCTAGCAATTAGCACTGCTCAATTTTGAGCACACATCATCAAAACTTACAAATCATCTTTTATTAAGTCTTTAATCTTATTGTATTTTTGAGCTTTGATATAGTTTTCAAGCCAAGATTTAACCCAGTTAGGCGTTTTATCGGCTTTAACCCAATTCATCAAAGTAGGATAGGGCAAGTCGCAAAGAGTAGCAAACTCTTTTTTAGATAGGTTGCATTTTTTTAAAATGCTTTCAAAATCGTTATTAGTCATAATTAAGCCTTTATATTAATTTAATAGCTATATTGTAGCATATAGCATTAAAATAATACTTTAATACTTGACTTATAGATTAAAACAATATATAATTATGATTTTTAATTATTAAATCAATACAAAAGGATAAAAAAAATGGAAAAGTAAGATTTTTTGTTTTTCCATAGATGGAAAAACATAGTATGGAAAAAGAAAAGATTTTAAAAAAATGTAAGAATTTTAAGAGTGAAAATAAACTTTTAAAGGCTTATTCTAACTTCTCTTTGTTTTTGTATTTTTCTAGTATTTTTAATAACTCATCTAAGGCTAAACCTTTTTCATAATAATATAAAAAAGGCTCCACCCACGATGGAATTTCTTTGTCATCTTTCCAATTTGTAGAAATTCCGCTATAACTTACTTTTGCTATATCTGCAAATATTTTTCTTGTTAATCCTAATTGCTTAATTTTTTCATCAAATTCTAATCTTGTCATTTTATAACCTTTTTAGTTAATTACAAAATAATTATAACATTTTTTTATTAAATAACATAAAAATATATTGACTTTTTTAGTAAAAAACTATAAAATTACACTTTATTTTTAGTTAAATACATAAAAAAAGGAGAAAAAAATGGAAAAGGTAGATTATTGTAGAATGAGTTGCCTAGATGGCAAAATAAACGCTTTTAAATATCTTTTAGATTTATTTTTAAGTGATTTGGAAAACGAAAACGATGTTAAAACTTGTAATATGTTTGACAATGATACAAGTATAGAGTATGTAAAAGATATGCTTATGATGATGCTTGATAAGATAAAAGAAATTGTTATCGACCAAGATAATTGTCATCACAATATAGATATGTACGCAAGTGTTTATCATGAAATTATAAAAGATGAGTTAGGTAAAGAATTTACCCCTAAAGAGCTTAAAGAACTGCATAAGAAACAAGAAGAGAGATTATTAAAAGAATTACTTGAAGGGAGTAAAAAGAAATAAAACAAGGTAGTAAGTTTAACTTGCTACCCTTACCTTTAAGGGCAAAAATCTATTTTTAATCTTCTAAATTCAAATACAAATAAACCACGCAATAAAATCCTTATAAAGTATATAAAAAAGATGATGTAAATAAAATTTACTCCATATAAAACAAACTTTGAAATATACAAAAATTAATTTAATATTTAAGATAATTTTAAGAAAGGTTGAAACGATAAAAGAAGCTAATTTTAGGGCTTTTGTATAAAACACCACTTAAAAAGATGAGCTAATTAGTGGGGGGGCTAATGGGTAGATTAAACCTAGGGCTTAAAAGCTACCTAACTTTAACTTATATAGATTTGTCAAAGTATTTTAATTAAATAGCCTTTCTTTTAAAGGCTTATAAAATAAAATAAGTTATAATAACTAAACTTTGAATCAGTAAAGGAAAAGCTATGCAAACCATAACAATAAAAGCAAAAGAACAAGAAATAAACAAGCTTTTAGATATTTTAAAAGAGTTAAATATCAGTTATGAACTAGAAAGCAACAACTATAAAAAGGCTTTAAATGATTATGAAAGCGGTAAAAGTTGGCAAGAAACAAAACAAGAACTACATAAGGCTTTAAATGATTATGAAAGCGGTAAGGCTAAATTAACGCCATTAGGCAGTGAATGGCTGTAATGCAAATCCTAGAAAGCGATTTATTTACAAATGAATTAAATATTATTTTATCCTTTATTGTGAGAAAGGAAAGTATAAAAGTTAAAAACACTTTTAAAAATGATTTATACAAGGCTTTAAAAAAGCTTGATTTTATGCCTTATAAGTTTAGAAAGTCTTTAGCCTTTGATGATGAGAATGTAAGAGATTTTATATTTAAAGGTTATGTAATACCTTACAAAATAGACAAAGAAAAAGATTTAATTATTATCTTAGGTATTTATAAAGAAAACCTACCAAACTTTTAAAAAATTACTTTTTAAGCTTTTGAAAAAATGAGTTTAAGTTTCAAGCTAAAAAAGCTTAAAAAAATGAGAAAACTTAAATAAAAAAAGCGTGAAACATTCTATTTAAGCTAAATAAACTTAAATGGCTTTAAAAATACCTTAATATAATTTTTAATAACCCTATAAAATAGGGCTTTAATGATGATATAAATAAATAAAGCTTGAAAAGTGTAGTTTTCAAATTTGATTTAAGTTTTCAAAGGATATTCTTTAAATTTCTATACAAATAAAAAGGTAACTTAATAAAGGTAACTATTATAAAAATACTATAAAATAGGTATTTATTTTTAGTTATATATTTCAAGTCCTTTCATCTGCACCACTTACTTTTATCATTTTCAAACAAGAGTTGATTTCTCATAAATTTTTATTTCATTTTAAAATTTCTTATGATTGTTAGATAAAATGCAAATTTAATTTAAATAAATTTAAAAATTATCTTGCAAAAGATTTGAAAAATAATTCAAATATACAAAATTCAATTCAAGGAGATAAAATGAAAAAATTAGGTTTAGTTTTAGCAGCTTTAGTTGCTTTAAATGTGTCAGCATTTGCAGATTTGATAGTTATCAATAAAAAAGATTTAGTTCCAGTTTCAGCAAGCGAAATGCAAAACAAATATTTCCAAGAGAGTATAAAATCAACTTTAACTGAGCCACTTTTTAAAAAGGCAACTTTTTATGAAGCAGATATTGTTGCAAAAGTTGATCCAAGAACTTATAATTCAACTCAAGCTATAATACAAAAAGAATATTCAGATAAAAGCAATTATGTTTATTATAAACAAGTTCTTATATTAACTAGTAATGGTAAAAGAGCTAGATTATCTACTCTTTCTTGCGAAATTGCAAGTTTTGATAAGAAGGGGTATTTATGTGGAGGCACAGCTGATCATAATTATTCTATTAAGTAAATATTGCAAATAAAAATCCGCCTTGAGTTTTCACTCTTGGCGGAAATCCACCATTAGAACATACTATGAAAAAACATAGTAAGTATAAAATATATCTAAATTTTAAGCTTTTTAAGTTAAAAATTTCTAGTTTTTTAAATCGTTTTATCTTTTATATCTTTGCTGCAAAGACAAATCAACACTCATTAAAAGTCTTTTCTTGATTAAATTTTTGTAAATTCATTTTTAGTGTTAAAAATGTGATGATATTAACTTTATAAAAGTATTATTATATACTTTTTACTTAGGATAGCAATTATGAAAAAAACAATTTTAACCATTCTTTTTTTACTCACTCTTACGCAGGCTAAGGAAATACAAGTTTATGAAAGTCCTACTTGTGGCTGTTGTGATCTTTGGGCTGATTATATGAAAGCTAAGGGTTATGAGGTTAGTGTTCATAAAACCAATGATTTTCTTAAAATCAAAGAAAAAATGGGTATAAAAGATGAGTATCAAAGTTGCCATACAGGTGTGATTGAAGGCTATGCTATTGAAGGGCATGTTCCTGAAAGTGCTATAGCATGGTTGCTTGAAAACAAACCTAAAGATGTTATAGGAATTTCAGCTCCTGGCATGCCGCAAGGAAGTCCAGGAATGGAACAAGGTTACAGTGAAAAATATCCTGTAATTTTGATGAAAAAAGATGGAAGCTATGAGCTTTATGGATATTTTATAGGGGGTAAAAAGCTTTAAAGTAAATTTTTAGCTTTTTACTTTTTTGATTTCTTTTTCAAGTATGCTATAAGGAGTTAAGCCTATGAATTTTTCATCCATTTTTCCTTCTTTGAAAAAACTAAGCACAGGTACTCCATATATTTCCCCAATGGCACTTGAAAGGTATTTAGCTGCTCTTTTTTCATAAAACATTGCTAAATTAGATAAACCTTTTTCATCAGCCCAAGCTTTTGCATCATTTGCATCATTTGCATCGCCTAAAACCACAAAGATATTAAAATCATAATTTTTAGCCAAATTCTGCAAAATAGGAATTTGTTCTTTACAAACTCCGCAATCTTTTGTGAAAAATACTAAGGCAAAATTTTGTGCTTTATCATTTAGTTTTAGGCTTTTTTCAAAACCATTGTAGGCAAAATTATAGGTTTTATCGCTATTTAAAGCTTTAAAATTTTCTCCACTATCACAAGCTACAAAAAATAAAGCTATGATTAAAGCAAAGAAATAAGCTTGGATTCGAAAAATTCCCATGGTTTTTCTCCTAAAATTCTATCTTTTATCATCCCATCTTTAATGATGATGGTAGTAGGGGTTGCAAACACAGCGTAACGATCATTGGTGATTTTAAGATCGTCTTTTAAAACTTTTACATTTTTAAAGTTAAATTGTTCGGCTAAAACCTTAACCACATTGGCATTATCGATGGAATTTATAGCATAAACACTGATTTTATTGGGGTGATTTTGTATGAATTCATCTAAAGAAGGGAGTTCTTTTAAGCAAGAAGGGCAGCCATTTTGAAAAAAGACTAAGACTTTTAAACTTGTATTATCATCAGCAAGTTTTACAGCTTTTCCTAAGGTATCTTTAGCTGAAATTTCAGCGCTTTTTTCTCCAACTTTTCCAGTATCTTTTGAATTTTCAAAAGAACAAGCATTGAGCAAAAACAAAATGCTTAAGATTAAAAGGCTTTTTTTCATTTTAACACCCCATGTTGTAAGATAAGGGTTCGATCTGCGAATTTGGCTAAATCAGGATTGTGTGTGATTAAAACTATGGTTTTACCTTCATTTTTTAATTTTTGCAAGGTTTGAAGAACGATTTGTTCATTGGCTTCATCTAAATTTCCTGTGGGTTCATCTGCGAGTAAAAGCTCTGGGTTGTTGATTAAAGCTCTTGCTATACAAACTCTTTGTTGTTCTCCGCCACTTAATTGGCTAGGTAAATGAGTGAGTCTATGCGAAAGTCCTACTTTTTCAAGAACCATTTTGGCATCTTCTTCATCTACACTTGAGTGATAATGCTGAGAGAGCATAACATTTTCTAAGGCGTTAAGATAGGGGATAAGATGAAATTGTTGAAAGACAAGCCCTATTTTTTCACGACGCAAGGTGATTTTTTGCTCTTCATCCATTTGCTCTAGGTTTTCATTATCCAAGATATACTCTCCAGAGCTTGGAGTATCCATGAGTGATAGTATGTTTAAAAGCGTTGATTTTCCACTTCCTGATGGACCCATGATGGCAAGCCATTCTCCTTCATAGACGCTTAAGTTGATATTGTTTAAGGCTTTAACTTTGCCAAATTCTTTATTTAAATTGTTGATTTTAATAAGTTCTTTTTTCATCATTCACCTTTCAAATTTTCACACACATTGATTTTTAATGCTCTTTTTATAGGAAAAAATGCAGCCAAAAAGGCAAAAATCAAAGAAATGATTAAGGCTATAAAAACAGCTATAAATCTAAAATCAATACCAGAATTAAAAATCAAATAACCAAAGACATTGGCTAAAAATATCCCACAAAAAGCTCCGATTAAACTAGCAAAAAAACTTACTATAAAGCATTCACTAGCAAAAAGTTTAAAAATTTCACTTTTTTTCGCACCCAAGGCTAAACGCAGTGCGATTTCTTTTTTGCGAGAAAATACAATAGAACTTAAAGTTGTATTAACGCTAGTAGTAACTATGATCAATACTACAAGTATGATTAAAAACATTAAAGCTTTGATTTTTCCAAGCACTAAACCTTCACTTAAGGATACTGAAGATATAGGTTTTGCATCGATGAATTCATTACTGATTGCTTGTGTTTTGGCTTTAACTTCATCAAAATTTCCATAAACTACAGCATTAGCATAGTTAATACCGGCTCTATCGCTTAAATTTTGCACCACGCTTAAAGGGGCTAAAACAATGCTATCAAATTCATCATTGCTTGAAAGTATGCCTTTTATGGTAAGTTTTATGCTTTTTCCATTGTTTGGATTGTAAATTTGAAGTTCATTACCTGTTTTTAGGCCTAGTTGCTTGGCTAAATTAACCCCTAAAAAGGCTGAATTTTCATCAAAATCATTTAGAGAAAAGCTTCCTTCTTTAACTTCTAAAAAAGGTTTAGTGATTTTTAAAGCCTTAAAATCAGTGCCTAAAACCACTCCGCTTGTACTGCCTAAATTTAAAAAATCATACAAAAAAGGAGTTAAAGCCCTAGCCTTTAAATTTTCTTTTATTTTTTCATACTCAGCATTGGAGATAAAATTTTCATCCTGTTTAGGGCTTATCATTACATTTGCTCCATAAGCTTTTAATTCTTTAGAAAGTTTGGTGTCAATATCAAAATAAATATTTAAAAAAGCTGAGCAAGTAAGTGCTCCTATAAAAACACTTAAAACTATTATAAAAAGTCTTTGATAAGAAAAGCTAATGCTTTTAAAAAGCTCATTAAGGAAAAACTTATCTACCATAAAGCACTCCTGCAGCTGAAAGTTGTGTGATATTTTTTATAGGAAGCAAGCAACCAAGTAAGGCAATAAGTCCTCCAAAAATAAAGCTTAAAGGTAAAGCTATAAAGGCTATATCAATAAAATATCCAAAAATACTAAGACTGATGATTTGAGAAAGTGCTGTGCCAAAAATAAAGCCAAATAAAGCAGCAAATAAAGCTACGATTAAATTTTCACTAGCAAAGATGAGATAAATTTGAAAAGTATTAGCACCAAGTACTTTTAAAAGTCCTATTTCTTTCTTTCTGCGATGAATTTCAGAACTCATTAGACTTGAAATCGCAATGCTTGCAACAATAAGACAAATAATGCAAGTAATGCCCATTAAGGATTGGATCTTTTTAACCACCAAGCTTTGAGCATCACTTATAGCATTTAGAGCTTTTGCATCAGCACCTGGTAAGCCATCGCTAATTTGACTAGCGATTGAGCCTACATAAGCTGAGCAATACCATTTGTCATATTCTAACTGATCTAATTTTTCTTCTCCCATGCGACGTACTTTTTCAGAAAGGGCTGATTCAGGTATGGTAAAAGCTCTTACTTCTGCACTTGAGTAAAGCCCTTGTTTGTTGAGTAAATCTTGAGCTAAATTTAAAGGAGCGATGATTTTATTTGACATTTTAGGATTGGCATGAAGTAAAATGCCTACGATTTTTGCTTCTTTGCTTTGATTGTTTTCTCCTATGAGTTTGATAGTATCTCCTAATTTTAATTTATTGTTTTTAGCAAAGTCTTCGCCTAGCATGATTTCATTGCTATCATCTTTTGCCCATTCTCCTTGCACTGCTAAATAAGGATAAAGACTTTTTATACCTGTGATAAAATCATCATCATCTTTAATTTTTATGGCTTTTTGAAAATAAGTACCATAAATAAGTGCTTTTTGTTGGGAGTTTTCAATTGTGATTTTACCTTCCAAAAAAGGAGCAAGTGCGGTGATGTTGTTACGCCAATAAATGTCTTTAATCATATATAAATTTTTTTCTTCTAGGTAGTTTTTGTTTTTTAAGGGTTCATAAAGTTCATTACCTATTTCTATACTAAGGCTTGAGCCTTTGGGTAAAACAAGGATATTAGAGCCATAGCTTTTGAGTTGTTTAGTTACTTCATCACCTATACTTAGGGTAATATTTAGCATAGTAGAGAGCAAAAGCGTGGCTAAAAAACAAGTAAGAAAGGCTAAAAATTTTTGAATTTTGTTTTTAAATATAGAGTTAAAAATCATTTTAGCCAACATCATTTCTCCTTTGGATTAAAAATTGGGCTTCGTTTTCTTCTACATATTTTGTAGGATCTTTTTTAAATTCTTCATAGTTGTTTTGATTTGAAAAATAATAAGTAATCCCTTTATAGCTATAAGAAAAAGGAGCTTGGGTGTTTATAACCTTTGTTTTTGATACAGGATCTTGCACTTCAATTTCTTTGATTTGACTAAAATAATTAGATCCCGCTATTACATCTTTAACATCTATGGTGATTTTTTTACCATCGTATTCGTATTTGAGTGGGATAGGATTGCAACCCCCGCTTTTACCTACACTTGGCAAGAAAATACGCACATTGCAAGAAATGCAAATGAGTTGTCCATCTTTTTTGATATAGCCCATATCTCCACAAATCATACAAGCATCAAAAACAGCTACAGGAGAATCCTTATCTTCTCTTTTGTTGATAAGAAAAAACCTTATCACTTTGCCTTCAGCACTGATATAAGCAAAGCGGTGGAGTTTGTTATCCCTTAAAAGAGCTATATCAAAGATAAATTTGCCATTCTTATCGGGTAAAATTTCTTTAGGCTCATCTATGGTTAAAGGCTTAGAGCTTACCATAAAAAAGTATAAAACAATGCAAAAACTTATAACACAGGAGATAAAAACACTGGAAAAATAGCGATTAATAAGACTTGTTTTAGCTTCGTTTTTGCGATAATTTATATCTAAAATTTGTTTTTTGCTTATATTTTTTTTGCGAATTTTTAAGCTTAAGAATGCTAAAAAAGTGATGAAAATTAAATAAACATAAATTCCAAAAACACCAAAATAATTACTTTTTCCTACAAAACTCACCAAAAAAGTATGAGTTTCTATGATAGAATTTCGCATTAAAGTAAGCAAGATATTGGCTAGAGCTTTATCGCTTTCTATAAGGATAAGCAGTAAAAACAGCATAAAGCTTGTTTTTTGATTAAAATTTTTTTGCCATTTTAAAAAGAAGAAAATCAAAATACAAACAAGCAAGGCTAAAGCAATAAAACCTAAAGAACTTATACCTTCGCTATCGATTAAAGAGCTAGTAAAAATAGGGAAATCTTGACTTAAAAAATAATAATGCAAAGCGGTGCAAAAACTTAAAATTCCCAATAAAATAAAATTTAAAATTTCAATTTTTTTCCAAAAATAAAATATAAAGCTTACTAGCAATAAACCTATAAAAACAAAATCAAAATTAAAGATTAAATTTTCGGTTTTTAAAAATTGTGCTGCGATAAAAAAAGCAAAATATCCAAATAAAAAGCCCAAAAAAACTACTAAAAAACTTTTAAAAATATATTTTTTATTAGGAGTGATAAAGGCCATTAAAATACTTAGCGGTAAAACACTGATAAGAAAATGCACAAAATATATACTCATAATTTACTCTTTAAACATTGTTATTTTAATTTTTCAAATAAAAATAAAAATATTCAAACACTCGGAAAATCCGAGCGTAAAATTATTTTGGCGTGCCTGTGTATTTGAATTTATAATCTACTTTAAAAGGTTCAAACCACTTACCCACACCTGTTTCTTCATCAACATGGCGTCCAAAACCTTGTTTTTCTGGATTTGAGATATAAAAAGTAAGTTCATAATTTCCTACGCCAAAGCCACCTTTTTTATCTTTTTCCATAGCAATATTTGCACCATAGTGAGGACCATCATCAGCCACCATAGGCATCAAAGTTCCACGTTTAATTGCACCTGTGTCGGTATTTTTAAGTTCATAAGCTATAGTTAAATAAGGCATCCAAAAACCTTCTGGAAAACCATTTGGATTGTTTTTAAGTGCGTGAATGTCAGCTTCTAGGTGAATATCTGCTAAAGATGCAGCTAAATCAATACCTCTTGGCTCCATTTCAATAGGTTGTAAATAAACAGCGGCTATTTCCATGCCATTAAGTTCTTTTGGATCGCCGATCGGCACTTCGCCTGCAAATAAATTTGTACTAATAACCGCAGCTGCAGCAACTACTGATAAAACTTTTTTTATCATGATTTTACTCCTTTTTTTGAAATTTGTTTTGTTATTAAAATGCCAATAATTAGCATAATTAAAACTATAAATTGAGGGATTAAAGTTTCATAGTAAGGATAAATTCCAAGCCATAAAATCGGTTCAAAATTCATAGGTATAAGACCAGGAATGATGACTTTTCCTTCTATGAGTTCGGCTATGCCTTTGCCTGTAAAAACAAAAACCATGTAAAAAATAATGTAAGAAGTGATATAGAAAAATTGTTTTACAGGTATGCGAATGGCTCCTGCTTTTAAAAGAAAATATAAAACAATAAGTATTAAAATTCCAAGTCCAAGTCCGCCAAAAACAGCGCCAAAATCAGTGCTTGTTTTAGCATCAAAAAGCAAGGCTTGATAAAAAAGCACAGTTTCTGCACCTTCTCTATAAACAGCTAAAAATACGGTAATCCAAAGGGTTTTTGCACTATTGTTTGATATAGCATCTATAGCACCTTGTTTGATAAAGCTTGTCCATTTTTTATTTTGTGCGTTTGAAAGTAGCCAAAAGCCCACATAAAAGAGTAGCAATACGGCTATAAGCATGGTAATACCCTCTATAAGCTCTCTACTTTGTCCTGCATTTTCTTTAAATAGCCAAGAAACTCCAAAAGCGGTAACAAAACTTAAAATTACTCCTGTAAAAAGAGCACTATAGGCGATATTTAAACGATTTTTGTTGCCACTTTGCACAAGATAAGAAACAATGGCTACAACGATAATCAAAGCTTCCAAGCCTTCACGCAAAATAATACCTAAAGCCCATATAAACAGCGAATAAGGAGTAGAATATTGAATTTTATCCACACTGCTTGCTATGAGTTGTTCTAAGTCATTAAAAGTAGCTTCAAGCTCTTTTTTATCTGCACTTGCTTTAATCAGTGCCACGCCTTTGGAAAATAAACTTTCTATTTTAAGTTTTAAGCCGCTATCTACAGCACCGATTTTATTTTCCATACCGCTTGCTTCAAAAATATCTAGATAAATTCCTTGTAAATCATCTACTATAGAAGCACTAAAGCCATCATAATTTTTTAAAATTTCATCTAAAGCAAGTTTGATATCATTAGAAACTTTGGCATAATCTTTGCCTTTTGTTTCATCATTAAAGCCTGAAATTTGCAAACTTGAAAGTTCTGAATTTGGAATTTGTAAGAAAACATCAAAAATTTGTTCTTCTATGTTATCTAAGCCATCTCTTAAGCCTTTTTCATCTATTTTTGCATCGTTGATTTGGCGTATAAGGGTGCGTATGGCTTGTTGAATTTTTTGATCGTTTCCTGCTTTGGTAAATTTATTTACTAAAATTTCTACTTTGGTATTGCGATAATCACTAAATAAGGCATCATTTAAAAAATCTTTACTAGTTTGGTAGTTTTTTTCTTTAAAAGCATTAGCTGCCTGTGAAAATTTGGTAGAGATATTATCTAGTATAAATTGCAATCTTACGTCCATTGCAGCGGCAGCTTGTAAATCAGTGCTTGCATTATCATCTATAAGTTTGCTTGTATCATTATTTACAGGTATAGGAGCTTGGGTGGTTAAAGAGCTTTGTGCTAAATCTTTTTTATCTACACCCATCATTTGTGCGATTAAAGCTTCTGCATCAGCTTCGCGTTTGGCATTGGCTTCTAGGCTTGATTTTTCAGCTTTAGTCTTATCATAGTTTATATCGCTTGCTTCTGCTTTTAAACGATATCCATTTTGTAAAATCGGAGCTACTTCATCAAGATCATAATAAAGACTATCAATTAAAGCATTAATTTGTGTTAAAGGAGCTTCATCTTTATACATGCGACGCAAATTTACAAATTTACGCTCCATAGTGATGGCTTTTCTTCCTATGTTTCTTCCTATTGGGCCTTCCATATTTTCAAAATGTTGAAAATACGCATCTTCGCTAAGCTTTTTGGCGCCTAGATTATCGCCCTTTTTATAAGTTTCTATGCTTTGTTTTAGCATATCTTTGATAAGATTTGCTTCATTAATATAATCATCTACCCTAGCAAAAGCTGAGCTTGATAAAAAAATACCTATAATTAAAAATATAATTTTAAAAATTTTCATTATCATTATCCTTGATTTTTGATAAAAATAATATTTATTATCAAAATAAATAATGGCTAGTATAATACTAAAAATCTTAAATAGAACTAAAAAATAAGCTTTTATGTTGATAATATTTTTTTTATTAAATTATAAAATGTATTTTAATAAATATTTAAATATATTTTATTTTTGTGATTTAATATGGGTTGTTTTTAAGTATCGCAAGGTCTTCTTCTAAGCTATGGACTTTGGGATATTGTTTTTGTGTTTTTTAATTTTTCCTTTTTTCGATGTTTTAAAAGCTTAATAAAAATCAAAAAATCATTTATTGCGTATTCTTTAAGGAGATATAGCTATAGTATATTTTAGACTAAGCAGATATATCCAAAAGTTTATCTTTTTTATTGGTATTTGTGTTTGTAGAATTGCTATTGTCTTTATTTGCTTCTTCTTTCTCAGCCTTAGCTTCTACTTTTTCTTTTTTTCTTGAAATTTTAAAGTTGAAGTTATGCTAATTCTTTTGCTTTCAAAATTTGTATCTACTATCCCCCTGCAAGGCGTGTTAAGTAACATTAGCAAGCTCCTGATTTCTCATTTAAAATTATAATTTTAGATTATATTAAAAATTGTATAAAATAAGATAAAACTTAAATTTATTGAAATAAATTTTTATCCATTTAATTCGCTTTTAAAAGCATCAATCATTTATATTTTGCTTATTGTTTCATAGTGTAAAAATTTTTAAAATAGGATTTTATCTTAAAAAATTTATGATTTTTAATTTCAGATATTGGTTCCTTTGAAAAATTTTAAAAAGTTTAGTAAAAAATATTAAGTTTTAAAAATATCATCCGATTTAAATAAAGTCTTAAGACTCAATCTAAAAGGAGGATGTATGGTTTCAGATGTTTCTATGGGTAATGTTAATTTAATGACTGCTGTTAATACTTCAGTTTTGAAAAAATCTATGGACACAAACGAGGCATTGATGAATGAACTCATCGAAGGTATGGAAGGTGTCTCTCAAGCCTCCGCTCTACAAGCGTCTAGCTCTAGTGGTTTGGATATTTACGCTTAAATATCTTAAGAACAAGCTTAAGAACTTTTTGGTATCTTGGGCTTGTTTTTTTAAATAATTATTTCTTTAGTATTTTTTCGTTATAATTTTATCATTTTATTTATCGTATTAAATTTTTACAAATATTTACTTAGGAGCAAGGATGCAAATGATAAAGAAGATGGTTTTAAGTGAAACTTTCCCTGGTATTTTGCTTATATTTTTTACATTTTTAGCTTTATTATGTAAAAATTCTTCTTTAAGTGTTATTTATACAGATTTTTTTCATGCTAATTTTACAGTAGGATTTGATCATTTTCAAATTTCAAAATCGTTGGATTTATGGATAAATGATGGTTTGATAGCTATATTTTTTCTATGTATAGGGCTTGAGTTAAAATATGAAATTTTATGTGGGCAACTTAAAAATATAAGAGCTGTATCTTTACCTATATTTGGAGCTTTAGGGGGTATGATTACTCCGGCTTTAATTTTTATTGCTATTAATTATTCTCATGATTTTGCTATGAAAGGTTGGGCAATACCTACAGCAACTGATATAGCTTTTGCAGTGGGTATTTTAATGCTTTTGGGAAATAAAATTCCTACAAGTTTAAAACTTTTTTTACTCTCTTTAGCTATTTTTGATGATTTGGGTGCTATTGTTATTATTGCTTTGTTTTATACAGATCAGCTTTCAGCTTTAGCAATTATTATTTGTTTGTTTTGTATATTTGCTCTGCTTTTGTTAAATTATTATCACATCACCCATCTTTCTTTGTACGTGTTGGTAGGTGTTGTGTTGTGGATAGCTATGCTTAAAAGTGGAGTGCATGCAACTTTGGCTGGTGTGATCATTTCTTTGTTTATACCTCTTGATACAAAAAATAAAAAACCTTATTTACATGAAGTTCTTAAGGATTTAAATCCTTGGGTAGTTTATTTTATTTTACCTTTATTTGCTTTTGCCAATGCTGGAATTGATATTAGAGATATGCATCTTGGTTCAGTATTTTCTCCTGTAAGTCTTGGGATTATTTTAGGACTATTTTTAGGAAAACAATTAGGTGTTTTCACTTTTTGTTTTATTGCTATCAAACTTAAACTTGCAAAATTACCTGAAAATATTAAATATGGAAAATTTTATGGTATATGTATTTTAACAGGCATCGGTTTTACGATGAGCTTGTTTATTGATGGTTTGGCTTATAAAAATAGTGATATTTTTGAATATGCGGATAAACTTGCTATTTTAGTAGCTAGTTTTTTAAGTGCCATTGTTGGTTTTATTTATCTTAAGATTGTTAAATGAATAATATAGTACATAAATTAAAAACTTTAGTTTTAAATGAGGCTTTTGGCGGCGTTTTACTTATAGTTTGTACTTTGCTTGCTTTGCTTGTGCAAAATGGATCTTTTAGCGAACATTATCGAGAATTTCTAAATTTAAAAGTCGGATTTAGCGTAGGTGAATTTGAGCTTAATAAGCCTTTTTTACTTTGGATAAATGATGGGCTTATATCTATATTTTTCTTTGCTATAGGGCTTGAGCTTAAGAAGGAATTTTTGCACGGGGATTTTAAAAATCCTAAAAATATTGTTTTACCTTTTATGGCTGCTTTAGGCGGTATACTTATACCTGCGATGTTGTTTGCTTTGGTAAATATAGGAGATGCTTATACTTTAAAAGGTTGGGCTATACCTACAGCCACAGATACAGCGTTTGCCTTAGCGATTTTAATGATGTGTGGCAAGCACATTCCATCAAGTTTAAAAATTTTCTTACTTTCTTTGGCTATTTTTGATGATGTGGGTGCTATTTTAATTATAGCTATTTTTTATACGACAAAATTATCAATAGTTGCTTTTGTCGTTGCAGGACTTGCTATTTTGGTAATGCTTATTTTAAATCTTTTGGGGATAACAAGAAAGTCTTTTTATTTTATTTGCTCAGTTATTCTTTGGATTAGTGTTTTAAAAAGTGGAGTACATGCAACTTTAGCTGGAATTGTAACAGCATTTTTTATACCGATGCAAACTAAAAATGGGGAAGCATTTTTAGAAGAAATTTATGAAAGCTTAAAATTTTGGATTGCTTTTATTATTTTACCTTTATTTGCTTTTGCTAACGCTGGAGTAAATTTATCCAATATCGATATAGGAGCAATTTTTTCAGGTGTAAGTGTAGGTATTTTCTTAGGGCTTTTTGTAGGTAAACAAGTGGGTGTATTTTTATTTTCTTATTTGGCAATCCGCTTTAAATTTGCAGCTTTGCCCCAAGGTTCAAATTTGAAACAACTTTATGGGGTTTGCATACTTACAGGAATTGGTTTTACAATGAGTTTGTTTATTGATGGATTGGCGTATGAAGTTAGTGATATTTTTAATTATGCAGATAACTTAGCTATTCTTATAGCCTCATTTTGTTCTGGGATTTGGGGTTTTATTTATCTTAAATTCTTTACTACTCGATCTTAAGGGGATTGATGAGGCATATTTTTTTTATTATTACGATTATATTTTTTATAAGTGGATGTAGTTTTTATCAGAATCTAAACTATCATCCTAGTTACAACACAAATAAAGAAGCAAGGCTCAAGGTTATTGCAAATGAATGGAAAAAAACCCCTTATGTTTTAGGTGGAACTAGTAAAAAAGGTGCTGATTGTTCAGGATTTACACAGAGCGCATTAGCTCAGCTTAATATACGCATACCTCGCACTACAAAAACTCAATTAGGTTCTGGAAGAAAAGTTTCTAAATCAAAATTGCAAACAGGAGATTTGGTATTTTTTAAGACAGGTAGAGGGCCAAATGGTATGCATGTTGGTATTTATATGAGCAAGGGAAAATTTATACATTTATCTACTAAAGGTGGAGTAAAAGAAGTCGAGCTAAATAGTTCTTATTGGAAGGCTCGTTATATAGGAGCAAGAAGGTATTAAAGTGAAAATAGGTGTATTTGATAGCGGAGTAGGAGGGCTTAGTGTTTTAAAATCTCTCTATGAAGCTAGGCTTTTTGATGAAATTATCTATTATGGAGATACCGCAAGAGTTCCTTATGGAGTGAAAGATAAAGATACTATTATAAAGTTCTGTCTTGAAGCATTGGATTTTTTTGAACAATTTCAAATTGATATGCTTATCATTGCATGTAATACCGCTAGTGCTTATGCTTTAGATGCTTTAAGAGCAAAAGCACATTTTCCAGTATATGGCGTAATTGATGCAGGGGTTGAAGCAACGATAAAAGCTTTGCATGATAAAAATAAAGAAATTTTAGTCATTGCGACAAAAGCAACCATTAAATCAGAAGAATATCAAAAGCGTTTGTTATCTCAAGGATATACAAATATAAATGCTTTAGCTACAGGGCTTTTTGTGCCTATGGTTGAAGAAGGTATTTTTGAAGGAGATTTTTTGCAAAGTGCTATGGAATATTATTTTAAAAATATCACAACTCCAGATGCTTTGATACTCGCTTGCACTCATTTCCCTTTACTAGGATGTTCTTTAAGTAAGTATTTTGGTGATAAAACAAAATTAATTCATTCAGGAGATGCTATAGTTGAATTTCTTAAAGAAAGAGAAAATATAGATTTGAAAAATCATAAAGCAAAATTACATTTTTATGCTTCAAGCGATGTTGAATCTTTAAAAAATACTGCTAAAATTTGGCTAAATTTATTAAGGAAATAAAATGATAGAATTGAAAAAACCAGATGAAATAGAAAAATTAAGAATAGCAAATCAAATTGTAGCAAAAACTTTAAATTTTTTAGAGAATGAAATTAAAATAGGAATGAGCTTAAAACAAATCGATAAAATGGCAGAAGATTATATTTTAAGCCTTGGCGCCAAGCCATCATTTAAGGGACTTTATGGTTTTCCAGGTGCCATTTGCACATCTTTAAATCAAGTTTGTATCCATGGAATTCCAGATGATAAAATTATCAAAGAGGGTGATATTTTAGGTCTTGATGTGGGAAGTTTGATTGATGGGTATTATGGGGATGCAGCAAGAACTATTGCTATAGGAGAAGTTTCACCCGCTGATAAAGCTTTAATCTCTTGTGCTAAAGACGCGTTATATCA
This sequence comes from Campylobacter sp. CFSAN093249, assembly GCF_011067895.1. Lineage (NCBI taxonomy): Bacteria > Pseudomonadati > Campylobacterota > Epsilonproteobacteria > Campylobacterales > Campylobacteraceae > Campylobacter > Campylobacter sp. CFSAN093249. The sequence goes on along the minus strand of NZ_JAAMWM010000002.1, from coordinate 83,549 downwards.
TGCTATAGATATTATTCGTGATGGAATGCGTTTTAAGGAACTTTCAGCTGCTTTAGGCGAATTTATCCATGTAAGAGGTTTTGTCCCGCTTCGTGGATATTGCGGGCATGGTATAGGACGAAAGCCCCATGGAGAGCCTGAAATTTTAAACTATTTAGAAAAAGGTGCGAGTGCAAAAAGTGGCCCTAAAATTAAAAATGGAATGGTGTTTTGCATAGAGCCTATGATATGCCAAAAAGATGGAACACCAAAGCATTATAATGGAAAATGGGATGCTGGAAGTATTGATGGGCTGAATGCGGCTCATTATGAACATTGTGTTGCCGTGATTAATGGGCGTGCTGAAATTCTTTCTATGATATGATATTAAATTATAAAAATAATATTTTTTTCTTAAAATCCTAAAAATTTAAAATTTTTTAATAATATTGTAGTAATATTCTTTAATAAGTTAAGTTACTAAATGATATTTTATAGCAGATTAAGTGTTTTTAGAATAAAATGTCACATCGTATTAAACTAAAACATAAATATGGTTTAGATAATTTAATAAAAATTGTTAAATTATCTAAATATTTATTTTAGTTTAAAGAGATCTTTTAAGATCTCGTTTGGGTTAGGCTATTTCCCTCCCCCTTTTTATTCGTAGCCTAACTCTCTTTTAGAGTTTGGAAAATCTCTTTAAGCTAAAATATATTATATTTGCTTAAAGAGAACAAACGATTACTATTCTTATTTAAATAAATTTTTAAAATCCATTGTAGAGTTATAAATTCCAGCATTATCCATAGTTTCGCCCATGGTAATTGCGGTTGCTAATTCTGATAGAATGATTTTTATTTCATCTCTTTTATCTTGTATATAGGCCAATACACCTCCGTAATTACTTGTTTGAAGAATTAAAAGTGGATTAGCAATTTCAAATTCAAAAAGTTTTTTACCAACATAAACATTGAAAATATTTCCAAAAAGAGCTGTTCCCATGAAAGAGCAGTTTTGTATAAGTTGTGACGCTGTGGCATCAAGAGTTCTTTTTTGCATATCATCTGAATTTTCATCTATTCTTTCTAGAATGCTTTTTTCTATTTTTTTTAAAGACATATCAAGCACTTGAAGTGCTCCTATAAAATCATTTGCATCATTGATTTGAGAGCAAATTTGATTTGCTTTAAATTCATTCACGCCCTGAATTTCACCTAAGTGTTTTTTAAATATATCTAAATCACTTTTCATTGTTTACCTTTCAAAAATATTGCTAAATATTTAAAAAGCAAAAAGTGTTCCTAAATTAGGATAAGTTAGAATTTACCCAAAAAACAATCTCATTGCCAATTTTATTCAAGGCTTTTTGAAAAGCATTATAAGTAGAGCGGATATCTTTTTTTTCTATTTTTTCTTTGGTATTGAAAATTTTATGAGCTATTATTTGATTGTTTTCAAGATTTATGAAATTTACGCTTATAGAAATTTGAGCGTAGTTTTCATTGTTATTAAGAATTTGCTCAAAAGAGTTAATCCTGCTTTCAAGAGCATAATCCGCACTTAAAGAGCTTGTTGAAGAAAGTAAGGTTGTAAAAATATTGCTTTGTTCAAATTTTGATAAAATTAAAAAAGAATAAAGATTGCTTGGCAAATCTCCCCAGAAATAATGTGCGTATTTGTTGCTAAAACCATTATCTATATAAACAATAGCTCGCGAGTTTAAATACAAAGGTGCATTTGTATTGCGAATTTTAAGAATTTTACCGGTTTTTTTAAAAAAAATATTTGAGTCTATTCCTTCGTCTTTTAATATGATATTTTCATTTTTATTGATGGTTTCGTGTCTTAAAGAGCATCCGCATAACATAAAAATAAAAGTCAAAATACAGAATAATTGCTTTAGCATTATTTTTCTCCTGGTCCTAGTTTAGGTTTGGTTTCTTTAAAAATCAAATCAGCAGGGCTGTTTTGTAAATTTTCTATTAGAATATTGCTTTCAATTAAAACTCGTTTAAAAAGCTCTAAATTTTGAATCAAAGATGCTTTAATATCATCATAAGTGTTTAATTTTTCATCAGCTTTTTTTATGAAATTTTTTAAAATCATTGTGCTTTCTTTTATGTCTTTAAGACTGGAGTTGAAATTTTGTGCACTAAGGCTTATATTATCAGCCATTTTTCCTATTTTTAAACTTGCGTTTGAAAGATTAAGGCTTAAATTTTTAGAATTAGCGTTTAAATTTGCACTTAGTTCTGCTAGATTTTGCAAAAGGATTTCTAGATTTTTAAGATTTTTTTCGCTTAAAAGTTCTTTTGATTTATCATCGGCCGTTTTAACCAAAGAAAAAATATGTTCACTTTGTCTGTCTATGGTCGCTAAAAAACTTTCTTTAAAAGGAATGACTGGAAGTTTTCCCTGTATAGATACTAGATCTTTGCTATTTTTACTTCCGCCTTGAAGTTGGACAAATTTAAGTCCTGTAATACCTTGAAGTTGCAAAGTAGCAAAAGTATCTTCTTTTATAGGGGTGTTATTTTTAACCTTAATGCGTATGTTAACGCCGAGTTCATCTTGATTATAAATGCCAATTTCTTCTACACTACCTACTTCCACGCCCAAAAGCCTTACGGGTGCTTTTACGCCAAGTCCTGCAACGGATTCTTGTGTGTGAATTTCATAATACTTAAAACTTTCTTCTTTAGAGTATCCACCAAGCCAAAGTATGAAACCAAGGCTTGCAAAAAATACTCCAAAAACAAAAAGTCCTACAAAAAAATAATTTGCTCTATTTTCCACTTTTACTCCATAAATCTTTTAAAAAGTCGTTCATTTTGCAAGCGTAATTCTTCATAAGTGCCGCAAAATCCAACTTTTTTATTTTCTAAAATGATAAAACGATCGAGTAAATTTTTCATACTTTCTTTATCATGTGTAACCAAAATGATATTTAGATCAAAACTTTTTTTTAACTCTAAAACCAAATCGTCAAATTCACGACTACTATGAGGGTCAAGTCCTGAAGTAGGTTCATCTAAAAAAAGCAATTTACTATCAAGTGCTAAAGCTCTAGCAATTGCCACTCTTTTTTGCATACCGCCACTAAGTTCGCTTGGAAATTGTTTTAAAACACTTTCGTTTAAGCCTACCATTTTTAGCTTCATTAAAACCAGTTCTTGTATGCTATTTTCATCTAAATGAGTGTATTCTTTTAAAGGAATGGCGATATTTTCATAAACATTAAAAAAGCTAAAAAGTGCAGCAAACTGAAAAACCACACCCCATTTTTTACGCAAAGCAAGTGCATCTTTTTCGTTGATGTTTTTAAGTTTATAGCCTAAAATTTCATATTCTCCACCATCAAAATGTTCAAGCATAAGCATTTGTTTTAAAAGGACGGATTTTCCACTTCCACTACCTCCTAAAATACCAAAAATTTCGTTTTTTTTGATTTCAAAACTTACGCCATCATGGACAATTTTTTCTCCAAATTTTGTAATGATATTTTGCGCTTTAATAACCATTTAAATTCCTGCAGAAGTTAAAACAACAGAGAATAAAGCATCAAAAGCTATCACCCAAAAAATAGCATTTACAACGCTTTTTGTTGTATAAATTCCTATGCTTTGTGTAGTGTTTTTTACCTCAAAACCACGAAAACAAGCAATAAGTCCTATCAAAAATCCAAAAATAGGTGCTTTTGCAAGTCCTATAAAGATATGTTTTATATCTACAGCTTCTCTAAAGCGTCTTAAAAATTCGGCAAAAGAAATATCAAGATTTAATTTTGCAACCATCATTCCACCTATAATACTGATCGCATCACTAATGGCAACGATTAAAGGCATAGCCACTATCAAAGCCATGACACGTGGAATAATAATAAATTCAAAAGAACGAAAACCCATAGTATTCATAGCTGCAATTTCATCAGTAATTTTCATCACTCCAATTTGTGCGGTATAAGAACTTGCACTTCTTCCTGCGATCACTATGGCAGCGATTAAAGGTGCAAGTTCTCTAGTGGCTGAAATTCCCATCAAATCCACTATGAAAATATTGGCTCCAAATTGTGCGAGTTGATAAGCAGCCTGATAGGCTAAAACCACTCCTACTAAAAGAGCAGTTAAAATAACTATAGGTAAGGCTTTAAAAGCAGAATTTTCTATATGATATAAAAAAGCAATAAAGCGAAAATTTTTAGGATTTTTAAGGCATAAAAAAAGACTTGTGAAAAAAGCTCCTGTGAAATTGATGAATTTTCTTAAAATTTTTAAAAGTTCTAAACTTAATTTTCCAAGATCGATAAAGTATTCACTGAAATTTTTATGTGATTTTTTTGTTTTGCTTAGTCTTTGGTAGTTTTTTTCACAAAGTTCAAAAAGGGTTTGAAAGCGTGAATTTAAGCCTTCTTTGGCGATTTTAATATTTTTATCTTTAAGATCATTTTCCAAAGCAAGGAAAAATCTCACTCCAGCGGTATCGATTGCTTTTAGATCTTTAAAATCAAAAATCACTTCCTTGCTTTGGATCAAAGCTAAAAAATCTTTTATTTTTAACTTATAAATGCTTGTTTTATCCCAAATTCCAAAGATAAAAAGAGTGTTATTTTGAAATTTGAAATTTGTATTCATTTTATTTGCTAAGGATAAAATTTACAAGCTTTGAAACGCTAAATCCAAAGTGTTCAAACACATCTTTGTCTTTGCCACTTTCTCCAAAACTTTCTATGCCATACACTTTATGGCAAAATTTATAAAGTTCATTAGAATGTGCTGCTTCAACACCTATAACTTCACCTTTTAACAATCTTTCTTGATAAGCTTTATCTTGTTTTTCAAAAAGTTCAAAACAAGGCATGGAAACAACATTACAAGCAAAACCTTGTTTTTCAAGTTCGTTTGCACTTTCTAAACAAAGCCAAACTTCACTTCCACTTGCTAAAAGTGTAAATTTAGCCTCTTTGCTTTCTTTGAGTAAATACGCTCCATTTTTTACATCTCCAAAAACAGGTTCATTTAGAGCTTTGAGTTTTTGGCGTGAAAGCAGAAAAGCACTCGGAATATCAGCATTTAGGGCTATTTGCCAAGCTTTGACATTTTCCACCCCATCAGCAGGTCTAAAGGTTAAAAAATTTGGCATAGCTCTAAAAGTGCTAAGTTGTTCTATAGGTTGGTGTGTTGGTCCATCTTCGCCCACGCCTATGCTATCGTGTGTGAAAATGAAAAAATGTTTGATTTTCATTAGAGCTGCTATTCTTGCGGCAGGTTTTAAGTACTCGCTAAAGATGAAAAAAGTTGCCGAAAATGGTAAGAAAATTCCATATCTTGCAAAAGCATTGTTAATCGCTGCCATAGCGTGTTCTCTGATACCAAAATGGATATTTTTACCTTCTACAAAGTCTCCCATACTGTGAAGTTCTGTTTTATTCGAAGGGCCTAAATCTGCACTTCCACCTAAAAATCCTTCTAAATTTTTAGCTAAAACATTTAAAATTTCACCATTACTATCTCTTGTAGCAAGATCTTTTCCTTTAAAATCAGGATAAGCTATCTTGTTAAAATCAGGATTTAATAGCCTTTCTAAAAGTTCTTTTTTAGCACTTTTTTCAAGCTTATCTTTCCATTTTGCTTCTTCTAAATCCCCAAGTTCTACAGCACTTTCAAAGCGGATTTTGCTTGCTTGTGGGATATGAAAACTGATATTTGGATCAAAACCTGCTTGTTCTTTGGCTTTTTTAATCACTTCTTCACCCAAAGGTGCGCCATGGCTTTTATGACTGCCTTCAAGCTCTCCTGCACCCTTTGCTATAGTTGTTTTTGCGATGATAAGACAAGGTTTTGTGGATTTTTTAGCTTGTTCTAAGGCTTTATTGATTTCTTCATAATCGTGTCCATTTATACTTAAAACTTCAAATCCTTGTGCTTCAAAACGCATTTTTACATTTTCGTTAAAGGCTAAACCTACATCGCCTTCTATGGAGATATTGTTGCTATCATAAATAAGTATGAAGTTATCAAGTTTGTGAAGTCCTGCTAAAGAACAAGCTTCATAAGAAATGCCTTCTTGTAAATCCCCATCTCCGCAAAGACAATAAATTTTATGATCGATTAAATCACTGCCTAGCAAATTTTGTGCTTTTTTTGCTGCCATAGCAAAGCCTACAGCATTGGCAACGCCTTGTCCTAAAGGGCCTGTAGCGATTTCTACTCCAAGAGTTGAAATTTCAGGGTGTCCAGGGGTTTTAGAATGAAGTTGGCGGAAATTTTTAAGATCTTCTAAGCTTAAGTCATAGCCGCTTAAATGTAAAAAACTATAAAGCAAAGCACTTGCATGTCCGCCTGAAAATACAAGTCTATCGCGGTTTAGCCAAGTGGGATTTTTAGGATTGTGTTTTAAATGATAACTTAAAACACTTAAAATATCTGCTAAACCCAAAGGTGCACCTGGGTGTCCTGAGTTTGCTTTTTGCACCATATCGGCACTTAAAAATCTTAGAGTATTTGCCTGTTCTTGTAAAATTTGAATGTCCATTTTTTGCCTTTATAAGTATTGAATTATTAAATTTTGTATCATTTGTGCGAGTTTTTCATTAAGTTTTTCTAAGTCTTGTTCGCATTCACTAAGAAGATTTTCTTTTGTTTTTATGGCTTGTTCAAGTCCAAGTAAATTGACAAAAGAATTTTTATGAATATCGTTGTTAGTAGGCTTTCCGCTTTGTTCTTGACTTGTGGTTACATCGATAATATCATCATTGATTTGAAAAATCAGTCCTAGTTTTAAACCAAGTTTGTAAATTTGATTGCTTTCTTCGTTGTTAAGTTCGCAAATTTCACAACCCATTTTTAAAGCTGCAGCGATTAATCTTGCGGTTTTATGTGTGTGTAAAAACTCAAGTTCATTTAAACTCAGTCTTTTGTCTTCAAAAAAACAATCAATAGCTTGTCCTATGACCATTCCATTAAGTCCTGCATTAAAGGCAAGGGTTTTGATGAGTTTGATTTTGATTTCATCTTTTAAATGAGCATGACTTAGAACTAAAAAAGCTTCAGTATTTAAAGCATCACCCACTAAGATGGCTGTAGTTTCATCGTAGCTTTTGTGTAAGGTTGGAATTCCTCGTCTAAAGTCTGCATTATCCATAGCGGGTAAATCATCGTGTATGAGTGAATAAGTATGGATAAACTCCAAAGCTAAAGCCACATCTAAAGCTTGATTTAAAAGTTCAGGTTTATTGCTTTGTACTACGCTTAAAAGCAATTGTGCGCGAAAATGCTTTCCCCCCGCTTTTAACATAAGTGCTAAAGCTTCATTAAAAAAAGGATGAAAGCTTTCAACTTTAGGTAGATTTTTTTCTAAGTGATGGATAAAAAGTTCTTTTAAATTCACTTAGTAAGCCTTATGAAAAATTGAAATTTACCATCGCCACCTGAGTTGGCATTTCCGCCTAGTTCATTGTTGAAATTTGATAAAGGTAATTTAGTACTTTTGCGTTCAATTAAGATGCTAAAGTCATTACCAGCACTTAAAATATTTTGTAATTCTTTAAAATTATTTAAAATAATATTATTAACGCGTAAAATTTTATCTCCTACCATAAATCCTGCATTTGATGCTTTTGATTTTGGATCTATTTTGGTTACAACAAGACTAGTATTAACCGTTAAACCAAGATTGCTTGTGAAATTTGTAATTTTTGGTTTTGGTTTAGAATCAGGAAGGTTAAATTTGCTCAAATCTTTTGCAAAAACTTCAGTAGAAATATTTAAATCCATATTATCACGCAACACTTGAAAATAAAGAGTGCTTCCGCGATCTGCAAAAAGAATTTTTTCATTGAGTTTTCTTAAATCATTGGCGGGCAAGCCATCAACACTTATAACTTGATCGTTGATTAAAAATTGTGGATTTTTTCTTACATTGTTAACATAAATTTTATTTTCTCGAACAACAAAATCAACGCCAATATCCCCCCAATAAACATCGTTATATTTCATAAAATGTTTTAAATAGCGATTGCCTATAAAAGAGCTATTATTTAAAGCAATCCCCATCATTTCACAGCATGGAGTCCCTAAAAGTCCTATTTTAGAATTAAAATCAAGTTGATCTTTTTCATCAATATTTTGAGCTAAATACTTAATATGCCCTATATAAGGTTTATTAGGATCCCAAATTCCAACCCAATCATTACGAGTAAGTTTTTCTTCATCACCCATAGGAGTAGGGATTAGGCTAAAGTCAGTTCTTACAAGATATAAATTTAAAAATGGATCGTATTTTACATATTTGTTAAGCTTAGCATTAGGCTGTTTTAACACAGCAAGTAAATTTTCACTGAGTGCAAAAGCTGGCATTCCTTCATAGTTGAGCATGCTTGCCTTATTTCTTTCATAACCTGCTAAAAAATCTTCAAATTTAGGTCTTTCTATACCAAAAGACAAAGTAAAAAGCATGCAAATAATTAAAATTTTTTTCATAATTTCATACCTCCAAAACCGCCTAAAACATCATTCGCCATACTTGAACGATTTTGTGCAACCATAGCCAAAACATCATTAATTGCAGAAATAAGTAAAATTTGCAAGGATTCTTTATCTTCAAGTAAAGAATCATCAATGCTAACATCGATAATTTCACCCTTTCCATTGGCACTTATTTTAACAAGTCCTGCTCCACTTTTGGCACTAAATTCACGATTTGCAAGTTCTAGTTCTATATTTTTTGCTTTTTCTTGAACTTGATTTAAAAGTTCTCCCATTTTAGAAAAATCCATATTTTCAAACATTGATTATCCTTGATTTTTTAAAATTTCATTAACAACTACTTTATCACTAAAAGGATATTTTATCCCTTTAATTTCTTGAGTAGTTTCATCACCTTTGCCTAAAATAACGACTAAATCGTCATTTTCTTTTAGTTCTAAAGCTCTTTTTATAGCTTCTTTTCTATCTTCTATCATTAAAACTTTTTCTTTTTTAGTAAAGCCTGATAAAATTTCTTCCATGATGGTTTTTGGTTCTTCGCTGCGTGGATTGTCACTTGTAATGATAGCAATTTTTGCAAAATGTTCGACGATTTTTCCCATTAAAGGGCGTTTGGTTTTATCTCTATCTCCACCTGCTCCAAAAACAACGATGAGTTTTTTATTTTTAAGAGTGTCAAGCACTTTTTCAATGCCATCGGGCGTATGAGCAAAATCTACAATCACACCTTTTGCTACTTGTTCTACCCTGCCACAAACCCCGCCAAATCCACTGATAGCTTTTTCCAAGTCTTTTAAATCAGGCTTTACGAGTTCATTCACACAAGCACTAGCAACTAGAAGATTGTAAAGATTAAAAAGTCCTAGCAAGGGCGAGTCTATGTGAAAAGTTTGATTTTTATTTGTTACAATAGCACTAATGCCTTCTTCTAAAGAATAAGCTTTGATTTGATATAAAGCAGGATTTTCTATGCCATAAGTAAAAGCATTACGCACATTAAATTTAATAGCCAAAGCATCTTTGTTGATAAATTTTAAACTCTCATCGGTAAAAAAAAGTTCTTTTGCTTCTTTATAATTTTCAAAAGTACCGTGAAAATCTAAATGATCTTGAGTGATATTGGTAAAAATTTTAGCAGCAAAATTTAAGCCTTCGATGCGGTTTTGAACGAGCGCGTGTGAGCTTACTTCCATGATGAAAAAATCACATTTTTTTTGAGTGGCTATTTGTAGGTATTCTAAGGTTTTAAGAATAGGGGAGGTGGTTAAGGATTTTTCATCGATTTGTTCATCGTTGATAAAAGCTCCTCTTGTCCCACAAAGCCCGCATTTATAACCTAAATCCAATAAGATAGAATAAATCGCTGCTGCGGTTGTGGTTTTGCCATTGGTTCCTGTGATTCCTATGATTTGAATCTTTTCATCGATTTTTAAAAGTTTTTTACACTCATTTACATCAATGATTTTTGCACCTTTTTCTAAGGCTTGAGCGTGAAATTTAGCATTTTGTGTGGTTTGCAAAAAAAAGCATTCTTTTTCACACTCTAAGGTGTTATCTGTAATGAATGAATTTTCAAGTTTTAATTTCACTTTTAAATCCCATGAGTTTTTCTTGGAGTTTGATAAATCTATTATTTGCCCAAAAATGAGGCATAACATTTTCTATGTAATTTAAAGTCATATCTTTATAGCCATTATCAAGTAATTTTTCCAAAAAATCTAAAAAATCATCACGATTATCAATAACTAATTTAGTGCTGTTAATGATATTTTCAAAACTTTTTTGAAAGCCAAGTTCTTCTTCGCTTTTTAAAAAATCTTGATAATTTAACGCATGCCCATCTTCAAATTCGTTTTCAAATTCGTTTTCCTGTTTGTTTTCTTGTTTTTTAAATTCAATTGTACTTAAAATTTCTTCTAAGTCTTTATCAATGCTAGAGATTTTGTAATGTTCTATATAAAAATCAAAAAGTAAAGAAGCTTCTTTAGGAGATTTTAAAGCAAGATCACAAAGGCAGATAAAATTTAGCAAGCGTTTATTTTTGCGTTTTTCATAAGCCATAGAAAAATACATTTTTGCAGTTTTAAAATCTTTTTTGTAAAAATGTTCAATTCCAAGTTTTTTATAATTTTGCAAATTCGTCTGCTCCGCCGTTTAAATTGATTATAGTGATTTCCGGATGAATATCAATCTTAAGTTGCCTTTCAAGACCGTATTTTAGCGTTGTTCCACTCGATGCACAGCCTTTACAAGCTCCTATTAAATGGACATAAACGATCCCATTTTTAATTCCTAAAAATTCAAGCCCTCCGCCATCATGTTCAAGCATAGGTAAGCTCTTTTCTAAACTTGCTTTAACAGGATTTATAAGCTCTTCATCACTAAAAGGCATCATAATTTATCCTTAAAAATTTTTATATACTTTAGCGTGATTGTGTTTAAAAAAAGGTAAATTAAGGCTTGAAATTTAAATAAATTAAAAAGGTTCGTCATTATTTTGTATGCTAAATCCTAAATCATAAGCTGTAAAGTTTTTGTTACCAAAAATTCCATTTAAGTTTCTAAATGATTGTTGCAGAATTTCTTCGTTTTTTTCATATTTTAAGAAGCTTAAATATTCTTTTAAAAAATTATTTAATTCTTCGGTATTTAAATTTTTAATTAAAAGATTTAAATTTTTATCAATAAGCGTAAAAAGTTGTTTTTTTAATGCGAGTGTAGAATTTTTAATTTTTACATTGTTTAAAAAAGCTAAATTAACCTTGCAAATACCTAACAAGAATTCGCTATAGTTTAAATTTTTTCGAATATTTTTACTTTCAAATTCTCTAATATCACTATCTTCATAACCTTTTTTTTCTAAAATTTTATCCAATAAAATCTTATGTTTAAAACAAACACTATCACTAATTTGCTTAAAATCGTTACATATATCTGGATGCTGTTTTAAAAAGGCTATAAGTTCTAATTCTGCAATGTGAATTTTTTCTTTAGGAAAATTGTATTTATTTTGAGAAATTAAAGGGGTTTGTATGGTTTTTTTTGAATTTTGTGATAAGACAATAAATTTTTCATCCACTTTTAATAAATTTGAAACTAGACTAGTGTAAGAATTTGCCACTAAAGGTTCAAGATTAAAGGTGAATTTTTGTATAGTTTCTAAAGCTTTTTGTTTATCAAGAGCAGAAATTATGGAATGAGTGGATATTAAGCGTCTGATATAAAATTCACCAAGCTCTATTCCTTCATCGAGTATATTATGGAGTTTTGTGCTTTCATTTTTTGCTACGAGCTCAGCAGGATCTTTTCCGCCTTGCAAAATTGCCACTTTACCGTCTATTTTGTTTGTGCTTAATAAAAATGCAGATCGTGTCGCAGCTTTTAATCCTGCTTCATCATTGTCAAAACATAAAATCACTTTTGCATCATAACGGCGGATTAAGGGTAGATGATGTTCGGTTAATGCTGTTCCAAGAACTGCTACAGCATTGTTAAACCCTGCTTTGTGAAAAGCTATTGCATCCATGTAGCCTTCACATACTATTATTTCTTTTTTTTTGGCTATATTTTCTTTAGCGATGTTAAAAGCATAAAAAATTCTACTTTTATCAAAAAGTATATTTTGGGGTGAATTTACATACTTTGCCGGTACATTGGGATTTAAAGTGCGCCCTCCAAACCCTACCAATAAGTCTTTATGATCGTAGATTGGAAAGGTGATACGCCATATAAAACTTGCGTAAAATTCATTATTTTCATCTTTTTTTAAAGCTCCAACACTCATAGCATCTTCTAAAGGAATTTTTTGATTTTGCAATAATCTTATACTATCTTCACTTGCTCCTGCAAAACCTAATTCGAATTTGGCTATATCTTTGTCATTTAAAGCTCTCTGGTAAAGATAGGTTAAAACTTCTTTGTGGTGTTTGAGATTATCTTTAAAATACGCATTTAAGCTTGGTAGTATAGACTTTAGCTCTTTTTTATTTTCTTGTTTTTCTTTTGTATAACTCAAAGTAAAATTACTAAGGCTTGCAACTTTTTCAACTGCATCGGCAAAACTTAATTTTTCATAATCCATTACAAATTTAAAAGCATCTCCACCAGCTTTGCAAGCAAAACAATGATAAAAACCTTTGGTAGGATTGATATGCATAGACGGGTTTTTATCTGCATGAAAAGGACAGATACATACAAAACTAGAGCCTTGTTTTTTTACTTCAATATAATTTTCTATAATATCAACAATATTAAGTCTTTGGGATAAATTTTCTATACTTTCTTTAGTTATCATTTTACAAACCTTGTTAAAATTATACAAAGATTTGGCTATAATTTGGCATAAAATTTTTAGAGCGAGACTATGGATTTTTTCTTTGTAGAATACAGAGACCCTTTAGTAGGGCTTATAATTTTAACCATTTTAGTATTTGTTGTAGCTGTTGCAAATTATATTTGGAAAATATTTGCTAGCAAAGATGAAGAACAAAAGCTTGAAAAATTTATAAAAAAATTTGAAATGGATAACGCTCATAAAGAGTTATTAAGAAATAGTAGCTTGAGTTTTGGAAATTTAAGTTTTTTGGCCGAAATTTTTACCAAAAGTGGGGAATTTGAAAAAGCAACTCAAATTTATTTGATTGCTCTTGAAAAATGTAAAGATAAACAAGAAAGAGAATTTATTTTCCTTTCTTTAGCAAAAGTTTATTTTAAAGCAGGATTTTTAGAGCGTGCAAAAGAAGTTTTATTACAAGCTTTAAAACTGCGTCCAAGAAATATACAAGCCTTAAAACTTTTAAAAATTGTTTATTTAAAACTTCGTTCTTATAAAGAAAATTTAGAACTTTTAGAATGTCTTTTTGAACTTAATGAAGATGTACAAAAAGAGAGTGATTTTATCAAAGCTTTAGAACTTTGTACTTTTAATATTACTGATGAAGAAAAAAAGAAAAAACTTTTAGAATTTAAAATAGAAGATAATCCTATGTTGGGGCGTTTAGTTTTTGAAAAATATCATATGTTTTTAGGGCAAAATTTTTTTGATATTTGTGATTTGCTTTATAGAGAAAATGAAGCGTTTAATTTAGAAAATCAAGATTTTTTAGAATTCTTTTATGCTTTGGGTAAAATTTCAAAGCATGATGATACGCACCAGTTTGTTTTTAAAAATTCTAACTTTAAAATGTTAAAAATTTTAAAAGATAATTCTTTTAATGCGGGGTTAGAATTTTCATATCGTTGTTCTGAGTGTAAAAATGTTATGCCTTTGTTTTTTTATCACTGTCCTGTTTGTTATGAGTTTAATACTTGTAAAATTATTTATGAAGTGAAAAACAATGAAACACATTGAAATTTATACAGATGGCTCATGTCTTAATAATCCAGGTTTTGGCGGATGGGCTTATATTTTGCGTTATAAGGAGTATCAAAAGGAAGGTTTTGGAGCTGAGGCTAATACCACTAACAATAGAATGGAGTTAATGGCAATTATTGAATCTTTGAAGGCTTTAAAAGAGCCTTGTGAAATTTCGCTTTTTACAGATTCTAACCTAATGGTTCAAAGTATTAATGAATGGCTAGAAGGATGGATAAAAAAGGATTTTAAAGGTAAAAAAAATATAGATTTATGGAAGGAATATATTAAAGTGGCAAAATCTCATAAGATTAAGGCTTTTTGGGTAAAAGCACATAATGGACATTTGGAAAATGAAAGGTGTGATACATTGGCGCGTGAAGCTGCTTTGAAAATTGCAAGGGAAAATGATGAAAAACATTGAAAAACTAGAGCAGAGTTTAACTTATGAATTTAAAGATAAAAATCTTCTTATACATGCTTTAACCCATAAAAGTTTTAAAAAATCTTACAACAACGAACGCTTGGAATTTTTAGGTGATGCTGTGCTTGATTTAGTTGTGGGTGAATACCTTTTTCATAAATTCGCTAAAGATGCCGAAGGAGATTTATCTAAGCTTAGAGCGGCTTTAGTGAATGAAAAGTCTTTTGCAAAAATTGCAAATAGTTTAAATTTGGGCGATTTTATTCTTATGAGTGTTGCTGAGGAAAACAATGGAGGAAAAGAAAAGCCTTCTATACTTTCAGATGCGTTAGAAGCTATTATAGGTGCTATACATTTAGAAGCTGGGTTTGAGTTTGCAAAAACTATTGCTTTAAGGCTTATAGAAAAAAATTTCCCTCAAATTGATGCAAAAATTCTTATAAAAGATTATAAAACAAAATTACAAGAGATTACACAGGGAAAAATCGGACAAACTCCGCAGTATGAAACAGTGCGTGCTTTTGGCCCTGATCATTTAAAGCAATTTGAAATTGCTTTAATGCTTGATGGTAAAGAACTTGCAAGAGCTATTGCAGGAAGCAAAAAAGAAGCACAGCAAATGGCAGCAAAAATTGCACTTGAGAAATTAGGAGCTTTATAGTGAATACCTTTGGTACGAGATTGAAATTTACAAGTTTTGGTGAGTCTCATGGTGTGGCTGTTGGATGTATTATTGATGGAATACCTGCTGGAGTTAAATTTGATGAAGAATTTTTGCAAAATGAGCTTGATAAACGCAAAGGCGGAAGTAAATTTGCAACACCAAGAAAAGAAAGCGATAAAGCTCAGGTTTTAAGCGGGGTTTTTGAAGGATATACAACGGGTCATCCCATAGCTATAGTGGTTTTTAATGAAAATGCCCATTCTAAGGATTATGATAATTTAAAAGATCTATTTCGTCCTGCTCATGCGGATTTTACTTATTTTTATAAATATGGCATAAGAGATCATAGGGGTGGGGGTAGATCAAGTGCTAGGGAAAGTGTTGCTAGAGTGGCTGGTGGTGCAGTTGCAGCGATGCTTTTGCGTGAATTTGGCATTTGTGTTCAAAGTGGTGTTTTTGGGGTAGGAACTTTTGTATCAAATTTGAAAGAAAAAGAATTTGATTTTGAATTTGCTAAGAAAAGTGAAATTTTTTGCCTTGATCCAAAACTAGAAAGTGACTTTAAAAATGAAATTTTAAATGCTAGAAATTCAAAAGATAGCGTAGGCGCTGCTGTTTTTACAAAAGTTAGTGGTATGCTTATAGGACTTGGAGAAGTTCTTTATGATAAGTTAGACTCTAAATTAGCTCATGCTTTAATGGGAATTAATGCTGTTAAAGCAGTTGAAATAGGCGAAGGTATTAATGCAAGCAAAATGCGCGGATCGTGTAATAATGATGCTTTAAAAGATGGCAAGTTTTTAAGCAATCATAGCGGAGGAATTTTAGGAGGAATTTCAAATGGAGAAAATCTTATTTTAAAAACTTATTTTAAACCTACTCCTTCTATTTTTGCCAAGCAAGAAAGTATAGATAAATTTGGCAATAATTTGGAATTTGAACTCAAAGGTAGGCATGATCCTTGTGTAGGTGTTAGAGGAAGTGTTGTAGCTAGTGCTATGGTGCGTTTAGTTTTGGCTGATTGTTTGCTTTTGAATGCGAGTGCGAATTTAAACAATTTAAAAAATGCTTATGGATTAAAATAAAAAAAGCCCATTTTCATGGGCTTGATTGCAATATTTTGAAAAGATTCAAATACTATATCGCTTGTTTTGCTAAATACTTTATACTTTAACTAATAAAAAATTGATTAATATCAGCCTTATTTTCAAAAGCTATACTTGTATAAGCTTGATTTTTAAATTTAAGTTCATAGCTTTTTCCTACTTCGTGTTTAGTATAGGTAAGGGCTATTTTTAAGGCAAGTTCTAAGTCTTTTTCTGAAATTTTTTCATCTACCAAAGAGTAAGCTCCGATTAAATCTCCAAGTTCTATTACTTCATATTTAGGAGTTTTTAAACCTTTTAAAAGAGTATTTTCAAGTTCATTTCTACCTATGATCATTTTAGCTCCATTGGGTAATCTTAAATGACGACCATATTTTAAAAGTTGTGCGTCATTAACCTGCATATCTTTGTCAAATTCTATAAAATCTCGAATTTTTTTAGCAAAACTATCAAGGGTCAGCAAACAACCTCCGCCTGGGCTTTCAAAATCTTCTAAGCCAAATTTAGTTGCAAGTTCAAGTTGTCTTTTGCGACTTCTTCCGCTAATGCCTTCGAGTTTTTCTCTATCTACCCAACCTTCTCTTTCAGGTTTGGTTAGAGGTAGGTTTTTTGCGCACATAGGACGCAAGATTAAATCTTCTTCATCAAGAGCAAGTTTTTTAACCTTTGCCATTGCATCACTTCTTTGACTCATAGGGCGTTGTCCTAAAACTTCTCCTGTGATGATAAAACTTGCATTTTCTTCTTTTAACATAGCAAGAGCAGTTTTAAACATAAAAGCATGACAATCTATACAAGGATTAAAATGTTTGCCATAGCCATATTGTGGATTAAAAAGCACTTCTTGAAGATAGGAATTTCTTACATCTATCATTTCAAAATCTGCACCTACCATCGCTGCACGCTTTTTCATGATTTCGCTTTTATCACTTGTACTTCCAAAACCTATGTTGATATTTAGAGCTTTAACTTCTATGCCTTGTGCAGTGATGAGTTTCATTGCAAGCATACTATCAAGCCCACCGCTAAAAAGAGCTAATGCTTTCATTGATTCCTTTCTAAGAATATAAAATTTTTTAAGATTTTGTCGATTATAAAAGATATAATTTTAACTAAAAAATCTTTAAAATAAGGATTGGAAAGTGTTAAAAATAATTTTGGTTTTAAGCATTTTGAGTTCTTTTGCTTTTGCAAATTCTTGTGTTAACTACGAGCAAGAACTTAAAAAGTGTAATTCTTTAAAAAATTCACATGAGAGAAAAATGTGTCGTTTAGGCTTATTTGCAAAATGTAAAAAAGGATAAATAATGAAAATCGATACTTCTGCTAGTTTAACCCATTCTTTAACTAATAATGTTGATAAAAAAGAGCTTAGCGTATTAAAAAAAGAAGATCAAGATAAAATTCCCGTGCAAGATCTTTCGAGTTTAAATAGCGATGGTGTTAAGGTTGTTTTTGAAAATAAGCAAGGTGAACTTATAGCTTTAAATTTAAGCGATGAAAATTATAGTAGTTTACAAAAAAATTTCGGTTCTTATACGAATTATGTTGCTAGAAATGATGGTAGTATAAGGCTTAATGGCGAAGCAAACCAATTTGTTTCAAATTGGTTTGAAAGTGTAAAAGATAATTTTGGTTCTTTAAATTCAAATTTAAATAATAAACAACAAAGTGTAAAATTAAATTTTAATACAAATACCCTTCAACAAAGTATGCAAAATTTAGGCTTTAAAACAAGCGATGAAAAAATATCTGATGATGCAAATATAGAAGAAAAATTAAATTTTTTTATTGATAAAGATGTAAATAAAGATGGTAAAGTTGATGATAGTGATGTTAAAGAACCTAGCATGAGAGAAATTTTAAGCGACATTAAAGAAGCATCAGGTAGTGGAGCTAGTGCTATGAAAACCATAGATCCGCAAAAAATCAATAAAAAAGATGATAAGGAAAATAATATCAAAGAAAAAGAAGACGAAGATTTGCTTCAAAAAGCCCAAGAAAAAGGTTTAAATGCTTTAAGTGCTGATGAGCAGGCAAAGCTTGAGGCTAGCAATCCTGAAGAATTTGAAAAACTGAAGCAAAAATCTTTGCAAGAATTAAGTCAGAATTTAAGTAAAGATTTTCAAAATAAAATTGAAAATCAAGAAGCACAAATTGTAGATAAGAGAGTGTAGCAAATTATAATTTTACCCTCTTAGGGTTTTAAAATCATATATAATAGGTAGTGTAATTCTTAAATCTCCATTATAGTGTGGAAAATTTAAAGAAGCTTTTCTTATGCTTTCTAAAGCACTTTTATCTAACAAATCATATCCCGAGCTTTCGATGATTTTTAAATCTGCTAAAGTTTTGTTTTCTTTCCATAAAAATTCTACTTTTACAGTTCCTTGCATACGCATTTTTTTGCTTGCCTTGGATAAAATTGTGCTTGTTGTATAGCTTTTTGGATTTCTTTTAATACAGGGTGATTATCTTTTCCTTGTGTTAATTGAGTGATCTTAGGTTTGACATTTGTATCAGTTGTTTTTGTAAAAGTTTTAACTTCTTGAGTTGGTGCTATTGGGGTTTTATTTGGTATTGGGTGTGGAGGTGTTTTTTTTATCTTTTTTTGCATTTTTTCAGGAGTTTTTTAATAACTTTTGGCTGAGGTTTTGGTTTGATAGGTTCTATAATGGACTCTGTTGGTTTAGTCTCATTTGTTGGATTAGTTTGGGTAAATTGTTTTATTGCCAAAGAAAAAGAATCTTCATTTTTAATTTCCATTTTAAAAAAGTCATTCGAGTGAAAAATGACAAAAAGTAAAGGTATAAAGACTATAAAAGTTATATAAGAAGCTTGGTATTTATGATTTAAAAATAAAGTTTTCATTTGTTTTTCTCAGTAAGAATCTGAAAATTTTCATGTTCTTTGGCTTTTAAAAAATCTATAATTTTTACAAAGCTTTCAAATTTAGCATTTTTATCGCTTTTTAGTTCTACTATGGTTTTTTTATCAAGTGAAAAAATAGCATTTTGAACTTCATTTAAATCAGCTAATTTATCATTTAAATAAAAAGTATTTTTTTCGTCTATGGTTATAAGAAGTTTTTTTTCATTATTGCTTATATTGGTAGCATTTTCACTTGAAGGAAGTGAGATTTGAATTTTTCCATGCGCAATAAAGGTTGAAATACTAAGCACTATAGCAAGCAAAACAAGCATAATGTCTATAAATGGGACTATATTTAAACCTTCATTTTTTGGTAGTTTAAGCATTTTTATTTGCCTTATAAGCATTGCTTAAGAGGGAAACTTTTCTAAGTAAGGCATTATAAGCCATTAAAGCAGGAATAGCAACCAAAAGTCCTAAGGCTGTAGCTTTAAGAGCTAAAGAAAGCCCCACGATTATAGATTTGACATCTATATTGCCCGCCAAGCCCATTTCGTAAAATGTAACCATGATGCCTATTACAGTGCCTAAAAGTCCTATATAAGGGGCATTGGAATAGATGATATATATAGTGGTTAAATTTTCACTAATCGCATCATCAAATTGCTCTTGATTCTCATAATTTTTAAAGTTAATTTTTCTAAAAAATAGCATTCTTTCTACAACACACCAAAAAGCTATAAATGCCATAATTCCTAGAATTAAAAAGATAATTAAATCGATGTAATCTTTTAAAAATTCCATATTTTTCTCCAAAAATATACTTATAAATTTTAAAAGATTATACTGTATAAAAAATAAATTTATAATTAATATCAATTATCATAATTTTTAAGAAATTCTTGTTTATAGTATTTATTTTTATTAGGTTATAATTTATAAAAATTTAATAGGGTTTAACATGACTATAGATTTAAATCACAATTTTACCTCTTTTGTTCTTCTTGATGAAGTTGATTTTAATTTTTCGGAGTTAAAAAGCATTTTAGAAGATAAATTTAATATAAAAATAGCTGATGAAAATTTTACCAAAGAGGGCGTGATTTTTTCATATGAAAATATGTTAGTTACTCTAAATTTGATTAAAAATCCTATACCTAATCACGAAGCAGAATACTATGCAAATTTTAATTTTATGTGGAAAGATGCCTTAGAGCAAACTAAAAAACATAAAGCTCATCTTCTTATAGCGGTGCTAAGTCAAGATCAAAGCAAATTAGAACAAGCTAAAATGTTTACGAAAATTGCAGCTTTATGTTTGGAAAATAAACATGCTTTAGGTTTTTATACAGGTGCAGTTGTTTTAGAGCCCAGTTTTTATATAGAAAATGCAAAAATGTTAGATGATAATCGCTTGCCGGTATATAATTGGATATATGTTAGTGTTTATCCTAGTGAAAATGGAGTTAATGCTTATACTTATGGGCTTAGAAATTTTGATAAATTAGAACTTGAAGTTTGTGATTTAAACATAGAAGAAAAAGAACTTTTCTTTTGTATTTATGATATTGTTTTGCATATTTTAACTTATGATATTAATCTAAAAGATAAAGATATTTTAAAATTTGAAGATGGAAAAGAAATAAAATTTATAAAAAGTCAAGGTATAAGTGTTGAGAATGAAAGTTTGAAAATTATTTTTTAAGTTTCACATTCACTTCACAGTTTTGAGTTAAACTTTCGCCAACCAAGACAAAAAAAGGAGAAATTATGAAAGCAAAACTAACTTTACTTGCTTTGTTGGGTACTACGGTGCTTTTAGCTAAAGATATGGTTGTTCCTGCTAGCGAACTTCCAAATAATGCCAAAGAATTTATTTCTAAAAATTTTAAAACCGCTCAAATTGGTTTGGTGAAAAAAGATATAGATTCTTATGATGTGATTTTAAATGATGGAACTGAAATTGATTTTATGATCAATGGAGAGTGGAAAGAAGTTGATGGAAAATATAAGGCTTTGCCACATACTATCTTACCTAATGTTATGAAAAAAGTGAGTGCAACTCAATCAAATGCTCAAATTCTTGAAGTAGACAAAGAAATTAATGGTTATAAATTTAAGTTTAATAACAATATGGAAGTTTATACAGATATGCAAGGAAATATCCTAGGTCAAAAATTAGATTAATTTTTGAAAATTTAACTCCCTTAGAAAATTTGATGCAAAAATTTGGAAGCATAGTCTTCCAAATTTTTATTTTTTGATTGCAAAACCCAAAATATATTTAGTTTTAAAATAATACTTTATTGATACAAGTGATTGTTTTTTTATAAAATTAAATTTATAAAATGTTACATAAGATTTAAAATATTTTTTTTAAAAAATAATTATTTATAAATATTTTGCTAAAATAAAAGAGATGTAATCTTAAATTTAAGGAAGAATAATGAATACTCCTAAATGGACTAGTCACGATACAAGGTGGGTTTTATCTCTTTTTGGAACAGCTATTGGAGCCGGCGTACTTTTGTTACCTATTAGTGCTGGGCTTGGTGGATTGATACCTTTGTTAGTTATACTTGTTTTAGCTTTTCCTATGACTTACTTAGCTCATAGAAATTTATGTCGCTTTGTGCTTTCAAGTTCTAATCCAAAAGATGATATTACTTTTGTTGCAGAAAGTTATTTTGGCAAGGGCGGTGGATTTTTAATTACACTTTTGTATTTTTTTGCTATTTTGCCTATTTTATTGGTTTATAGTGCTAATCTTACAACAACTTTGCTTGAGTTCTTAATCAATCAGTTCAATTTCAATGCAGATCTTACTCATGCTGCTCGTTGGTGGGTGAGTTTTTTGATTGTTGGAGTTTTGGTTTTGATTTCTATTCTTGGTGAAAATGTTGTAACAAAAGCAATGAGTTTTCTTGTTTTTCCTTTTATTATATTTTTATTTATTTTTTCATTGCTTTTAATTCCACAATGGAATTTATCGTTATTTGCAAATGTTGATTTTTCCGTAATTTCAACAAGTAATTTTTGGGTTACTTTATGGCTTGTTATTCCTGTGATGGTATTTAGTTTTAATCACTCTCCTATCATTTCTTCACTTGCTTGTTATTGTAAAAAAGAATATGGTGGTTATGCTGAACCTCGCGCTAGAAAAATTATTTCTTTGGCAATTATTCTTATGGTTTTTGTTGTAATGTTTTTTGTTTTTTCTTGTGCTTTAACCTTTACACCAGAAGATTTTGCATCAGCAAAAGATCAAAATATCAATATTCTTACTTTTATAGCAAATAAATTTCCTGAAGTTTCTTTACTAGCTTATGTTGGACCTATTGTTGCACTTGTGGCTATTAGCAAAAGTTTCTTAGGGCATTATCTTGGTTCTCAAGAAGGCTTAAATGGTATTTTATATAAAGCAAGTAATGGTAGAATTCAAGGTAAATTCGCTCAAACTTTAACAGCGATCATTACCTTTGCTATCGCGTGGCTTGTTGCGTATAAAAATCCAAGTGTTATAGGAATTATCGAGGCTATTGGTGGCCCTGTTTTGGCTATTTTGCTTTTTTTAATGCCACTTTATTGTATTTATCGTTTTGATATTTTGGCAAGATTTCGTAATAAATTTTTAGATCTTTTTATTTTGGTAATGGGGATAGTTGCAATTTCTGCTGCAATTCATGATCTTTTATAAATTAAGGATAAAAAATGAGTAATTTAAGCATTTTTAAAATAGGTGTTGGTCCTTCTTCTTCTCATACTTTAGGGCCTATGCTTGCTGGAAATTTATTTTGTAAAAAAGTCGCTAAAAAGCTTGATGAAATTGATAGAGTTGAGGTTACTCTTTATGGTTCTTTGTCATTAACAGGTAAAGGACACTTGAGTGATAAGGCTGTAATTTGGGGGTTAAATGGCCTAGAAGCTAAAAATTTAAGCACAGCAATACAAGATGAAGTAAATAAAAATGCTATTGAAAATGCTCAAATTGATTTTTGTGGTGAGAAAAAACTTTGTTTTAATTATGAAAAAGATTTGATATTTTCCAAAGATTTTTTACCTTTACATGAGAATGGTATGAAGATTAAAGCTTATGATTGTAAAGGTGGGTTAGTTGATGAAGAAACTTATTATTCTGTAGGTGGAGGCTTTGTTTTAACAGCTGCACAATTAGAAAAAAAAGATAAAAATTCCAACCAAAATAAAAAGAAAAAACTAGATATAGAGCTTAACAATGCAAAAGAAGCTTTAGAGCTTTGCGATAAAAGAGATTGGGATTTAGCAGAGCTTTCTTATCGTTACGAATTGCAATTTCACACTAAAGAGGAAATTCGTGCTTATTGTCTTGAAATTTGGGAAGTAATGCAAGAAGTGTATTATAATGGCACTCATCCAAATGAAGATTATTTGCCTGGAAAACTTCATTTAAAGCGTAGAGCTAAAGGACTTAAAGAAAGAGTGGCGATGACAGCTGATCCTATGGGCATTATCGATTTTATTTCTTTATATGCTATTGCGATTGCTGAAGAAAATGCTAGCGGAGCAAAAGTTGTAACCGCACCAACAAATGGAGCATGTGCTGTTATCCCTGCTGTTATGCTTTATCTTAAAAACCATACTATAGGTTTTAGTGATGAAAAGGCTATAGAGTTTTTATTAACAGCAATGCTTATAGGTTCTTTTTATAAGAAAAATGCAAGCATTAGCGGAGCAGAAGCAGGCTGTCAAGCAGAAATTGGTAGTGCTAGCTCTATGGCAGCTGCAGCTATGGCAACAGTTTTAGGGGCTAATGCTTTTAAAGCATGCAACGCTGCTGAAATGGCAATGGAACATCATCTAGGTTTAACTTGCGATCCAGTTGCAGGGCTTGTGCAAATTCCTTGCATAGAAAGAAATGCCTTTGGAGCTATTAAGGCTATAAGTGCTGCTAGAATGGCAATGACACGCAAATCTACTCCTATGGTAAGCCTTGATGAGGTTATAGAAACCATGTATGAAACAGGAAAAGATATGAATTATAAATACAAAGAAACTTCTTTAGGTGGTCTTGCTACAAATTTAAAAACAGTATGCTAAAGTGTTTTTACACTTTAGTGTATTTTTTCATTCTTAGACTTAAAAATTCTTTCATTTCTTCTTTGGAAAAACTTTTAAGAATACGAATTTGCTTAAAAAGCAAGCCAAGATTGATTACTCCCATCACTAAAAGCAATAAGCAAATCATTAAAAAAACAAGATCTATGGCTCCAAATTCATTAATCATAGCCAAACTTGCAAAAAATACGCTCGCTAATAACAAAAAAAATAAAAGCAATATTTGTTTTAATTTTGCCTCATTAAAATTATCGCAATTTTGAGTGAAATTTCTAAAAAGTATGATCTTTTTACCCAAATTTGAAACTAAAATTTCATCATTTTCTTTAAATAAGCCTTCTTTTAAACTTTGATAAAAAAAGATTTCATTGTTTAAATTTAAATCATCTTTGTAGCTTGATAAGGTGTAGTCTTTGTAAAAAAAGGATTTTAATTCATTTTTCTTTTCTATTTTAAATAATCTTAAATCATTTCTTGCATAAAAAAATCCACTAAAGTTCATAAATGCCATAAGTATCACTCCCTAAAAAATTCCTATAAAGTGGCTTGAAATTTAAAGGTATTGTAACATTTTTTTCATCATTTAAACTTGAACTTTGAAAAATCAAAAACATATCTATTCCATCTTTAAAGATTTTGAGAAAATTTTCTCCACCCTCATACATTAAAAATTTAGCCTCACTTGGAATTTGGGTATAAATTTGGCGGTTTGGAACTTTAAATAAAGGGATATTTTTATCAAAATTATCTATATTTTGACGGCTTAAGATACAAAGATTAGGCGCTTTTGCTTTGCAAAGCCTAGTATCTAGTATAGGGCGATCTTTTCTTATGGTTTCTCCACCGACTACAAGCAAATCAATCACCGCTCTAATTTTATGTGCATAAGTGCGACTTAGCTCATTGCTTACGATTTTGCCAAAAGGCGAGCCATTCATAGAAAGGGCTAATTTAAAAAGTTTAAATTGCCCTTTTTGCCATTTTAAAAAAGGTTTTAAAAGTTTTTTTCCTTCTTCTTTAAGTATGTCAAATTCAACCTCTATGCCTTGTTTTTTTAAAAATTCAGCCCCACCACTTGCGATTTTATTTCCATCTTTAACGCTGATGAAAATTTTTTTAAAACCTAACTCGCTAAAGAGTTTTGCACAAGGAGGCGTTTTTCCTTGATGAGAGCAAGGCTCAAGTGTGACAAAAGCTATGCTATCTTTAAATACACCTTGATGGTTTTTGCAAATAAACTCATGCAAGGCGTTTGCTTCTTTAGGCAATGAAATTTCAGGTCTTAAGCTTTTAAAAGCATGAGCTATGGCATTAAGTTCCGCATGAGCTAATCCAGCTTTTTCATGAGCTTTTATGGCTAAAATTTTTTCATTTTTATCTAAGATTACACAGCCTACAGCCGGATTTGGATAGGTTAAAAACTGATATTTCCAAGCCTCATTTAAAGCTAAATTCATATAAAATTCTTTCATTTGCCTACCTTGTATTTTAAAATTTGACATATTTTTAAAATTTTATATTTTTGTTTTAAGATAACAAATTCTAAATTTTCCATTTGTATTTCTTATTTTTAATTATATTAGCCATAGTTTTTCTAAGTTTTTTTAGGATATAACAAAAATAGTAAGACCGAAGTATTATTTTTCATTTGTAGTATCCTTTATAATTTCAGGAATGATATAAGCTTGATAAACTAGAAAGTCTTGGTGGCCGGGAGAAAGGGATTCGAACCCCTGGAGGTGTGACCCTCAACGGTTTTCAAGACCGCCGCTTTCGACCACTCAGCCATCTCCCGATAAAGTAAAGTTTTGCCTTTTGGAGGCGACATCCGGATTCGAACCGGAGATCAAGGCTTTGCAGGCCCATGCCTTACCGCTTGGCTATGTCGCCCTGATAATGTTGAAAAAGTGGTGCCCGAGGCCGGACTTGAACCGGCACGGAAGAAAAATTCCGAGGGATTTTAAGTCCCTTGTGTCTACCAATTCCACCACCCGGGCGGGTGATTATGGAGCGGGAAACGAGATTCGAACTCGCGACCCCAACCTTGGCAAGGTTGTGCTCTACCCCTGAGCTATTCCCGCATAAATTTCTGAAAGAATTGAAGATAAAAGTATAGCAAAATAAACTTAAAAGGAGTTTATTTTGCCTTAAGTTATTTGCAAATAAATAAAGCTTTCGCGTTTAAAATTTGTTCTTTTTCGCTGATAATTGGAGATGAAAGTTCTATATTATCAGATTTTGCATTTAGCATTCTAGGTGCGATATTGGTATTGGCATTTACTTGTAAATTTTTCAATACACAAGTTTTATTAAGATCTAAAGAGTAAGTTTTTTCATATTCGTATGATGTTTTTAAAAGCTCTTTGTAGAGATTTTCTTTGTTGTTGTTTAGTGTATCTTTTGAAAATTTTGTTTGTATGGCTGGTGTTGAAACGCTGATGAAATTATTTTTAGCTATGATAGAATTGATGTCATTTAAAAGATTGTTAAAATCTGCAAGTTGGTTTTCTTTAAATTCACATTCTAAATTCGCATCAAATCTTTGACCTTTTGGAGTTTGTATACCATCTTTATAGGAAAAATTAGGTTCTAAAGAAAAACTTCCTCCGCTACAAAAATTTTCTTTTTTTGAGCGTTCTAAAATTTGATTGAAAGTATTTGTGATTTCAGCTTTTTCACTATTGTCTAATGTAATTTTTGAACTTAAATTTTCATTTGCCCAAAAATTAATATTTGCATATAAAATATCGGGTTTTAGTGTATTGCTTACTTCTATATTTCTTGAAAAATATAAATCATGATTAGAGTCTTTTTTGCCTAAAAATTCTACATTAAAAACTACTCCTGCAACAAAAAGTAATAAACATAAAAAACCTACACCTAAACCTTTAAAAAAAGCTAACATGGATATCCTTAATAATTTAATTTGAGCTAATTTTAGCAAAAAATTTTAAAATTTTTTGTTATACTCTCATTTATGCAAAAAAAAGAGCTTGAAAAACTACAAGAAAATTTACTTCTTTGGTATGAAAAAAATGGACGCAAAACTTTGCCTTGGCGTAATTTACAAAGTCAAAATTGTGATGAAAGTTTAAAGCATATTGATAGAGCTTATGGAGTTTATATCAGCGAAATTATGCTTCAGCAAACTCAAGTTAAATCAGTTTTAGAGAGGTTTTATTTCCCCTTTTTGCAAAAATTTCCTACTTTAGAAAGTTTGGCTAATGCTAATGAAGACGAGCTTTTAAAGGCTTGGCAAGGACTTGGTTATTACACTCGTGCTAGAAATTTAAAAAAGGCAGCTTTAGAATGCGTGGATAAGTTTGGGGCTAAATTACCTAAAGAAGTTGAGGATCTAAAAAAATTAAGTGGTATAGGAGCTTATACAGCAGGCGCTATAGCTTGTTTTGGCTACGATCAAAAGGTTTCTTTTGTTGATGGCAATATACGCCGTGTGCTTTCTCGTCTTTTTGCTTTGGAAAATCCTAGCATGAAAGAACTTGAAAAAAGAGCTAAAGAGCTTTTAAATTTAAATCATGCCTTTGATCACAACCAAGCTTTGCTTGATATAGGGGCTTTGGTTTGTGTGGGTAAAAATGCAAAGTGTGGGATTTGTCCTTTGTATGATTTTTGTCAAGGCAAATTTAATACAGAGTTTTATCCAAGAGCTAAAAAAATACTTTATGAGAGTTTAAATTTAAATCTTTTTTTGTTTGAATTTAATAAAAAATTTGCGATACAGAAAAGCCAAGATAAGCTTTATAAGGGTATGTATAATTTTCCTTTTTTTAAAGAAGGAGAATATAAACTTTCTAAAGATATGAGTTTTGTAGGGGAGTTTAAGCACGGCTATACTAAGTATAAACTTAATATCAAGGTTTATCATCAAATTTTAAACAATGAAAATAAAAATTATGAATTTCAAACCTTAAAAGAGTTAGAAAGTACCGCACTTTCGGCACTTTCTTTAAAAGCGTTAAAATTAATTAAGCTCTGATTTTTTAGGCAAACACAAAGTAGCTATAAGCATGATGATTGTAAAAATAGCTATATAGATAAAAAAGC
The DNA here is from genome assembly GCF_011067895.1 of Campylobacter sp. CFSAN093249. Taxonomy (NCBI): domain Bacteria; kingdom Pseudomonadati; phylum Campylobacterota; class Epsilonproteobacteria; order Campylobacterales; family Campylobacteraceae; genus Campylobacter; species Campylobacter sp. CFSAN093249. Next base: position 55,507 of record NZ_JAAMWM010000002.1, on the reverse strand, counting down.
CATTTTCTATACCTGCATTTTTAAATTGTAAAGCAACCCAAGGAGCAGATCCTCCAAAAACAGCATTTGAAATAGCATAACCCAAACCTGTCCCTAAAGCTCTTACATGTTCAGGAAAAAGTTTTGCTTTAAAAATCCCAGCAACTGAAGTATAAAAACTTAAAATAACAAACAATAATACCACCAACATAAATGTCAAAGAAGGATTATTTTGTGCGTTATTGACTATAAGTGAAAAAATAGGATAAATTCCTACCAATGCCAAAATACAAAATACAATTAAAGATCGTTTGTGACCTATTTTATCTCCTATATACCCAAAAAGAGGTTGAATGATCATTAGTATAAATAAAGCACCTAAGAAAAGATTATTAACAAGCATTTTATCCATACCCGTATTTTCCATAAAAGTTTTAGTATAAGTTGTAATGGTGTAAAAAGCTAAAGAACCTCCAGAGGTAACCCCAAGTACCATTAAAAAAGGTTTCCAAGATTTGCATAATGCTTTTAAAGTACCACGATCTTCATGCTGGTGAAGTTTTGTAGCACTTTCATTCATCATTTTTCTTACAAAAAGCGAGCCTAGTGCTAAAATTCCGCCTATTACAAAAAGTATTCTCTAAGCATAATCTTTCATATCATCAATGCTAAAAAATAAAAACATTATACTAATGCTTGCAACGGCCAAAAGTTGACCACCTATTAGGGTTACATACTGAAAAGATGAGTAAAAACCGCGTTTTCCTTCCGTAGCAAGTTCTGAAAGATAAGTAGCTGCTATGCCATACTCCCCGCCTACACTAAGACCTTGAATAAGTCTTGCTATTAAAAGCAAGATAATAGCAAGATCGCCCACTGTATCTTTGCTTGGTAAGGCTGCTATCATAAAAGAGCCTAAAGCCATTAAAACCACTGATATAACCATAGATTTTTTACGACCTACTTTATCAGCTAAAGAGCCAAAAAGCCAAGAGCCTATAGGACGCATAAAAAATCCTGCTGCAAAAACCCCAAAGGCATTGATTTGCTGGATAACAGGATTATCTGAAGTTGAAAAAGTATGAGCAAAATAAGTTGCTGTAAAAGCATAGATATAAAAATCAAACCACTCTACTAAATTTCCGCTACTTGCAGCAATAATAGAGCGAATTTTTTTCGTGCGAGTAAGCTCTTGCATAAACCCTTCCTTAATTTTAAATTTTTATTTAAGTATAGTGTGATTTTTGTTTAATATATTTAAAAATAAAGAAGAGAAATAAAAAAGATAAAAATATCGATAAAAATGTTACATATTTTAATAAATTTCATAAATTTTGGTAAAATGTTTACTCTAGGAAATATAATGAAATTTAAAAAAATATATATAGAATTAAGCGATATTTGTGGTTTAAAATGTGATTTTTGTCCTTCTCAAAAAGGAATTCGCGGGGTAATGAGTGAAGAAAAATTTCAAAACTTAGCTTATGAAATTTCTAATAAAGCTGAGCTTTTTACCTTTCATCTTTTGGGTGATCCTTTGCTTTTACCTAATTTGGAAAATTATCTAAAAATCGCAAAAGATGAAGCTATGAAACTTGAAATCACTACAAGTGGCTTTTATCTAAATTCTAAAAATCAAGCTTTATTGTTAGGGTATGAGAATATCCATCAAATCAATATTTCTTTAATGTCTTTTTTAAGTCAAAGCAAAATTTCTTTAGAACAGTATTTTAAGCCTATTTTAGAACTTTGCAAAAAGCATTTAGAGCAAAAAAGCCTTTCTTTTATCAATCTAAGACTTTGGAATTTAGATGCTAATTTTAAAGCACCTAAGTCAAATTTAAAAATTTATGAGTTTTTAGCCAAAGAATTTGAAGCTAAGATTGATGCAAACTTAAGTAAAAATCGCTTGCAAAGACATATTTTGCTTCATCAAAATAAACTTTTTAAATGGCCAAATTTAAAAGATGAACCCCTTTATAAAAAAGGAAAATGTCATGCTTTAAAAGAGCAAATTGGGATTTTAAGTGATGGAAGTTTGGTGCCTTGCTGTTTGGATACTAAAGCAGATATTAACTTGGGAAATGTTTTTGAAAATAACTTTGATAAGCTTTTTAGATCACCGCGTATAAAGATGATGAAAAAAGCTTTTGAAGAAGATAAACGCATAGAAAAACTTTGTCAAACTTGCGAATTTTTTAAAGCAAGATTGGGTGATTAAAAATTGTTATTTTCTAGCTTTGTTTTAAATTCTTGAATTCTATCTATTATCTTAGGACTAAGACGTAATAATATAGGTGTATCTTTGTTAAAATAAATACTTCCTGTTTTAACTGCTTTGGTATTTTTCAATAAAGCATTTGTATCTAAAAGATTGTTTTTAGCATTAATTCCAAGAATGAGTATGTCTGGATTTTGTTTCAGTATGTATTCTGCTGATATAACAGGTCTTGAAATTTGACTTTGCGGGCTTAAATTTTTAATCCCTATAAGTCTTAAAATATCAGCTATTAAAGAATTATCATTAAAGGCCATTAAAGGGTTGCTAGAATAAAGATAAATCGCACTTTTATTTAGGGGTTTATCGCTTAATTTTTTAAATTTTTGGTTAAATTCTTGTTTTAAAAGCTCTGCTTCTTTTTCTTTTTTGGTGATTTGGCCTAAGGTTGTGATATTTTTTGTTATATCTTCTAAACGCTCGGCTTTTAAATTGATACTTTTGATACCAAAATTTTTAAGTCCTTCTTCTAAATTTAAAGAATAAGAACTTAAAATCACCAAACTTGGTTTTAGTGCTACTATTTTTTCAAGTGAAGGATTTGAAAAAGTGCCTACGCTTGTAAGTTTTGAGGTTTGATCTTTAGGATAGATATTTGAGTGTTGTAAAGTGGCAATGCCTACGATTTGATCTTCAGCCTTAAGCATAAAAAGGGTTTCTATGCTTGCAGGATCAAGCACTACAAGGCGTTCTTTTGCATTTAGTGTGATTAAAAACAAACTCATAATAATTAAAATTTTTTTCATTTTTTCTCCTTTAAAGCTAAAATATAAGGTTTAGAATTTTTATAAATAATCTCGCAGTTTAAATCATAAATTTCTTTTAAAATTTCTTGAGTAAAAAGCTCTTTACTCGTTCCAAAATACTTTATCTCCCCTTCTTTTAAAAAAAGGATTTTATCGCAGAACATAGAAGCTAAATTTAAATCATGCAAGATAGCAACAACGGCTATATTTTTTTCTTTAACTAGTTTTTCGCAAAGGCTTAAAAGCTCTATAGCATAGTTTAAATCAAGGGCTGAAGTGGGTTCATCTAAAAAAAGAATTTTTGGCTTTTTAAGTAAAGCTCTTGCTAAAAGCATTCTTTGAAATTCACCTCCGCTTAAAGAAAGTATGCTTCTTTCTAGAAAATTTTCAAGTCTTAAATCCTTAGCAAATTCTTTAATTTCTAAAATATCTTCTTTAGAATAAGAACTAAAAGCATGTTTTAAATTCGCATATTTGCTCATTAAAAGCACATCGATGACTTTTAAAGGGGTGTTTAATTCTGATTTTTGAGGCACAAAGCCACAAATTTTGGCAAATTCTTTAAGAGAAAAATCCTTGATATTTGTGTTAAAAAGACTTATCTCTCCTTTATTTGGACTTAAATTTTTAAGTATAAGTTTTAAAAGAGTGCTTTTACCTGAGCCATTTGGCCCTAAAATTCCTATAAAAGCCTGATTTTTAAGTTTTAAATGAATGTTTTTTAGTAAATCTTTTTGGTGATAAGCAAAGCTTAAATCATGTATTTTTAGCATTATAAAAATCTCCTAGCACTTAAAGCCAAGTATAAAAAAATAGGAGCTCCAAAAAATGCAGTTAAAATTCCAATCGGAATTTGCACAGGAGCTAAAAGAGTTCTTGCTAAAGTATCACAAATAAGTAAAAATAATCCTCCAAATGCTGTACATAAAGGGATAACTAAGGCATTATTATAATTTTTAAGCAAAAGTCTTATAGTATGAGGAATGATGAGTCCAACAAAGCCTATAAGTCCGCTAAAAGCAACCGCAAAAGATACAGCCAAGGATGAGACAATGAGTAAATTTATCTTTAATTTTTGAGCATTTACCCCTAGATTTCTAGCTTCATCATCTCCGCTTAAAAGTATGTTTAATTCGTTTTTATGAGCGTAAAAATAAAACAAACAAAAAATTAAAGGCAAGATTAAAATTCCCACACGAAACCAAGAAGCATTGCCTATATTTCCCATAAGCCAAGCGACTATTTTAAAAGAATCCTCGCCTATAAGATAAGTGAAAAAAGAAGTGAAAGCCCCTAAAAAAGATGAAGCTGCTATGCCGATAATGAGTAAAGTTGCTATAGAAGCTTTAGAAGAAATTTTAAAAACTCCTAGGGCAAAAAAGGCAGAGCAAACAAAACCTAAAATTCCATAATAATAATCATTCAATTTTAACAAATACGCCAAAACCGCTCCAAAGGTTGCCGCAGAAGCTATACCTATGATATAAGGATCAGCTATAGGATTTGAAAATACATTTTGAGTGATAGCCCCACTACTAGCTAAAAGCATACCGATTAAAATCGCCATTATAATCCGTGGTAAGCGTCCATCTATGATTATTTGTCTTAAAATTTCATCTTGGCTAAAGATATATGAAAAAAGCTCTTTTGGATTTAAATTCTCATCTCCTAAGCAAAGTGCTGTAAAAGAAGCGATTATATAAGCTACCAAAAGCCCTATAATCACTAAAATTTTAGAATGCGTATTTAAATTCAACATAGTAGTTTCTGCCATTTCCAACTAGGTATTGATCATTTATACTGTCTTGATAGGTGTAGTATCTTTTATCGAAAAGATTGCGAATTCCTGCTAAAATTTGTAATTTTTTATAATTATATTTCATGCCAATATCTGTTAAAAAATAATCCCTTATCCAAGAATTTTTAGACATTTTTCCTGTATTTTCATCTATAGTTCCACCATCTTTTGCTCTAGAAAAATAGGTTAAATCAATAAAATTTGAGAAATTTTTATTCCAAGCGTATTCAAGCCCAGCTGTGGCTTTGATTTTTGAAACATAAGGAATTCTCATGCCGTCATTAACACCTTTAGAAATTTTAGCATCAAGATAAGTTAGACTTTCTCTAAAGATTAAATCATCATCTAAAAAATTTTGACTCAGGCTTAATTCTACTCCTAAACGGCGAGTTTGATCTATATTATAATATTTCCACCAAGATCCACTAGTAGAATGAGGGTTTCCAAGATAAGAAATTTCATCTTTGCTTAGGGTGTAAAATAAAGTTAGATTAAAGCCGTAAAAATCCCACCAAAAATCATCAATACCTAGTTCAAAGGTATCAAAGATCTCAGGATTTAAATTTGCAGAATAATACTTTTGTGAATTTTTATCCTTGTTGACAAATTGTGCTGGACTTGGAGAGACAAAACCTCTTTCGTATTTGATATAAAGCTTTCCTGTGTCTGAGTATTTAAAATTTGGAGTGATTTCAAAAGCAAAATTATTGGCGTTTTTATTGGTATCAAAAAGTGTTGTTGAGTCTATGATAGTAGGTGATGGGAGTCTTCCGTTCATACTTATTTCATTTCTATAAGATCTATCGGTATTATAAGAGCTAAATTCATATCTAGCTCCACCGGATAAAGTAAAAAATTCATTAAAATTATGAGAATCAAGAGCAAAAATAGAATGGCTTTGTTTAGTCATATCTATTAAAGTTGTCATCCTGTGATAATTTATGACACTTGGAACGCTATAATACACCAAACTCTTTCTTTTTGCATCATGGTTTGCAAATTCATAACCAAAAATAAAATAAGAATTATTTGCATAATTTAGCTTGTTTTTTAAACTTATCCCTGTAAGCGTGTCTTCAAAACCACTTCCATTTTGATATACAGGAAGACTCATATTCATGTAGCTCATTGTAGAAACATCTTTTAGATAATTGATCTTTTGATTTTGCCAAAAAGCTTCTAGGTTAAATTCCCATATATCATCAAAATAGTAATGATAATCCAAAGAAATTTCAGGGCGATTGATTTGTGTGATATTATCACTCTTACCTTTTTGAGTTGGATTGCTTTGAGCTTGTGCTTTTGTTAGATAGCCACTGCTGGTATTTTTGCTTTTAAAATAATTATAACCCAAAGTTAAATCGCTATTATCATTAATATCAATATAGGTTTTTGTGTTGATAAAATAACCTTTTTCATTATAACCTTCTTGATATCCATCAAGGTTAAAACTTTGTATATCAAAGCTAAAAGCTAAATTTTCATTTATTTGTTTGGCACCATTGATACCTAAATTTCCACCTAGTCCACCATGATCATAAGCACTGCTTTTTAAATTTATAGCAAAAGCATCTGATTTTTGTTTTTTTGTAATGATATTAATCACGCCACCTCTAGTACCACTTCCATAAAGCACAGATCCACCCCCAGGTATGATTTCTATGCGTTCTACATTATCTAAATTGATACTATCTAGTGGGGTTACACCATGGGAATTATCAAGAACATTAATAGCATGCCCATCAATCATAACTTTTACAGCTATATTGGATTTATTTCCTTGTCCACGCATATCTATATTGCGTCCAAGTCCAAAATTTACAAAACTAATGCCCGAAATTCTTTCTAAGGCTTGTTCTAAAGAAACATAACCTTTATTTTGTAGATCTTTGCCTTCTATGCTGATTACATTGCGTAAATTTGAATCCGCATCTTGTTCAAAACCTGTTGTACTAACAACAACTTTTTGTAGATTGATAGCTTTATTTGATTCTTGTGCATTTAAATTAGTTATTAGCAATAATGCAAATAAAGATAATTTAAAAGCTTTTTTATTTGGGTGCAAATTTTACTCCTTAAATAAAATAAATAATGATAATTTATATCATAATAATTTAGAAATAAATTTATCCTTTATTAACTTAATCTAGTATAAATTTTTGTTAAAATAGATAATTTATATATTTTAAGTGCTTTTTAATTTGATAATTGATACCATTTTTTTTAATATTTTATTTTAAAATCAAGAAAGGATAAAAATGAATTTTGAAAGCATTATTTCTCATATGAATGATCATCATAAATCAAATTTAGTCGATCTTTGTAAAAAATTTGGTGGTATTGAGCAAGTACAAGATGTTTTTCTAAAAAGTGTTGATTTTAATGGCTTAGATCTTGTTTACAATGATAAAGAAAATTTACGAGTGGAATTTCCTAAAAAAGCCGATGAAAACACGATTAAAGATGCTATAATATCCCTTTGCATGAGTGCAAAGAGCGAGCAAAATTTTAGTGGCGTAGAAAAAGAATTAAATGAATTTATGCTAAGTTTTAATTCTGTAGCTTTGGCAACTTTAAATGCAAATGGAGAAGTTGTTTGCTCGTATGCACCTTTTGTAAGCACACAATGGGGAAATTATATTTATATAAGTGAAGTAAGCGAACATTTTAACAACATCAAAGTAAATCCAAACAATATAGAAATAATGTTTTTAGAGGATGAGAGTAAAGCCGCTTCTGTGATACTTCGCAAAAGATTGCGCTATAGAGTAAATGCAAGCTTTTTAGAGAGAGGTGAAAGATTTGATCAAATTTATGATGAGTTTGAAAAACAAACCGGAGGAGAAGGAGGCATTAAAACTATACGCAAGATGCTTGATTTTCATCTAGTAAAGCTTGAATTTAAAAAAGGACGCTTTGTAAAAGGTTTTGGTCAAGCTTATGATATAGAAAATGGAAATGTTACACATGTAGGTGCTAGTGGAAATCCACATAAATTCCTACATAAGCATTAATTTATATAAAATCTTATAAATTTTGTTCTTGTAAAGCTTGGGCTTGATGATGAGTGATTAAAGGTTCTATGATTTCATCAAAAAGCCCATCTTGCATAATGGCATCTAAGCGATATAAAGTAAGATTTATTCTATGATCGCTGATACGATTTTGTGGAAAATTGTAAGTGCGAATGCGTTCACTTCTATCTCCGCTTCCTACTTGTGATTTTCTTGCTTCACTTTCTTTTGCCAGTCTTTCACTCTCTTGCATTTCATAAAGCCTTGCTTTTAGGACTTTCATCGCACTTTCTTTATTTTTGTGTTGGCTTTTTCCATCTTGATTGACTACAACTATACCTGTAGGGATATGAGTGATACGAACAGCTGAATCAGTAGTATTTACACTTTGTCCACCATGTCCTGAAGATCGCATAACATCAACTTTAAGATCGTTTGGATTGATTTCGATTTCTATATCATCAACTTCTGGCATTACTGCCACGGTGATAGCAGAAGTATGCACGCGTCCTTGGGATTCTGTTTGAGGAACTCTTTGAACACGGTGCGTTCCACCTTCATATTTAAGTCTTGAATAAGCTCCTGTTCCTTTAACAAGCATGATGATTTCTTTAAATCCACCTACACTTCCTTCACTAGAACTTACAATCTCAAGTTTATAGCCACGATTTTCAGCATATCTTGCATAAGCTTTTACAAGATCTCCTACAAATAAAGATGCCTCATCGCCACCTGTGCCTGCACGAATTTCAAGAAAAATATTTCTTTCATCATTGGGATCCTTAGGAAGAAGTAAAATTTTAATCTCTTCTTCAAGCTTTGGTTTTAATTCTTCTAAAGTTTTTAGTTCTTCTTTCGCAAGTTCCCCAAGTTCTGGATCGTTTAGCAAAGCTTTATTTTCTTCTATATTGTCTAAAGTTTTTAAATACTCTTTAGCTTTTAAAACGATAGGTTCTAAATTTTTTTGTTCTTTAGAGAGTGTAGTCATTTTACTGATATCGTTGATTATATCAGAACTGCTAAGAAGAGAATTTAACTCTTTAAAGCGTTTTAAAAAAGGATCTAGTTTGCTAGCTAACATTAAAAACTATATAGAAAATTATGCGATTTTATTTACTAAAAGGGCTAAGCGGCTTACACGGCGAGAAGCAGTTTGTTTTTTAATGAAACCGCGACTTACCATAGCATGAATGCTTTTATTAGCTACTTTTAAAGCTTCATTAGCAGCATTTTTATCTCCATTTGCTGCAGCTTCTCTTACGGCTTTAGTTATATTTTTAAGTCTTGTTCTATAGAATCTATTTCTTTCTGTTTTTTTAATAGTTTGTCTTGCTCTTTTTTCAGCAGATTTATGGTTTGCCATTTATATTTTCCTTTTTTGAAATTAAAGACTAAATTATATAAGAATAAAATTTAAAATTTAATTAATTTAAGCAAAATTTCAAAATAAGTCTTTTAAATTTATATCCCAAAAAACTAGATTAAATTTAAGTAAAAATCCATAAATTACCGCACTTAAAAGTCCAGCAAACAATCCTGCTAACATATCATCAAGCATTACACCTAGTCCGCCTTTGACTTTTTTATCTATCTTACCAATAATAGAAGGTTTTGTAATGTCAAAGAGTCTGAATAAAACAAAAGCCAAAATAAAATTGACTATCGAGTTTTCAACACTTGCTGCAATAGCACAAGCAAGAAAAACTCCAGCAACCTCATCGATAACTATGTGTTTGTCATCGTGAATTCCTGTTTTTTTTTCATAATCATCTATAACACGAATACTTGCAACAAAAATTAAAATGCTTAGTAAAAACAAAGTGTTAATCCCGAGATATTTAAGTATAAAAAAAGCAGGTATTAAAGCAGCGATAGTACCAAAAGTCCCACTTGCCTTTTTTACAGAACCTGAATAAAAAAAAGTTAAAAATAATTTTTGCATTTTATTACACCATATAAGACATTTGATGAATTTCTAAAAGTTTTTGATAAAATTCTTCATCATTTTTGTATTCTAAAATTCCATCAGTTGGAAAAAGCTCATTATAAATTTTTTGCATATTTTTTAATCTATTTGGAAAAAGAGAAGTTAAAATAACACTAGATACTTCCTTGCGCATGAAAATTGCTGGAGGAATGATACCCGCTCTTAGTAAATCTTTTAAAGACTGAGAATTATAGTGCAAATGGTGATGACAACCATGAGGGCAAGATCTTGTGCTAACAATCATGCGACATTGATCGCAAAATACAAATTCAGGCAAAACGATCACTTCTATGCCATAGTCCTTGGAAAAATCATCAAGTATGGTTTTTGGTTGGTTATCATCATAAAACATTCCAAGTCCTGTATGATTTTGTCCTACTACTAGTTTGGTACAACCTAGACTTTTTGCGATAATACTTTCTAAGCCAGGATTTAAATGAGCGTGAAAAATATTAATATTTTTTAATGGAAAAATGAAAATTCTATCCGGTGGAAGATAGTTTTGAATAAATTTTTTCAAATATGCTTCTTTAAGTTCGAATTCAAACCCATTTACATCAAAAGATTCTACAAGAAAAATTACAACTAAATCTGCTTTATCAATAGTCCAACGAAACATTCTTTCATGGGCACGATGCAAAGGATCAAAACTTGAAACTATAGCAGTAATTTTTTGTGCATTAAGATTGTTTTTGATTTGTTGAAAATTCTCTTTTATTTTTTCAATTTGAGAATTATAAATTTCTATTTTTCCACTTATGCAAGTTGTTCCCATGTCTTCTAAAGAGCAAGTGTTAGGACTGAAAATATCAGAAAAATTTTTATTATTTTTAAATTGGCTTTTAAAATCTATATGTCCTACTACTTTTTCATCTAGCATGAGATCGATTCTATCGCCAGATTTTATATCATTTAGTGCTTCTTCGGCATTTTTTGGTGCAAAGCTTAAGGGATAGGGAAAGCTTTCTCCTTTAAATTTTCCTGATTTAATGATTTCATTGACTTCTTTTTCATTCATTAAATGAGTGCAAGTGCCTAGCAAACCTTCTTTAATAAGTGATAAGATGCCAAATTCATTTTGATCTATGATAATGTTTTTATTTTTTCTTGCTGATTTCATATTTCTTCCTTTTTTCCCATAAAGATTTACGTGAAATGCCTAATTTTTTTGAAAGATCGGTATCAGGAAATATATTTTGGTAATTTATAATAACATATTTTACATACTCATCTATAGTTAAAATTTCATTGCTATTGATATTTTTTTCATTATCATTTAAATTAATGCAGTTTATTTTTAAATCATCTGTATTTGAATTGGTATGCAAAATAACATTTTTGTTTTGTATAAAATCTAGGAGTTTTTCCTTTTCTGCTGCTTTTAATGCTTGAAAATTACTCAAAAATAAAAGATTGTTTTCTGTGGGAAGTTTCATAACTTTTTCAACTGAATTTGTAGATGTTAAATCAATAAAAGAAAGAGTAATGTCACATTCATTTGCATAATTAAAAACAAAAGCATCAGCGCTGCTTTGCTTGTTGGATTTTAATATCAATGGAAGTTTTAATTTTTTATAATTATACTCTGGAATTTTGATTGTTTCTAATCTTGATTTGATATAGCTTTGATAAGCTTTATTAAGGATTGAAAGTTTTCTAAAATCCTGATAATGCTTTATTTTTCTAATCAGCTCTTCTATCATAAAGGGTTTTTGAATATAATCACTAGCACCTAATTTCAAAGGATTTGAAACTGTATCTGTACTTATATAAGAAATAAGCAAAATAATAATACTATGTTTAAATTGACCTACGGCTTTTAGAAAATTATTAGTATTTGTAGAAAGCAGTATAATGTCATAGTATTTTTCACCATTGTATTCATCAAACGAGTTAATAATTTCACAGCTATATCCAGCATCACTTAGTTTAATGCTAATGCTTTGCGCTAGATAAATTTCATTTTCAATAATTAAAACTTTCATAATCTTGTCCAATCAAAATATTTTAAATTTACACTACTAAGCACCGCCATACCTTCTTTTCTTCCAATAAAACCCAATTTTTCCGTTGTTGTGGCTTTAACATTGATTCTAAATTCATCTAAATCTAAGGTATGAGCTATATTGCTTTGCATAGCTTGTTTAAAGTCTTTAAGTTTAGGGCTTTGTGCCATGACGCAAATGTCTATATTAATGAGTTCAAAACCTATTTCTCTGACTTTATCATAAGCTTGTTTTAAAAGCTCCATGGAGTTGGCATTTTTAAATTTCATATCAGTATCAGGATAAAGCTCTCCTATATCTCCAAGTCCTGCAGCACCTAAAATCGCATCGGTTAAAGAGTGAGCTAAAACATCTCCATCGCTGTGTGCTTTAAGCCCCATAGTAGGATGAATTTGCACTCCTGCTAAAAGCAAAGGGCGATTCTCTCCAAATTCATGCACATCAAAACCATTGCCAGTAAAAATTTCAAAGCTAGGTGTAGGCAAATCAAGTTTTTTAAGATCTTCTTTAAAGGTTAGTTTTCTTGCATTTTCTTCACCTTCAACAAACCAAATTTTTCCACCCATTGCAGCTATAGCTGTGCTATCATCTGTAAATTCTAGGTTTTGATCCAAGGCTTTTTTAAGCAATTTGGTTTTAGAAATTTGCGGGGTTTGAATGAGTTTGATTTTTTCTCTTTGCAAGGCTTCATTGTCAAAAAGTGTTGTATCTGCAACTTTTAAAGCAGGGGTAATACAATCTGCTTTATCTAAATTTTCAATCAAACGATCAAACAAATTTTTACTCACCAATACCCTTGCTACATCACTTACCATAACAAATTCGCTATCTATGAGCTCTAAGGCTTTTTTTAAGGATTCTGCTCTGGTATCACCACCTTCTATGAATTCATAGTTTTTGGTAAATTTTTTCATATAAGTGATATTACTAGAGGTAACAACTATTTTTTTAAAAGGATAAAAAGAGCTTAAATTTTTTGTTGCATAAAGCCAAAGAGGGTCATTTCCAAGTCGTAAAAATTGTTTTTTTACCTTTGTGTTAAAACGAGTAGAATTTCCAGCTGCTAACATAATGAGGCTAATTTCACTCATTTTTTCATTCCTCTTTTTAATATTGTTGGTTTTTATAATGTTACCATATTATACACTTATAAAAAGCTAAATTTTATCATTTTATTAGTAAAATTGATTTTTTTAAAAGACAAGGAAAAAATATGAAAGAACAAATTTTAGAGAAATTAAAAACTGTAAAATATCCTGGTTTTGAAAAGGATATAGTGAGTTTTAACTTTGTAAAAGATATTAAAATTCAAGATGATGGTGTATTCATTGATATAGAAATCGTTTCAGCAAATCCTGAAGTAGCTAATGAAATTCGTAAAAATGCTACTGAAGCTTTATCGAGTTTGGCTTTAAAAAATATCGAACTTAATATCATCACTCCAAAAATTCCTGAAGAAAAAAGTAATTCAAGAAGTGGAAAAAATATCGCTCCACAAGTAAAAAATTTCATCATGGTTTCAAGTGGAAAAGGTGGTGTGGGTAAATCTACAACTACAGTAAATTTAGCAATTTCCATGGCTAAAATGGGAAAAAGAGTAGGGATTTTAGACGCGGATATTTATGGGCCAAATATTCCAAGAATGCTAGGAGAAACCAAAACTCAGCCTGAAGTAGTAGGGCAGAGATTAAAGCCTATTTTAACTCATGGTGTTTATATGATGAGTATGGGGGTTTTGATCGAAGAGGGTCAAGGTCTTATGTGGCGTGGAGCTATGATTATGAAAGCAATCGAGCAACTTTTAGCTGATGTGATTTGGCCTGAACTTGATGTATTGTTTTTAGATATGCCTCCAGGAACAGGCGATGCACAAATTACTTCTGCGCAAAGTATTCCTATTACTGCAGGAGTTTGTGTAAGCACGCCTCAAACCGTATCTTTAGACGATAGCAAAAGAGCTTTAGATATGTTTAATAAACTTCATATTCCTATAGCGGGTGTGATTGAAAATATGAGTGGATTTTTATGTCCTGATAATGGTAAAGAGTATGATATTTTTGGTAAAGGAACAGCTGAAGATATGGCAAAAGCCTATAAAAGTGAAGTTTTAGCACAAATTCCTATAGAAATGATAGTAAGAGAAGGTGGAGATGAAGGCAAGCCTGTGAGTTTTTATCACCCTGAAAGTGTGAGTTCAAGGCGTTATTTAATGGCGGCCGAAAAAATTTGGAGTTTTATAGAAAAGATTAACAATGAAGGTGGTGCGGATAATTCTGCTATACAACCTGTGATGAATGGAAAAAGTGCGTGTTCGCATTAAAAATTAAGTGGATAAGGAAAAGAAAATGATTAATACTAAAGAAGATTTTTTACTTTTAATCAAACAAATCGAGCAAAAAAGTGGTTATAAAAAACCTAAAGCTTTTGGTATAGCAAGGCTTGATAGAGGACAGCTAAATAAAAATAAAATCTTGCAAGCAAGTTTTGCTTTGATTAATTACGAGCAAAATTTTGGCTCAGCAGCAATCATGCTTGAAGCTTTTATGCAAAGGGGCGTGGAGATTGATTTTAATGCGAGTGAGTTTGTGCAAACTTTAAAATTAGAAGATATTGATTTTGCACTTTCTTGTTTTAAACCTTTTTTAGAAGAAGAAGGGCATCAAAATATTGATTTATTAAAGATTATCAAAGATAAATTTAAAGACGATGAGTTTGCTTTTGTTTGTCTTTTTGAAGATAAAGAACCTTTAAGTGTAGAAAGTGTTTATCTAAAACTTTATTTGCTTTCTACTAAAAAAGTACCTTTAAGAAGTATCAATCTAAATGGAGCTTTTGGACTTTTAAGCAATGTAGCTTGGAGTGATGATAAGCCTATCGAGCTTGAGTATTTAAGAGCAAATGAAATGCGTTTAAAAATGAGCAATCAATATCCAAAAATCGATTTTGTTGATAAATTCCCAAGATTTTTATCGCATATTATCCCTGAGGATAATACAAGAATTTTAGAAAGTTCCAAAGTAAGAATGGGTGCATCTTTAGCAGCAGGAACAACCATCATGCCAGGGGCAAGTTATGTGAATTTTAATGCAGGCACAACAGGAGCTTGTATGGTTGAAGGGCGTATTAGCTCAAGTGCTATAGTAGGAGAAGGTTCTGATGTAGGTGGTGGAGCTTCGATTTTAGGTGTTTTAAGTGGAACAAGTGGCAATGCTATAAGTGTAGGTAAGGCTTGTCTTTTAGGAGCTAATTCAGTTACAGGAATTCCTTTAGGGGATAATTGTATAGTTGATGCAGGTATTGCGGTGTTAGAAGGAACGAAATTTTTACTCAAAGATGCCGAAGAACTTGCTAAACTTAATCCTTATTTTAATTTTGATAAAGAAATTTACAAAGGCTTAGAGCTTAAAGGTTTAAATGGGCTACATTTCCGTCAAGATTCTATAAGTGGTGCTATGATAGTAGCTTTAAATAAAAAAGCAGTCAAACTTAATGAAGCCTTGCATTGATATAAATTTATTTTACATAAAGCTTTAAGCTTTATGTCTTTCTTTTAATTTTGAAATCACATCTGAGAAACTAAGATTTGCATCTGCAAGTAAAACACTTAAATGATACATTAAATCCGCTGCTTCACAAATAAGCTCTTCTTTATCTTTTACTGTCGCTGCTAAAGCTGTTTCTACGCCTTCTTCACCAACTTTTTGTGCGATGCGTTTTGTACCACTTTTGAAAAGTTTTGCTGTATAAGAAGTATTTTCATCGGCATTTTTGCGTGCATTAATAAGTTTTTCAAGTCTGGCTAGAAAAACAAAATCTGCATTTTTAGAAATTTTTTCAAAACAAGAAATATCGCCCGTATGACAAGTAGGCCCTACAGGATTTGCTAAAATTAAAAGCGTGTCATTATCACAATCTAAGCTTAAATCTATGATATTTAAGAAATTTCCACTTTCTTCACCCTTCATCCAAAGACGCTGTTTTGTGCGTGAAAAAAAGACTACTTTGCCACTTTCTAAGCTTTTTTCTAAGGCTTCATTATTCATAAAGCCTAGCATTAAAACTTCGCAAGTTTTTGCATCTTGGATGATGACAGGTAAAAGATTATCCACTTTTTGCCAAGCGATTTTTTCATTAAGTTCTTTGAAATTTTGCATATTATATCCTTATACTTAAGCCTTGATTTTTAAGATAAATTTTTAATTCTTTAATGTCTATAAGTTTTTGATGAAAAACAGAAGCAGCTAAAGCCCCATCTATACCTAGTTTAAAAGCTTCTAAAAAATGTTCCATTTTTCCCGCTCCCCCACTTGCGATCAAAGGTACTTTACAAATTTTATATACAGCTTCTAATTGTTCTAAATCATAGCCATTTTTAACACCATCTTGATTCATCATATTTAAAACAATTTCGCCTGCACCTAGATCTTGCACTTTTTTAACCCATTCTAAAGTGCTTTTTCCACTATGTTTACTTGTTTTTTCATCCCCTGTGTATTGAAATACTTTTAAATTTCCATTTTCATCTTTAAAACTATCAATCCCTACTACTACGCATTGCACGCCAAAGCTTTTAGCAAGGCGTGTGATTAGGCTTGGATCATTTAAAGCAGGAGAATTGATAGAAATTTTATCTGCCCCATTAGCTAAAAGTTCAGCCGCATCTTCTTCGCTTTTAATACCCCCTGCAACACAAAAAGGAATATTGATATTTTTTGCTACTTCACTTACCCATTCTCTTGATATGCGTTCTTTTCTAGCACTTGCAGCAATATCATAAAAAACAAGCTCATCAATACCATTTTGAGAATAATACCTAGCAAGCTCTATGATATCTCCCATATCTTTATGGTTTTTAAATTGTGTTCCTTTTACTACTCTGCCATCTTTGACATCTAAACATGCAATTATGCGTTTTGTAAGCATTTATTTCTCCAAAATACATTTTTCTTTAAGATATTTTTCCATTTCTTCATCGCTTTTAATTTCATCAAAATTAGCTTGAATTTTTGCTTCTTTGCCCACTTTAATTTGTTTGTTTATATCATCAATAAATTCTTTAAAATTTGGATTTTTATTGATCAGCATATTTAGTGTTTGAATATCAAGTTCTTTTTCTTTTGCACTAATTAAAATTTGAGAATTTGAAATATCTTTTTCAAGTTTTATCACTCCTATGCCAAAACTTTGATTTAAGCGTCTTAACTCGCTTAAAACTTCGCTATCAATTTCTTGTAAAACAACCAAATAGCCTTCATTTGCCCAGCTAGAATTACTTACAGCTTGAAAATAGCATTCTTTTAAATTTGAAAAATTTAAAGCAATTTTAAGTTCAAAAGAAAAAAGTTTATAGCTATTTTGTTTGATATTTTCTAAAAGTGTTATGGTTTCTTTTTCATAATCATCATAAGGAAAATAAACCCCTACAATATCAGGATAATTCCACTTATCTTCCCCGCCCTTACCCTTTTTGCTTTGTTCGTGGTAAATTGTTTTGCAATTTAAATTAAAATCTAAATTTTCATATAAAAATTTTACAAGCAAGGGGTGTAAATCTCTTTCATGAAATTTATTTTTTTCTTGTTTTTCATTGGTAATTTCATTTTTATTATCAAGTTTTAAAAGTTCATTTTCTCTTTCTTTTAACCAAAAAGTTCTGGGTTTTTGGGAAGCTTTAATAAATAAAGAATTGTGTTGTAATTCTTTTATATCCACATATATTCTAGCTCCTAAAGTAGCAATTGGAGTTTGCCCTATACTAGAAAGCTTTTTATCTAAGCCTTTTTCAAGAGCTTTTTGCCAAATTTCATTAACACTTAAAGGTCTGTCACTTTGTTTTAAAATTTCTAAAGCAAGTTCTTTGTAGTTTAATTTGCTAGACATCTTATCCCTTCTTCTACACTAAAAACTCCGTCTAATAAAGCTTTTCCTACGATAACCCCACTACAAATTCCTTTTAAGTTTTCAAGGTCTTTTAAGCTCGCTACTCCACCACTTGCCTGAATGCAGATATGAGGAAAAATTTCATGGATAAGTTTGTAAAGTCTTACATTTACTCCTTGCATGGTGCCATCTTTTGAAATATCTGTGCAAAGTATGTGTTTTAAACCTTTATTGCTATAAAAATCTAAAACTTCCATAAGCTTTTTATCGCTTGCTTCTTGCCAAGCATTTACAGCCACAACATAATCTTCTTTTAAAATCGTATCTAAAGCTAAAACTATAGCTTCACTACCAAATTCTTTTAAAATTTCAAGACATAAAGTCGCATCTTTAATTGCCATAGATCCTATAACTACTCTTTTTACTCCACAATCAAGCAAAGCTCTAACTTCTGCTTTAGAGCGTATACCTCCACCTACTTGCAAATTGACACTGACTTCTTTGGCTAATTTTTCTATCAAAGCAAATTGTCTTTTGCTAGGATCTTTTGCACCTGTAAGATCTACAAGATGAAGTTCTTTCGCTCCTGCTTTTTCGTATTCTTTAAATTTCTTTAAGGGATTGTATTTATATACTTTTTTTTGTTCGTAATCCCCTTTTACAAGACGCACCACTTCGCCATCTATAAGATCGAGTGCGGGTATGATTTGAGTCATCCTATATCCTTAATAAAATTTGAAATTAAAATTTCCCCAGCCTCGCTACTTCTTTCAGGGTGAAATTGCACTCCGTAAAAATTATCTTTCATTACGCTTGCGCTAAATTTTTGCGAATACTCACAATCTGCTATAGTGTATTTCCCAAGTCCTACACAATAACTATGCACAAAATAAAAATAAGCCCCTTCTAAGCCTTTAAACAAAGCATGAGAGCTATAAACTTCATTCCATCCCATATGTGGAAAAGTAAAGCCTTCTTTAGCTTTAAATTTTTGAGTTGTAAAATCTATGAGTTTTAAGGTTTCTTGATTTAATTCTTCAGAAAAATTTCCTAAAATTTGCATACCTAAACAAATACCAAGCAAAGGTTTTTTGGTATTTTTAATAAAATCAATAAGATTAAATTGTTCTAAATTTTTCATCGCTTCTTTTGCAGTACCCACTCCAGGTAAAAAAAGTTTATCCGCACTTTCAAGTTCTTTTAAATCCCTACTGATAGTTGCATTAAAACCTAATCTATCCAGACAAAATTTCAAAGATGCCAAATTCGCACAGGCTGTATCGATAATAACCAATTTCATAATGATAAATCCTTAAATTTTGGAGCTTTATTTAAAAATAACCATTGAAAATAATTAGAATCAATATTAAAAACACTTTGCCCTTCCATTTGCTGTCTAGTAATCCAGTTTAAATCATTATTTTGAATTTTAGAAATATCCACAAAAGCAACTTGCCCATTAAATAAATCAAAATGAATTACTAGTGTTTTTATATTTTTATCATTAAATATATTTTTTGCTTCTCTAACTTTATGCTCTTTAATATCATTTATGCCTTGAAAACCACTTTGTATTTCAAGTCTATAATTATTAATTTCCAGATCAGCCCTAGGTGTTCTTTTAAAAGTATCTAAAGAGTGGAAATCATCGTCACCTATATTTTTAATTTCATCTTTAGAAATATCAAAAATTTCACTTATTGCTTTTTTAAAATATTCACAAACTAAATATCCTCTCATCCAACTGAAATAAACTTCTTCTTTGCGTCTTCCTTGATTATTTAAATTATTTAAAATATCATTATTTTTAAATATACTATAGGTATTAAATAAATATTTTTGTAAAAATAATTTTATATCACAAGGATCATAATAGCTTTTATTTATTTTTGTAAAAATTTCTGACAATCTATTGTTTAATTTTTCAATATAACAAAAATCAATTTCAGCTTTTATATCCTTTGCGCTTAAAAAATCTTTGAATTTTTGCTGAGATTGAAAGCCTAATATATATCTATAATTCTTAAAATCATCTTTATGAAACATTTATTTTTCCTTGTAAAATATATTTTTTTACCGCATCAGCTAGTGCTATACTAAGAAGCGGGGGAACTGCGTTTCCAATTTGTAATTTTTTACTAGTATCACTACCATAAAAAATATAATCATCCGGAAAACTTTGAAGTCTCGCTCCTTCTCTAATGCTTAAGGCTCTGGAATCTCTAGGATGAATACATCTTGAGCTGCTAGGTGTTGCGAAATTTCTAGTTATGGTTGGAGCTGGTCTATCCCACCACATTTTTGCATAAGTATTACAATAGCCCGATTTTGGTTGCAATTCTAAAGGTAGAGAATTTTTACTTTCGCCATCTTTGAGAGTTTGCATTATTCTAATAAGGTTTATATTGTTTTTCGGGCTAGAATGTTCTTTTAAAATTTCGCTTTTTCTCACAAAAGATAAAAAAGCATTATTAGGTTTAAATCTATAACCTTTATTATTTCCATTTTCTCCACTTTGAATAAAAGGCAAATCATCTAAAGCTTCTTTTAAACTTACAAATTTATCATGTGTTTTTTGCGGAAAAATAAAACTTCCATAATATATATCTTGTCTAATACCAACAATAATCAATCTTTCTCTAATTTGAGGCACTCCATAAAAAGCCGCATTTAAAATGCTATAATCAACAACATAATTTATTTTTTTAAATTGACAACAAATATACTTAAATAATTCCCCTTTTTGCATTGAAAGCAAACCTATTACATTTTCAAAAATAAAAATTTTTGGCTGAAGTATTTTTAGTACTCTTAGATATTCTTGAAATAAATTTGCTCGTTCATCCATTTTTCTTTTGCCTAAAGTAGAATAACTTTGACAAGGAGGACCGCCTAAAAGCAAATCTATTTTGCCAAAATTTAACATTTCCATTTCATCAAGTTTGCTAATATTTTTATGATAAACTTTTGTATTTGGATGATTCAAAGCATAGCTTTTTATAGCATCTTTATCAATATCATTTGCAAAAACTATATTGAAAAAAGGGTTTGTTGAAAAACCATAACTAAGACCACCGGCTCCACAAAAAATATCAGCAACTTTCATATCACTCCTTTAGAGCTGGCTAAATTTTCACTTTCTATTTTCACTGCCATTTTCAAAGCTTTTGCAAAGGCTTTAAAAAGCCCTTCGGCTTTATGATGATCGTTTTTGCCTTTAACTTTTAAATGCAAACTCACGCCCATAGCATAGCTTAAAGAATAAAAAAAGTGCTCGATCATTTCTGTGCTTAAAGCCCCTAAATAAGATTTTTTAAATTTGGCTTTATAGACTAAATGAGGACGATTGCAAAAATCCATCGCACAACTTGCCAAACACTCATCCATAGGTAAAGCAAAACCATATCTTGCAATGCCGATTTTATCCCCTAAAGCTTTTTTGATACAAGCTCCAAGTGCTAAGGCTACATCTTCAACGCTATGATGCTCATCGATTTCTAAATCCCCTTTACAAGAAATTTCAAGCCCTATACCTCCATGTACAGCGATTTGCTCTAACATGTGATCAAAAAAATCAATGCCTGTTTTAATGCTAACCTTGCCCCCATTTAAGCACACTTTTACTTTTATATCTGTTTCTTTAGTAGTTCTTTGATAACTCGCACTTCTAAAAGAACTTAAAATTTCATTTTCTATTTCTTTCCAAGAAAGTTCGCCATATCTTAAACCACGCACACCTAAATTTGAAGCTAAGATCATATCACTCTCACGATCTCCGATAACAAAACTTTGTTCTTTATCGTAAAGTTCGTGTTTGATATACTCTTCTAACATAGCGGTTTTAGGTTTTCTGCAAGCACAATTTTCATTTTCAAAATGCGGACAAATAAAAATATCTTGAAATTCTATACCGCAACTTTTTAAAATATCAAGCATTTTTTCATGAGCGATTTCAAAATTTTCCTTTGGAAAACTTGGCGTTCCAAGACCATCTTGATTGCTTACCATGACAAATTTAAATCCAAAATTTTTTAGTTTTAAAAGAGTGGGAATAGCATCTTTTTCAAAACGCAATTTTTCAAGAGTATCGATTTGAAAATCGCTTTTTGGCTCCTCTATTAAAGTGCCATCTCTATCTATAAAAAGGATTTTTTGACTCATTTTAAGCTTTCTAAACGAAAAGTTACTGCATTTTTGTGCGCGTCTAAATGCTCATTTTGTGCTAAAATTTCAACACTTTTACCTAAAGCTAAAAAACCTTCTTTACTTAACTCTTGAACGGTCATTCTTTTACTAAAATCTGCCAAACCTAAACTAGAATGCGTTTTAGTAAGTCCATAAGTAGGTAAAACATGATTTGTCCCACTTGCATAATCACCCATAGACTCTGGGGAATAAGCTCCTAAAAATACTGATCCTGCGTGTTTTACACCTTTTAAAAGTTCTCGTGGATTTTGAGTTTGTATGATCAAATGTTCAGGGGCGTAAAGATTTGAAATTTCTAAGGCTTGATTTAAATCTTTAGCTATGATAATGCGTGAATTAGCAATGCTTTTGCTTGCAAGTTCTTTGCGAGGCAAAAGTTCTAATTGACTTTGGACTTCATCACTTGCTTTTTTAGCAAAATCTTGACTTAAACACACTAAAATCACTTGAGAATCTGCACCATGTTCAGCTTGTGAAAGCAAATCACTAGCTACAAATTTTTCATTAGCTAAATCATCAGCTATGACTAAAACTTCACTAGGTCCTGCTTGCATATCAATAGCTGCTCCGTTTATATCACTACTTGCTTGGCGTTTTGCTTCGGTTACAAAGGCATTTCCTGGGCCAAAAATTTTATCCACCTTTAAAACACTTTGGGTACCGTAAGCCAAAGCTGCTATAGCTCCTGCACCGCCCATTTGATAAATTTCATCCACGCCACAAAGCTTAGCACAAAAAAGCACAGCATCATTGATTTTTGCAGGACTTGCTAAAACGATTTTTTCACAACCTGCAATTTTTGCAGGAATAGCTAGCATTAAAACCGTTGAAAACAAAGGTGCCAAACCCCCTGGTATGTAAAGTCCTACTTTTTCTATAGGGCGTGTTAAAACTTCGCATTTAACGCCTTTTGTAGTTTCAAGAGCGATTTCATGTGGGATTTGGGCTTCGTGAAATTTTTTGATATTTTCATAAGCCACTAAAATAGCTTCTTGTAAATCTTTATCTAAACGATTGCTTGCTTGAGTGATTTCTTCTTGAGTGATTTTAATCTTTGAAATTTCAGCCTTATCAAATTTCAAAGCTTGTTCTATCAAAGCTTCATCGCCTTTTTCTTGCACTTCTTTAATGATAGAACTTACTATTTTTGAAATTTCATCTTTCGCACTTATAGCAGGGCGTTTTAACGCTTCTTCTTTTTGTTTTTCATCCAAATTATCATATACTAAAATTTGCATTTTTTACTCACTTTAACATTTTTTCTATAGGCAGAACTAAAATCGAACTCGCACCTTCTTCTTTTAAAGCCTCCATGGTTTCCCAAAAAAGATTTTCTTTACTTACCATATGTAAAGCTACATTTTTTTCATCGTGTGCTAAAGGTAAGATAGTCGGTCTTTCAACTCCTGGAAGTAGGGCTTGAATTTTATCAAGCTTTTCTTTTGGAGCATGAAGCATAATGTATTTAGATTCTCTTGCTTGCATTACTCCTGCTACACGCAACATAATTTTATCCACTAAGGCTTGTTTTTCTTTACTTAAAGCATTTTCTTTTTGAATCAAACAAGCACGAGATTCATAAATGACTTTAACTTCTTTAAGATTGTTTGCTTGTAAAGTTGCCCCGCTTGAAACAAGATCGCAAATCGCATCGGCTAAATTTGCCCTAGGGGCTACTTCAACAGAACCTGTAAGCGTACAATTTTTATAATTAATCCCATTTTCTTTCATAAAACGCTTTAAAAGTTGTGGATAAGAAGTAGCTATCCTTAAGCCTTCAAAATCTTTCAAATTTTGAAATTTATTTTCTTGAGGTAAGGCAAGAGAAAGACGGCAATATCCAAAATCTAGCTTTTTTAAAAGCTTATAGCTTGGATTTTCTCCTAAAGACTGGCGTTCAAGTTCATTTTCTTCTAAAACATTTTCCCCTATAATGCCTAAATCTACAACCCCATCAAAAATAAGCCCAGGGATATCATCATCTCTAACGCGTAAAATATCTATGGGTAAATTTGTAGAAAAAGCGATCAAGCTTTGTTCATGGATATGCATTTTAACACCACATTCTGAAAGAAGCTCTATGGATTCTTTTGAAAGTCTACCTGATTTTTGTATCGCAATGCGTAAACGAGTGTTTTCTTGCATAACATATCCTTGAAATTAAAAATTAAAAACTTATATTAGCATAAGTAGTTGAATTTTTAGCAAGGGTTTTAGAAAATAAATAAATTTAATTTTATTTAAAATAATTATTTAAAACTTTTTATTTTTAAGGTATTTAATTGAAGTATTAATCCTAGCAAAAGCTAGGATTTGATTAAGCTACAAATTCGATGAAAGCCATTTCAGCAGCATCACCACGGCGAATTCTTGTTTTGATGATTCTTGTATATCCACCATTGCGATCTTTGAATTTTGGAGCAATTTCAGTCACTAATTTATTAGTAGCGTTTTTATCTTGCAATGAAGCAAAAACTGCTCTATGAGCGTTAAAATCTCCAAGTCTTGCTCTAGTAATCAATCTTTCTACATAACCTCTTAATTCTTTAGCTTTTGGTAGAGTAGTTTCGATTTTTCCGCTATTTACTAAAGCTATAGTTAAATTTTTTAATAAGGCAGCACGATGAGATGAAGTTCTGCCAAGTTTTCTATATCCATGTTTATGTCTCATTCTTTATCCTTCGTTTTGTGCTTTTAATTCTGCGATTTTATTTTTAAGTATTTCTTTATTATCGCTAAGCTTAGAAGTTCCCACAGGAAAACCTATGCTTTCCATGATGTTTTTAATTTCATCAAGAGATTTTTTACCTAAATTTTTAAGCCCTGCAAGTTCACTTACACTCATCAAAGCAAGCTCGCCTATGTAAACCACTCCTGCTTTTTCAAGACAATTATAACTTCTAGCACTTAAATTTAAATCTGTAATGTTTTGCAATAATTTAGTATTTTCTAGTTCATTGCTTGTTGCTTGATTTTTAATTACACTTCTAACATTGGTAATTTTATCAAATACTGATAATTGTTTATACATAGCTTCTAGAGCATTTTGAAAAGCTTCATTTGGAGTGATTTGTCCATCAGTTGTTACGGTTAAAACCACTTTTTCATAATCAGGATTATCTTCAAATAAAACTTTTTCAATATCATAGGTTGCTTCTCTTACAGGTGTAAAGAAAGCATCTAAAGCTATAAATTTAGGATCATTTATAAGCTCTTTAATTTCTTCGCTTGGTACATAGCCAATACCTTTTTCAACGATCAATGTGAATTTGAGCTCAGCATCTTCGTTGATTGTTGCTAGATAGGCGTCTTTATTTACTACTTCTACTTGATCATTATTTAGATCTTTGCCGTAAATTTCTTTTGAGCCTTTAAAGCTAAATTCTACTATTTCTTTATTTGAGTCGCCTTTAATTTTAAAGCGTAGTTTTTTTAGATTAATGATAAAAAGTGCTACATCTTCAAGCATACCACGCATGCTATCAAATTCATGAGCTACGCCATCAATATGAATCGCAGTTGGAGCATATCCTATGGTGCTAGTGTAAAGCAAACGGCGTAAAGGATGGGCTAGGGTGATTCCATAGCCGATCTCAAAAGGCCAAGCACTGATTTTAGCCACAGTATCACTAATGTTTTCTATTGTAAATTCTGTTGGCGTATAAGCAGATGTTGTAATATTTCTCATATTTAGCCCCTATTATTTAGAGTAAAGCTCAACGATAAATCTTTCCTCAACCGGAATGACAACTTCTTCTCTTTCAGGTTTTCTTGTGAAAATTCCAAATCTCTTATCTTTTTCAACATCAACCCAAGCAACGATTCCAGTTTGTGCTGTAAGTTCGATAGCTCTTGTAATTTGAGGATTGTTTTTGCTTTTTTCGATAATTTCGATTTTAGCACCTGCTTCTACTCTAAAGCTAGGAATATCCACTCTTTTACCATTTACTAAAACATGTCCATGTGTTACAAGTTGTCTTGCAAAACGACGTGTTGTAGCAAAACCCATTCTATATACTACATTGTCTAATCTTTGTTCTAAAAGTTGGATAAGTAATACCCCTGTATTTCCTTCTCTTCTTGCTGCTTCAGCAAATAAACGACGGAATTGCTTTTCGCTTACTCCATACATAAATTTAGCTTTTTGTTTTTCTCTTAATTGAAGTCCATACTCACTAATTTTACCTTTTCTTGCTCCGTGTTGTCCTGGTGCATAAGGGCGTTTATCTAGTGCACTTTTGCCAGCTAGTCTTCTTTCTCCTTTTAATGCTAAGCTAACACCAAAGCGTCTTTCTAATTTTTCTACTGGTCCTCTATATCTTGCCATAATATTCTCCTAAATTTTTCTTATATCTTAGACACGACGACGCTTAGGCGGTCTGCAACCATTGTGAGCTAATGGAGTGATATCTTTTAAGAAAGTTACTTTGATTCCTTCCATAGCACCTACACTCTTAACAGCAGTTTCTCTACCGCTTCCTGGTCCTTGTACTTTAATGCCTACTTCTTTAATTCCGTGTTCTTTTGCTTTATTTAAAGCGTCTTCTACTGCTTGTTGTGCTGCATAAGGAGTTGATTTTTTAGAACCTTTAAATCCTAAACCACCTGCACTACTCCAAGCGATAGCATTTCCCATTTCATCAGTTACTGTAACCATAGTATTGTTAAAAGTCGCACTGATATAAACAATACCTTTTGCTATATTTTTTTTAACTACTTTTTTCTTTACGATTTTTCTTTTTGCCATGATTTATCCTTATGATTTTGCACCAACAGTTTTTCTCTTACCTTTTCTAGTTCTTGCGTTTGTTTTTGTTTTTTGTCCGCGAACTGGTAAGCCTTTTCTGTGTCTTAAACCTCTAAAGCTTCCTAAATCCATAAGTGCTTTAATATCCATAGCAACTTGTTTTCTCAAATCCCCTTCAACCATATAGTTTTCTTGAATTTCTTTACGGATAGCTGCTGCTTCATCTTCACTTAACTCATGAACTCTTTTATCATAAGAAATTCCTACTTTATCTAGAATTTTTCTTGAAGTGAAAAGTCCTATACCATAAATATAGGTTAGTCCATACTCAATTCTTTTTTTCTTTGGTAAATCCACACCTGCAATACGAGCCATGTTTATCCTTGTCTTTGTTTATGTTTTGGATTTTCGCAAATAATGCGAACCACGCCTTTACGGCGAACTACTTTGCACTTGTCGCACATCTTTTTAACCGATGGTCTCACTTTCATGAGCGTCTCCTTGAATGAATTCCACTTGATTTACGACTACATCAGGTTTTATGAATAACCAACTATTTTCAAAATAAGTGGTGGATTTTAAAAATACTTCTTCATATAGTTCGATGTAATTTGTCGCAAAAACTCTAATTTTATCTAAAATTAGCTTTTAAATAACTTAGATTATTTATATCTAAAAGTTATACGCCCTTTATCAAGGCTATAAGGTGTAAGTTCTACTTTTACTTTATCACCTGGCATTATTCTTATATAATGCATACGCATTTTTCCTGCAATATGACATAAAATTACATGTTTGTTGTCAAGTTCAACCTTGAAATTTGCATTAGGCAATGCTTCAAGTACGGTGCCATCAATTTCAATTACATCATCTTTTGCCAAAATTTTCTCCTTTCATGAAATAAAAAGGCTATAATTTTAGCAAAAATTATTAAAATTTTTACTTAATTTTTAGTAATTTTTAAGTAATTAATCTAAAAATTCAGGTTCGATAAAAGATGCATGAGTCCCTATAACTTTGAGTTTTCTTTCTTTAAATTCTTTAAGTAGTTTTTCCCTTGTTTGTATAGCCTCATTTTGATCTATATCAAATTTTATAGCGATTTTAGGTTTTGGGATTTGTATATCATAAAGATGAAGTAAATCTCCCCAAAAGACTATTTTATCATCAATTATGATAGCATTTTGACCTGGGGTATGCCCGTAAGCAGGTATGGCTTTAATGCCTGAATTTTGAAAGATCAAATCTTTAGAGTGGTTAATAAATTCTATATTTTTAAGTTTAAGCAAGGTGTTTTTAATTTCTTGTCTATCACTTTTGATCCAAAAATCATATTCTTTTTTATCGATTAAAATTTGAGCTTTTGGAAAAAGATTTTCTTCGCTCATTAAAGCTTCTATATGATCAGGATGTGCATGTGTTAAGATAATATGAGTGATATCTTTAAAATCGGTTTTGTGGATATGTAATTTTTCTTTAATGTATCAATAGTATCTAAAAACCCTGTGTCTATTAAAGCATTAAAATTTGGATTTTTTATCAGAGTAATATTATGCTCATTTCTTTTGATTTTTGTGCGAGTTTTTTCTATAAAATTCTTATCTTCATCGTTTTGTGGCACTAAAAAAGAAAATAATAAATTTAAAAATTCATCATCAGATTGTTTAAGCGAGATTATATGGGTTTGATTTGAACTTTTGCTTGTGGTTTTTTCTTCTAAAAAATAAAGATTGGTTTTTAAAAGGGTGGTTATAAAATTAAACATATTTATCCTTAAATTTTTTAGATAATATTTTGGAAATGATTATAGTATAATAAAAACAATGTTTTTAAAATTTAAGGTAATTAATCAATGAGAAAATCAAAATTTGGAACAAAGGAAATTAAGATCTTAGGACTTTCTTCACTAGGAGGAACTTTAGAATTTTATGATTTTATTATTTTTGTCTTTTTTGCTGAATATATAGCCAATGTATTTTTTCCTAAAGATATGGGTGAATTTTGGGCTTTATTAAATACTTATGGAGCATTTGCAGCTGGATATTTAGCACGTCCTTTAGGTGGTATAGTTATGGCACATTTTGGAGATAAATTTGGGCGTAAAAATATGTTTATGCTAAGTATTTTACTAATGGTTCTTCCTACCTTTGTCTTAGCTTTTATTCCAGGTTATGAAACTCTTGGGTTTTTAGCTCCTGTTTTATTGATACTTATAAGAATTTTTCAAGGCATAGCTATAGGTGGAGAATTGCCTGGAGCTTGGGTTTTTGTAAGAGAACATTGTCAAGAAAAACAAAAAGCTTTCTTTTTAAGCTGTTTAAATTCAGCTATGGCTTTAGGAATTTTGTTAGGAAGTATAGTATTTTTAATCATTAATGCTTTTTTTAGTATAGAAGAAATTGCTACTTATGCATGGCGTATTGCTTTTTTTGTAGGTGGAATTTTTGGGATTATTTCTATTTATTTGCGTAGATTTTTGCAAGAAACTCCTGTTTTTAAACAAATGAAAAAAGAATCATCGCTTAGTTCTTTTCCGCTTAAAGATTTATTTAAAGAAAAGGATATTGTAAAAAAATTATTTTCATCAATGATGATGACTTGGGTTTTAACAGGTTGTGTTATTGTGCTTGTTTTATTAATGCCTAAATTTATGCCTAGTATTTTAAATTTAAGTGGGGTTGAAGGAAGTTATTTACAGATATTAGGAATTTTGGGAATAGCTTTAGGCGGGGCTTTTATGGGTTATCTTGTAGATAAATTTGGTTTATTTAAAATTTGCATTTTCTTTTCTTTAACTTTTGTATTTTTTTCTTTTTTATATTTTTATGCTTTATATGAGCTTAAAAATTTGGTTTTGGTGTGTATTTTGTATTCGATTGTTTGTTTTTTAGGTGGAATTAATGTGTTTGCACCTATTTTAATGAGTGAAGTTTTTAGAGCTAAAATAAGATTTTCAGGAATTTCTTTTTCTTATAATATTGCTTATGCAATTTCAGGCGGTATTACTCCGCAACTCGTTTTTTGGCTTAATACACTCGCGAGTAAAAATGAAAATCCATTTTTATATGGTATGAGTATATATATGATTTTTTTAGCGTTATTGGCTATTTGTGCTGTTTTTATAGTAAAAGATAAAATAAAATTTTGATAATCACTCTTAAAATGTTATAATTAAAATTATATTTTGGAGTTTATAAATGCCTTTTATTATGGAATTACTTAAACAAAATAAATTAAAGTTGATTTCTTTTTTGCTTTTTTCTTTTATTACAAGTGCTGTTGGAGTTTTAACTCTTGTTTTTATCAATGATTATTTGCTTAAAAATGCACAAAACATTCCTATTTTTTATTTTATTGTTTTGCTTTTGATATTTTTTATAAGTTCTACCATAGTTGAACTTGGACTTAGTATTTTTGGACAAAATTTTATTTTTAAAATGCAAAGGCGTGTAGTAAAGCAGATATTAGATACCCCTTTGTTAAGAGTGGCTAAAGTAGGTAAGGCTAGAATTTTAGCTTCTTTAGGAAGTGATGTGAGAAATATATCTTTTGGGCTTTTAAGATTGCCTGATTTTTTACAATCAAGTATATTGATTTTATGCACTAGTGTTTATTTATGTTATCTTTCACCACAAATTTTTGCTTTGTGTGTGGTATGGATTATGGTTATTTTTATTACTAATAATTTTTTGATGATGAAAGTATATCAGTATTTTAGAAAGGCAAGGGAAAATGATGATGCTTTGCAAAATAATTACCAAAATATACTAGATGGACATAAAGAACTTTTGATCAATCGTGATAGAGCCAAACTTTACTATGAAGATGAATTTGAAAATAATGCAAGATTGAAAAAGAAAAATAGTACTTTAGGCAATCTTTTTAACAATCTCTCAAACAACTGGACAAATGTAACTCTTTTGGCTTTAGTGGGTGTAGAGTTTTACTTAGCTTTAAAATTTGAATGGGCAAGTGTTGCAGATGCTACAACTATAGCTCTTTCTATTTTGTTTTTACGAACCCCTTTAGTATCTATGATAGGATCTTTTCCTACTTTGCTTTTGGCAAAAATTGCTTTGGATAAGATCGCAAAATTGGAATTAGATGATTATATAGAAGGTTTTAAAAAAACACATTATATTAGCGAATGGAAAAAAATTTCTTTTAGAAATACTCAATTTGCTTATGAAGAAAATTTTCACTTAAATCCTGTAAATATAGAACTTAAAAAAGGTGAATTGGTATTTTTAATAGGTAAAAATGGAAGTGGTAAATCCACTTTTTGTATGCTTTTGACAGGACTTTTTAAGCCAAGCAAAGGCGGAATTTATGTTGATGATACGCTTATAGATGATAAAAATTTAGATGAGTATAGATCTCTTATTTCTGCTGTTTTTAGCGATTTTCATCTTTTTACTAAAACCTTAAATAAAGAAAATTTTGCAAGCGAAGAAAAAACTGCTTTTTGGTTGGAGTTTTTAGAACTTAAAAATAAAACAAGTGTCAAAGATAATGAACTGACCTTAACTAAACTTTCTACAGGGCAAAAAAAGCGTTTAGCTATGCTTATAGCCTTGCTTGAAGAAAGGGATATTTTAGTGCTTGATGAATGGGCGGCTGATCAAGATCCTGTTTTTAGAAGATTTTTTTATAAAAAACTTTTACCTTTGCTAAAAGAGCAAGGTAAAACAATCTTTGCTATCACACATGATGATGCATATTTTGATAGTGCTGATAGAATTTTCTTGGCTCAAAATGGTGAAATCAGCGAATTAAAGGGTGAGAATATAAAGGAATTAGCTAAAAATTTAGTAGAAAAATTTGATTAAAGCCCAAAATGGGCTTATATTATTTATCATAGAGCTTTTTTTCTATATCGATATAAAATTCAGCAATTTTTCCATAAGCAACTTCCCAAGCTTTAAGAGTGGCTTCATCAGGATTTAAAAGATTTTTAATAGCCTTTAAAAGGCAAGCTCCAACTATAGGATAATGCTCTTCTTTAACTCCTAAATTAACATGAGTTATGGCAACTTTATCAACAAAGCTTCTCATATTTTCCAAATTTTCTATATTTTTGGCTGCCATTAAAATCGCCATCGCTAAAGCTTTTGGTTGTTCTCCTGAAATTTGTTTTTCCATATTAAACATAGGTTTTACCTCAGGATAATCATTAAACATTATTTTATAAAACTCATTGGTTAAATCCTCTCCATTTTTTTGCAAAATAGGCACACAATCTTTGATGATTTGAATTTGTTCTTTTGTCATAGTTTCTCCTTTTTTGTTGTAAAAGAGATATTTTATATCTTAAAAAGGAGAAAAAAATTGACTTGTGTTAAAATTATGCTCAAAAATATAAATTTAAAATTATCTTTAAATTATTAAATTATATAATTGATAATAAATTAAAAAGAGGGACTATGGCAAATTTTAAAGCTTTTTATAATGAGGCTAAGTATATTTTTAAGGATAGAATTTTTAATGATTATGCTAGATGCTATGCTTATGGCATTGATGCGTCGTGTTATTTTTATATTCCAAAAATAGTGATTATTGCTAAAAATGAAGATGAAATTAAGCAAATTATTCAATTAGCAAATACTTATAAAACTCCTATAACATTTAGAGCAGCAGGTACAAGTTTAAGTGGACAAAGCTCTTGTGATGGAGTACTTGTAGTGATTAAATTTGCCTTTAAAAAAATAAAAATTAACAAAGACGCTAACGAAATTACTTTAGGATGCGGTGTAGTAGGCATTCATGCTAATGAAAGTCTTGCTTTTTTGAAGAAAAAAATAGGACCTGATCCAGCTACTATAAATTCAGCTTTAATTGGAGGGATTATAAATAACAATTCAAGCGGAATGTGCTGTGGAACTAAGGATAATAGCTATAAAACCTTAAGAAGTATTAGGGTGATTTTGGCAAATGGTAGTATGCTTGATACCAGCGATGCTTTAAGTGTGGCTCGATTTAAAGATGAAAATAAAAAATTAATTAATGAACTTAGAGAGATCAAAGAAGAGATTAATGCCAATAAAGAATTAAAAGATTTAATAATCAAAAAATTTAAAATCAAAAACACTACAGGTTATAGCCTTAATGCCTTTGTTGATTATGATGATGAAATAGATATTTTAGCACACTTGCTTATTGGCTCTGAAGGAACTTTGGGATTTGTAAGCGAAGTTAAGCTTGCTGTTTTGGATGATTTGGAATTTAAGGCCTGTGCTTTATTGTTTTTTGATAATATCAATAATGCTGCAAACACTATAAAAGAATTTGCTAAAGTTGATTTTGTAAGTTCTGCTGAAATAATGGACTATGCAAGTTTAAAAGCTGCATCAAATTATGATGAGTTAAGAGATATTTTAGCTGATATTAAAGAGGGTAACACTTGTGTATTGATCCAAAGTGAGCATAGTAATGAGCTTAAGCTTGATGAAAATATAAATAAAATAAAAGAAATTTCCAAACTGGCTTATAAGTCATATTTTAGCAAGAATAAGGCCGAATATGATTTATGGTGGAAGATTAGAAAAGCACTCTTGCCTATAGCAGCTAGTCTTAGAAAGGCAGGTTCAACGGTAATTACTGAAGATGTGTGTTTTAATATCGAGGATTTAGCTGATGGAATTAAAAGCATTCAAGAATTGTTTTATAAATATGGCTTTGGTGATAATGGAATCATTTTTGGCCATGCATTAGCAGGCAATATCCATTTTATTATCACACCGGATTTAAACAATAAGCTTGAATTTGATAATTTTTCAAATCTAGTTAAAGAAATGTCTAATATAGTAGCTTCTTATGGTGGAAGTATAAAAGCTGAACACGGCACAGGGCGTATGGTGGCACCTTTTGTGGAGGTAGAGTGGGGTAAGCAAGCTTATTTGATCAATAAAAAAATCAAAAGTATCTTTGATAAGGATAGTTTATTTAATCCCGATGTAATCATTAGCGATGATAAAGATATTTATAAGAAAAATATCAAACAAGTCAGTTGGATTGATGAGAAATTAAATACCTGTATGGAATGTGGATTTTGCGAAAGATTTTGTCCATCAAATGAATATACAATTACTCCAAGACAAAGAATTGCGATCTTACGAGAGATTAAACGCCTTGAAAGCTTAAATGATGATGAGTCAAAAGCAAAATTAAAGGATATTAAAAAATATTACAATCATTTAGTAGACAGCTCTTGTGCTGCTTGTGGGGTGTGCTCTTTTTCATGTCCTTTGGGGATTAATTTTGCTGATTTTTCATTAAAATATAGAAAAAATAATATAGGATTTATATCTAAAATTTTAGGAAATCTAGCATATAAAAATCATGAAAAAACTCTAAAAATTGCTAAATTTTCATTAAGTATCGCAAATAAATTTGATAATTTAAGTCTTGATAATAAGCTTGAAAAAGCAAGCAATTTTCTTAGCATTATACCAAGAACTAGGGCGTATTTGCCTAAGGTGAATGATTATGAGCTAAAAAGTCATAAAAGAGTTTGCAATGTGGTTTATTTTACAAGCTGTCTTAATAAAAGCTTTAAACCAAATGAAAAAATGCATGATAAAAGAAGTTTGCAAGAAGTATTTGAAAGCTTGTGTAAAAAAGCAAATATAGGCATTATTTATGCACCCAATGATTTATGTTGTGGTAAGGCTTATGAGAATTTTCAAGATATTCAAGATAAAAATATACAAAAAATCAATGACTTTTTAAGCAATATAGACTCACCCATAGTGTTAGATCATAGTGCTTGTAGTGCTAAGTTAATTAGTGATCATTCAAAGTATGAAATTTATGATTTAAGCGAGTATTTATTAAAATTTATTGCTCCCAAGTTACGCATTGATAAAATCAATGAGAATGTAGGATTATATATCATGTGTGCTGCTAGAAAGCTTGGTTTAAATGAAAATATAATTAAGCTTACAAAGCTATGTACGAATGGAAAAGTATTAATAGATAATGATACCTATTGTTGTGGGTTTGCTGGATACAAGGGCTTTTTCAAGCCTCAATTAAATATTAGTGCTACAAAGGGCTTTAAAAAATTTTATGCCAAAACAAATATTAAGCGCGGGTTTAGTACATCAAGCACTTGCGAGATAGGATTAAGCGATGCTACGGGTATATCTTGGCAGCATATAGCGTATTTATTGGATGAATGCAGTGAAGCAATTTAATTGATAAATAAAACTCCATAATTTAAAGCAAATTATCCCCCCATAGAGCTTGTGGCTTCTTATTTTTTATTTTATAATTCTTTAAAATTTTAAATTTGAGGAGTTACAAGTGCTTAGATGGTTTGTTTTACTATTTTTATTGTTTTTCAATCTTGAGGCTAAAATTCCAAAAGATACACTTATTATAGCAGTTGAAAATGAAATCGCAAGGATAAATCCTGCTTATAGCGAGGATCATGATGCAGTGATTAATCTTGTATTTTCAGGACTTACGCGTTTTGATGAGCATATGAGCTTAAAGCCTGATTTAGCTGCGTCGTGGAATGTTAGCAAGGATGGACTTAGCTATGATATCTTTTTGCGTGAAGATGTTTTGTGGCACGATGGAGTGAAATTTAGTGCCGATGATGTTAAATTCAGTCTTGAAGCTTTTAAAAATCCTAAAAATAATTCTTCTATTTATGTGAATTTTGAAGATATTAAAAGTATAGAAATTTTAAATCCTTATCATCTTAAAATCACGCTTTCTAAACCTTTTCCTGCATTTTTAGATGCTTTAAGTATAGGAATGCTTCCTAAACATTTACTTAGTGATAAAGACTTAAATACTGCTTCTTTTAATCAAAATCCCATAGGCACAGGTCCTTATAAATTTGTAAAATGGAAAAAGGGCGAATATGTAGAGTTTAAAGCTAATGAGAATTTTTATCTTACAAAAGTAAAAACCCCAAGACTTATCATCAAACATATTTTTGATCCTTCGGTTGCAAGCGTAGAGCTTAAAAATGGCAAAATTGATGCGGCTTTGATTGATGTTTCTTTATTGAATATTTTTAAAAAGGATGAAAATTTTAAAATTTTGCGTGAAAGATCTGCTGATTATAGAGCTTTAATGTTTAATTTAGAGAATGAATTTTTAAAAGATATTCAAATAAGAAAGGCTTTAAATTATGCTATTGATAAGCAAAGTATAGTCAAAAATCTTTTGCATGATTATGGTTTTGTAGCCAATCATCCTTTAGAGCGTTCTTGGGCGGATTCTAAAGCTTTTAAAACTTATGAATACAATCCTAAAAAAGCCCAAGATTTGATTTTGGCTTTAGGTTTTAAGAAAAACGATGAGGGTATTTTTGAAAAAGATGGCAAGATTTTAGAATTTGAAATTTGGGCGATGAGTAATGATCCTTTAAGGGTAAGTTTGGCTGGAATTTTGCAAAGCGAATTTAGAAAAATAGGAGTTGTAAGCAAGGTGGTGGCTAAACCTGCTGGAAGTTTTGATTATTCTAAAGTAGATAGTTTTTTAATAGGCTGGGGAAGTCCTTTAGATCCTGATTTTCACACTTTTAGGGTATTTGAAAGTTCGCAAGATAGTGCTTTAAATGATGAGGGTTGGAATTTTGGACATTATCATGATAAAAAAGTGGATATAGCCTTGCAAAAAGCAAGAAATACTTCAAATTTAGAAGAGAGAAAAAAATATTATAAAGATTTTATAGATGCTTTGTATGAAAATCCTCCTTTTATTTTTTTAGCCTATCTTGATTTTGCTTTAGTTTATAATAAAGATTTAAAAGGTATCAAAGCAAGGACTTTAGGTCATCACGGAGTGGGTTTTACTTGGAATGTTTATGAGTGGAGTAAATAGTGCTAAAACGCTTAGTTTTTAGTATTGTCGTAGCATTTTTTAGCACTTTTTTATGTTTTGTTTTACTTCATTTTAGTAAAGGCAGTATAGCTTATGCTAATGGAGTTAATTCACAAAGTAAAGAATTTGTTCAAAGAATAGAACAAAATTTAGGGCTTGATAAGCCTTTGCTAGAGCAGTATAAAATTTGGCTTTTTAAGGCTTTAAAAGGAGATTTAGGAGTTTCTTTTTTAAGTGGAGAAAGTGTTTTAAAGCTTATAAAAGAAAGAATTTTTAATACTTTTATTTTGGGTTTTAGTGCCTTAATGCTTTTATTTTTACTCAGTGTTTTTTTGGCACTTTTGGGATATTATTATAAAGAAAGTTTTATAGATAAAATCATCACTTTTTTAGCTTTTAATTTTTTTGCTTTACCTCCTTTTGTTTTGGCTTTATTGTTTGTTTTGATTTTTGGAATTTTTTGGAAAATTTTGCCTGTTATGGGAAGTAGTGATATAGGCTTTGAAGATGATTTTTTAAATCGTTTAGAGCATTTGATTTTGCCTGTTTTGGTGCTCGTTTTATCACATTTGGCGTTATTTTTAAGGATTGCTAGAAATTTTATCAATGAAAGTTTTTCTCAAATTTTTATTCAAAATTTATACGCTAGAGCCTTAAGGGAAAAAGATATTTATTTTTTGGTTTTAAGATATTCTTTAAGCCCTATTATAGCTTATTTTGGAGGCAGTGCTTTAAGTTTTATGATGGGAACTTATGTGGTTGAGAGTGTTTTTGCTTATGAGGGGCTTGGGTCTTTGCTTTTTAAAAGTATTATTTTTAAAGATTATCCTGTTGCACTTGCACTTATATTTTTTAGCGTTTTGCTTGCAGCATTTTTTACATTTTTAAGTGATATTGTAGCTAGGATTTTAAATCCTAGATTAAGAAGGCTTGATTTTGTTTAAATTTCTTATCATTTTTGCGCCTTTAATTTTTTTGTTTTTATGCGCCTTGTTTGCACCTTTTTTGGCTCCTTTTGATATTTTAAGCACTCATTTAGAAAATTTGCATCAAGCTCCTAATTTTACTTATATTTTAGGGACTGATTTTTTAGGCAGAGATTTGTTTTCTCGTTTGCTTTTTGCTTTGAGAAATTCTTTGATTATAGGTGTTGGTGGATCTTTATTGTCTATTATCTTTGCTTTGTGCTATTTGTTTTTAGCGCGATGTTTTTTTTATGTTTTTTGGATGCGTATTTTAGAGTTTTTTTTAGCCTTGCCTGCTTTTTTACTTATGATGTTTTTTCAAAGTATGATAACTTCTGATGTGTTTTTGATGATTTTTTTAATCGCTTTAATTCATTGGTGTTTCATAGCAAGAATTATAGAAAGTGAATTAAAAAGACTTGAAAATTTAGATTTTTACAAAGCAAATATAGTGCTTGGAAGAACTAAATTTAGAGCTTTTTTTAAAGATTTAATACCTGCTTTAAAAACACTGATTTTTACACTTTTTATATTTAATATCGTTCATGCTATAGCCACAGAAGCTACTTTGAGTTTTTTTGGACTGGATTTAGGATTTGAAATTCCAACTTTAGGTACTCTTTTGAGTGAGTCTTCAAACGCAGTTTTTATAGGTGCTTGGTGGATGATACTTTTTCCACTTTTAAGCTTGCTTTTGTTGTTTTTACCTCTTTTATGGTTGGGTAATTTTTTACAAAAAATTTGGGGTATAAGATCTTGAAGGTAAGAAATTTAAATATCAGTTTGAAGAATAATTTATTGCTTAAGGATATTAATTTGGATATAAAAACAGGCAAAACTTTAATGATACTAGGACAAAGTGGAGTGGGTAAAAGTTTGTTGGGAAAAGCTTTGGTAAGACTTTTAGATTCTAATTTCACAATAAGTTTTGATGAATTAAGTTTTCATAATTCTTGTATTTTTAATTTTAACAAAGAAGAGCTTAGAAATTTTCGTTCTAAGGTGGCACTTGTTTTGCAAGATGCAGAGCTTAGTCTTTATCCTTATTTGGATATTGGAAATTTATGTCATCTTGTTTTAAAAACTCATACAAAATTAAAACAAAAAGAAAGAAAAGATTACGCTTTTTCTTATTTTCAAAAATTAGGATTTGAAAATCTTGATCGTTTGTGGCATTCTTATGCTAATGAATTAAGTTTGGGTATGGCAAGAAGGGTGAGCCTAGCTTTGGCATTATTAAATCAACCCCAAATTTTAATTTGTGATGAAATCACAGCTTCTTTGGATAAAGAAAACGCTTCAAAGATCATATCGATTTTAGAAGAATTAAAAAATACTGCAGCCTTAGTTTGTATCACTCATGATTTAAATTTGGTAAATTCTTTAGCAGATGAAATTCTTATGCTAGAAAAAAATAGTTCAAATTTATATAGCTTAGATGAGTTTTTAAGGTATTATAATGCTTAAAGTTTGTAATTTAAGTAAGTTTTATGAGCTTAAAAAGCATTGGTATTTAAAAAAAGAAAGACATATTATTTTTGATAATGTCAATTTTTCTTTAAATGAAAATGACAATTTAATAATTTTAGGTAAAAGTGGTGCAGGTAAAAGCACATTAGCTAGAATTCTTTGTTTTTTAGAAGATCCAAGTGAAGGTGAGGTATGGTATGAAAATCTTAACTTGCACAAGCTTGATAAAAACAAACAAAGACTTTTAAGAAAGCAAATTCAGTATTGCTTTCAAGATCAAAAAATGGCTTTAAACCCTTATAAAAAAATCAGAAATCTTATACAAGATGGTTTGGAAAATTTTAATTTACAAAAGAATGATAACTTGATTTTAGAATTTTTTGATTTTTTTAGTCTAAAAAAACAAATTTTAGAACAAAAGCCCTATGAGTTAAGCGGAGGAGAAGCCACGCGTGTAGGTCTTATCCGTGCTTTGGTTTTAAATCCTAAATTGTTGATTTTAGATGAAATTACTTCAGCGCTTGATATTAAAACTTCTAAAGAAATTTTAACTTTTTTATATGACTATCAGCAAAAAAATAATATTTCTTATATATTTATAAGCCATCAAAGTGATCTTTTTTATAAATTTAATCATAAAAAATTAAAACTTTAAAAAATATTTTTAATATAAGTTTCAATATAGAAAATTTAGAGTAAAATAAAGAAAAGTGTAAATTTAATTTTTGTTGTGGAGTGATTAAAGTGCTTTAAAAAAGGAGAATAAATGTCTCATATAGATGCTTCGCATCCTTATTTTGGTATTTTTTTAATGCTAGTACTTGCTAGTGTTATTTTTTTTGGACTGGTTTTTTTAGCTTCAAAAATCGGTAATAATTTTGCCGCAAAAAATCGTAAAAAATTAGGACTTGGAATTTATGAATGTGGTCCTATTCCTGTTAAACAAGCTAACAAGATTAACTCTCAATTTTTCATCATCGCCTTAATCTTCATACTTTTGGATATAGAAGTTGTGTTTTTGTTTCCTTGGGCATTGATTTTTAAAGATTTAGGTTGGTTTGGACTTTTAGAAGTTTTTGTTTTTATCGTACTTTTAGGAGTTGGATTTTTATATGCTTATAAAAAAGGAGCGTTTGCATGGCAGAGCATCAAATAAATTATGCAAGTGGTTTACCCGTAGTTTTAACTAGTGTTGATAAACTAGTTCAATGGGGTAGGAGTAATTCTTTATGGGCTTTATCTTATGGACTTGCCTGTTGTGCGATTGAGATGATGGCGGCTGGGGGTTCAAGATATGATTTTGATAGATTTGGAACGATTTTTAGAGCTTCGCCACGCCATAGTGAAGTAATGATTATTGCAGGAACTTTATGTAAAAAGCATGCTGAATTTACAAGAAGACTTTATGATCAAATGCCTGATCCTAAATGGGTGATTTCTATGGGAAGTTGTGCCAATACAGGCGGTATGTTTAATACTTATTCTACGGTTCAAGGAGTGGATAGAATTATACCTGTAGATATTTATGTGCCAGGCTGTGCTCCACGCCCCGAAAGTTTTCAGTTTGCTTTGATGATTTTGCAAAAAAAGATCCGCAAAGAAAAAGCAAGTCGTAAAATCGCACCTAAAAGGTTGGTATAATGAGAAAGTATAGCGATAAAAAAAATGCTCAAACTCAAAATTATTACAAAGATAGATTTTATCACGCGCCACACACTGTAAAATCTGATGTTAATGAAAGTGTTTTTAAAGAGGATTTTGAAGTTTTAAAAACCCAAGTAGAAATTTTAAATTCCTTTGTAGAGCTTGATTTTTGGGTAATAGAAATTAAAAAAGAAGACAATGTTAAAACCTTGCAAATGCTTAAAACTTTAGGGTATTTAAGTTTTACAGAGGCAAGTGCTATTGATTTTGTAGCAGATAAAAATGGTTTTGAAGTGTTTTATCAGCTTTTAAATTTAGAAAAAAGATTAAGAGTGAGAATAAAAACTTTTGTAGGCGTAAAAGAGCGTTTGCAAAGCGTGGCTCATATTTTTAAAGGAGCAAATTGGAGTGAGAGAGAAATTTATGATATGTTTGGAATTTTCATCATAAATCATCCCAATTTAAAACGCATTTTAATGCCTGATGATTGGTTTGGACATCCGCTTTTAAAAACTTATCCTTTAAAGGGCGATGAGTTTGCAAGATGGTATGAGATTGATAAAATTTTTGGCAAAGAATATCGTGAAGTAGTGGGCGAAGAACAAAGAGATTCTGGTTTTGCTGATGATAAAGATACGCTAAATTTTGCAAGACTTTATCATGAAGTGCCAAAAGGTGGTCAAAAGAAGGAAATTTCCTTTAAACAAGAATATCAAGAAGATGAAGGTGTGGCTTTTGTAAAAAAAGTAAAACGTGATGAAGCAAAAATTTTAGAGAAAAGGCGTTAAAATGCAAATTCCTAGCAAGTTAAAACCTTATTATGAAAATATAGCTTTTGAGCAAGAAGACTCAAAAATGATTATCAACTTAGGCCCTCAACATCCTTCAGCGCATGGAAATTTGCGTCTTATTTTAGAACTCGATGGAGAGCAAGTTGTAAAAGCGCGTCCTTGTATAGGTTATATGCATCGTGGTATGGAAAAAATGGCTGAAAATATGATTTATCAAGAATTTATTCCTACTACTGATAGAATGGACTATATCGCTGCTTCAGCGAATAATTATGCTTATTGTGCAGCAGTTGAAAAGCTTTGTGGTTTAGAGATTCCACGCCGTGCCGCAGTGATACGCATGATACTTTTAGAATTAAACCGTATCACATCGCATTTGCTTTGGCTTGCCACTCATGCGCTTGATATTGGTGCGATGAGTGTGTTTTTATACTGCTTTAGAGAACGAGAATATGTTTTGGATTTGATAGAAAAGTATTGTGGTGCAAGGCTTACGCATTCTTCTATGAGAATAGGCGGGGTTATGCTTGATTTACCTGAGAATTATTTAGAAGAAATGCTTGCATTTTGCGATAAATTTCCAAATGATTTAAAAGATTATGAAGATCTTTTAGATGATAATAGAATTTGGCGTTTAAGAACTGAAAATGTAGGTGTAGTTACTAAAGAACAAGCTTTAAATTGGGGTTGTACGGGTGTGATGCTAAGAGGAAGTGGCATAAAATACGATATACGCAAAGAAGAGCCTTATTTGCTTTATAATGAAGTCGAATTTGGCGTGCCTTATGCTACGCAAGGGGATTCTTATGCAAGATATAAAGTTTATATGCAAGAATTTCGTGAAAGTTTGAAAATCCTTAGACAATGTGCCATGCTTTATAAAGATACTCCACCTGAAATTTTAGCTATGCATCCTGAGTATGTAAGTGCTTCAAAGGAACAAATTTTAACGCAGAATTATTCTTTAATGCAGCATTTTGTTTTAATCACTCAAGGTTTAAAACCCCCTAAAGGCGAAGTTTATGTGCCTACTGAAAGTCCAAAAGGTGAGCTTGGCTTTTTTATCCATAGTGATGGTACAGGAAGACCTTATCGTTTAAAGGCTAGAACGCCTAGTTATTGGCATTGTGCGTTTTTTGAAGAAATGCTTGTAGGTACTTATTTAGCTGATGTTGTAGCCATTATGGGTAATGTAAATATAGTTTTAGGTGAGATAGATCGATGAGAAGGGTAGATTTAAGAAAAAGCAAAGAGCTTTTTGAAGATTTAGCACAAATCATAAAAGAAGCAAAACAAGGTGAGGTTTTAGTGGTGCTTTTTGAAATCGGCGATTTTTCTCCTGTTGAAAAAAGTTTTTCTTTTGTAAAAGAACAAGGCTGTGAGCTTTTAAATTCTTTGAAATTTAATCAAGTCGATTGGACTATTGTTATAAAAAAGGAGAGAGTATGATTTATGATAATGCTCTTTGTTTTTTAGATATGCCAAGCCTTAAAAACAAAAATTTATGTGAAAAAATAAGTGTAAATAGTATTAATATTTCTTGTTTGGAAGATAAAAACTTAAAAGCTAAATTTTACAAATGCGAAATTGCAAGTTTGAGTTTTGTTTTGGCCTTGCTTTGTAAATTAAGCGATGAAGGACAATTTTGCGATTTAGATGAGGGATATTTAAGTGCTGAATCTTGTTTTGGAGAGGAAGAAGCAGGCGAAGTGCTTGCTTTTTTAAAAGAGACTAAGTATTTAATTATAGATAAAAATATCCATTCTTATAAAGATAGTGAAAATATCAAATATTTTTTGAATTTCCTAAGTGTAAAATATGGATTAAAGATTTTAGATAGCGATGAAGAAGAATGCGATTTTAAAAAGGCAAAATTAAACACCCTAAAAGAACTCGATAATTATGACGGGTTAGTGCTTTTTAGAGCAAATTTGCAAGATAAAAATTTACATTGTTCAAAGCAATTTTTACAAATTGCAAAATGCAAAGATCAAAGTGAAGTTGAAATTTTGGCTAAAGATTTTAGTCTTAAAACCAAGCTTTGTTTAGATGAAAATTTACAAGGCACTATAGCTTTTTTAAATTATGAAAACAATGGCTTTGATTTTACTCCAATTCGCATAAAGGAAGCAAAATGACAGTTAAGATTAATGGTATAGATTGCGCCTTTGAAGAAGGCGAATATATTTTAAATATAGCAAGAAGAAATGATATTTTTATCCCAGCGATTTGCTATCTTTCGGGCTGTAGTCCTACTTTGGCTTGTCGTATGTGTATGGTTGAAGCTGATGGTAAAAAGGTATATTCTTGCAATACTAAAGCAAAAGAGGGCATGGTTGTAGAAAGTGATTTACAAAATCTTTGGGATGAAAGAAATGAGATCATGCAAGCTTATTGTATCAATCATCCTTTAGAATGTGGAGTTTGTGATAAATCAGGCGAGTGTGAATTGCAAAATTTCACTCATAAAAGTCGTGTAAATGTTCAAAAATATTGGATTAAAGACACGCATAAACCGCATAAACATTGGGGAATGATTAATTACGATCCCGCACTTTGCATAGTGTGTGAGCGTTGTATTACAGTTTGTAAGGATAAAATCGGAGAAAGTGCTTTAAAGACTGTTCCTCGTGGCGGAGATAGTGTGGATAATAGCTTTAAAGAGAGCATGGGAAAAGATGCTTATGCGATTTGGACTAAATTTCAAAAAAGTTTGATAGGCCCTACAAATGGCGACACGCTTGATTGTTCATTTTGTGGAGAATGTACAAGCGTATGCCCAACAGGAGCTTTAATAGGTTCGAAATTTCAATACACTTCAAATATTTGGGAACTTAAAAGAATCCCTGCTTCAAATCCGCATTCAAGCGATTGTGAGTTGATGTATTATGATATTAAGCAAAGCGGCATTAGCAATCAAAAAGAAAAAATTTATCGTGTGAGTAATGATTTTGCCTTTGCAAGTTTAAATAAGGCTGCAAGATTTGCTTTTGATACGCAAAATGAGGCGGATAAAGATGAAAAAGCCTTTAAAGAACTTGTGGAACTTTTTGAGAAAAATGAAATTAAAAACATTAAATTTAATAGTTTTATTACCAATGAAGAAGCTTTGATTTTACAAAATTTAAAAAAGAAATTTAATCTTTCTTTGATCAATGAAGAAGCTTTGAAATTTAAAGAATTTTTACAAGAATTTATCGCTAATTCTGGTGAGTTTTATAGCGCTAATACTCAAGATATAACAAAAAGTGATTTTTTGGTTGTAGCTGGAATGCTTTTAAGATATGATGCTCCAACGCTTAGCTATAAAATCAATAATGCTTTAGTGATGAATAAAGGCTCAGGGC
Organism: Campylobacter sp. CFSAN093249; assembly: GCF_011067895.1. NCBI lineage: Bacteria > Pseudomonadati > Campylobacterota > Epsilonproteobacteria > Campylobacterales > Campylobacteraceae > Campylobacter > Campylobacter sp. CFSAN093249. The sequence continues at coordinate 10,809 of NZ_JAAMWM010000002.1, read as the reverse complement.
TTTATTTTCATCCTATGGAAGATATGGGTATAGCAAAATATTCTAAAAATTTTATCTCGCACATTCATAAAAGTGGCGATGAAGAGCAAATTTTATATTTTTTACTTCAAAAATTTAGCCAAGATGAAGGTATCAAAACTCATTTAGCAGAGTTTTTTGTTAGTGAAAATAAAGAAATAGAAGAAAGTATCAACGAAGAAGTTGTAGAACAAGTCATAGAAAAAGATGAAGAAGGCAATGAAATTCAAAAAGAAGTAAAAAAAGTCGTGCCTAAGAAAGTGAAAAACAACATAGAAGTACAACGCTCTGTTTTTGCTAAAAATTTAGGCATAGATGAAGATAAATTAGAAGATTTATTGCTTAAAAAAGCAAATTTTACTCTTGTTATAGGGAGTGATTTTTATTTTCATAAAAATGCGAAAAAACTTGCTAAATTACTTGCTTTGATCCAAAATACTACTCCTTTTAAAGTCTTTTTAAATCCTACGCATACTAATACCTTAGGTGTGGCTATGATTTGTGATTTGGATAACAATACACAAGAAGGCAAGACTTTAGGCTACAATGAAAAAGGTGATTTTAGTTTTTCTTATGAAGAGCATGCAAATTTAGCTAGTGCGAGTTTAAATCAGCAAGAAGGAACTTTTTTAAATTATGATAAAAGAGTGGTACCAACTAATGCTGCTTTAGAATTTAAGGGATATTTTTTAAATGATTTGGCTAATGCTTTAGGTTTTGATGAGGAATATACTATAAATTATACTAAGAGACTCCCTATAAATAAAGGTTTTTCTCCGATTGATTTTGATCATTTAGACAATTTTTATACCAATGCAGGCGATTGTAAAAGGGGATATGAGCTTAATTTAGAATGTTTCAAACAAGTTGCTAAAAAAGAATTCATCTCTCCAAATTTTGAAAATTTAAACCTAAAAGAAGATGAAATTTTGCTTTATAGTGCTAATCCTAGCTATCAATTTGGTAGATTTTCAAATCGTGCTAGTGCAATTAATGAGGTGATTTTTTTAGGTGTAAGTGAAAATTTAGCTAAAGAGAAAAATTTAAAAGATAAAGATCTTGTAAAACTTAAAATAAAAGATAAAGAATTAAGCCTTAGTGTGCGTGTGGATAAGGATATAAAAAATGGAGCTTTCTTGCCGTATTTTGATGAAAAACTTGACACGCTAAGCTTTTTCGATGAAAGATTTATTGTGGCGAATTTAGAAAAATTAGGAGCAAACCATGAGTGATTTTGCTTTTTTTGTTTTAGAGACTTTGATTAAATGTATTATTATCATTGCAATATTTGCGAGTTTAGCAGGTCTTGCAACTTATGCTGAAAGAAAGGTTTTAGCTTATTTTCAAAGACGCATAGGGCCTGATATGGTAGGGCCTTTTGGGCTTATTCAACTTGTAGCTGATATGATAAAGCTTTTTACTAAAGAAGATATAATCCCTTCAAATTCGCAAAAATTTATTTTTGCTATAGCACCTTTGATTTCTGCTATTTGTGCTTTTATTTCTTTAGCAGCTATTCCTATGCTACCTGAATTTACTTTATTTGGAAGGGTTATTCAGCCTATAGTGGCAGATATCAATGTAGCTTTGCTTTTTGTCATCGGTACTTCAGGACTTTGCTTTTATGCGGTGTTTTTGGGTGGACTTGCAAGTAATAATAAATGGTCGATTTTAGGGGCTGCAAGAGGGCTTGTAGCGATTATTTCCTATGAAAGCGTAGGAGCTTTAGCTTTGATTGCTATTATAATGCTTGTAGGTTCTTTTTCTTTGGTGGATATTAACAATTATCAAAGCGATGGATTTTTTTCTTGGCTTATTTTTAAACAACCTTTGGCTTTTGTGCTTTTTATAATTGCTTTATTTATAGAGACTAATAGAACTCCGCTTTGTTTGACGGAAAATGATGCTGAAATTGTAGCGGGTTATGGAACGGAGTATTCGGGTTTAAGATGGGGTATGTTTTTCATAGGTGAATATACTTCTATGATAGCTGGAGCTATTTTGGTCACTCTTTTGTTTTTAGGGGGTTTTAATAGCTTTTGGATTATTCCTGGTTGGATTATGATGATAGTAAAATCAAGTTTTATTTTCTTTTGGTATTTTTGGGCAAGAGCTGCTTTTCCGCAATTGCGTCCAGATCAAGTGATGAAAATGTGCTATTTGATCTTAATCCCTTTAGCTGTTTTAAACCTTTTAATCACTGCTTTGACAGTTCTTTTATAGGAGTTTGATATGAAAAATTATTATTTAGTAGATGAGAAAAGAAAAACTCCTGTTAGCACTTGGGAGAAAATTTCACAAGCTTTGCGTAGAAGCGTTAAACTAGAGCTTTTTGTAGGGCTTTTTGTGATGATGAGAGAATTACTTAAGAGAAATAATAGCGCTACGATTAAATATCCTTTTGAAAAGGTAAAGCTTGACAATCGTTACCGTGCTGTTCATCGTTTGATGCGTTTTATAGAAAGCGAAAATGAAAGATGTATAGGTTGTGGGCTTTGCGAAAAAATTTGCATTAGCAATTGTATTAGAATGGAAACTTCTTTAGATGAAAATGGGCGTAAAAAAGTAGGAAATTATAGTATTAATTTAGGGCGTTGTATTTATTGTGGTTTTTGTGCTGAGGTTTGTCCTGAACTTGCTATAGTACATGGAATAGAGTATGAAAATGCAGCCGAGCAAAGGTCTTATTTTGGTTATAAGCAAGATTTTTTAACTCCTATTGATAAGCTTAAAAATCAAGTTGAATTTGAAGGAGCAGGAAGTCTTAGAAAGGATGCAAATTTGTGGGTTAAAAAAACACCAAATTATTATGATGTGATGCAAGAAAGAGCCTTAGAAAATCAAAACACACAAGAGCAAGGAGAAAATAAATGATAGAAAATTTGGCTTTTTTATTTTTTAGTGTAGTGGTTTTAGGCTTTTTTGGCATCGCGGTTTTAAGTAAAAATATGCTTTATTCTCTTTCGGCTTTAGCGGGTGGAATGGTGTTTTTATCGGGATTTTATTTTTTGCTTGATGCAGAGTTTTTAGGCGTGATACAAATTATTGTTTATAGTGGAGCTGTACTTGGACTTTATAGTTTTGCGATGATGTTTTTTGATGCTTCTAAAGAATTTAAAGAACAACTTAAAGCTAAAAAAAGTTTTTTTACTTTGGTGGTTTTAAGTGCGATTTTACTTTTGACTATGCTTATAGGTTTTAAATACCAAAATATCAGCACGGATTTGCCTTTAAATGATCCTGCTTTGTTTGATTTTAATAAACAACTGGCTTTAGCGATTTTTTCAAAATATCTTTTAGCTTTTGAGTTTATAGCTATTTTGCTTTTGATCGCTTTAGTTTGTGCTATTACTCTTACTCATAAAGAGCTTACAAAGGAAAAACAATGATAGAAAAGTATTTTTTTATAGCTATTTTAATGTTTGTCATAGGGCTTGTAGGGATTTTAAAAAGACAAAATCTCATTATGCTTTTTATTTCGAGTGAAATTTTATTAAATAGTGCTAATTTAGCTTTAGTAGCAGCTTCTAAAATGCACAATGATTTAAATGGACAGGTTTTTGCGCTTTTTATCATGGGTGTAGCGGCTTGTGAAGTAGCTGTTGGTATAGCTTTGTGTGTGCTTTGGTATAGAAGAAAAGGCACTTTGGAATTAAAAAGCTTAAAAGAAGTGGAGGCTTAGTATGCAAAATTTGGCTTTGATTTCTCTTTTTAGTCCCTTTGTAGCTTTTTTGTTTGCAAGTTGTTTTGCTTTGAGTGAGAAAAAACAATTCGTAGGGATATTTTGTTCACTTCTAGTAGCTTTGAGTACTTTTTGTTCTTTGTATTTGCTTTTTTGCAATGAAGCTTTTAATGTGAGTTTGTTTGAATGGTTTGCTGGAGTAAATTTTGGTTTTGATATAGATGCTATTTCGCTTACTATGATGAGTATTGTAGGTATTGTAGCCACTTGTGTGCATTTTTATAGTATTTTTTATATGGCTCATGATGAAGGTTTTAATAAATTTTTTGCTTATTTGGGGCTTTTTGTCTTTTCTATGCTTTTTTTAGTCATGAGTGATAATTTTTTAGGACTTTTCGTAGGTTGGGAAGGCGTTGGGCTTTGCTCTTGGTTGCTCATAGGTTTTTGGTATAAAAATGATACTTATTCTTTTGCGGCTAATGAAGCTTTTATTATGAATCGTATTGCGGATTTGGGTATGCTTTTAGGAATTTTTTGGCTTTATTTGCAAGCAGGAACTTTAAAATATGATGAAGTTTTTTCCATGGCACAAAGCCTAGATCACAATGCTTTGATCTTAATCGCAACTTGTTTATTTATAGGGGCTATGGGAAAATCTGCACAATTTCCTTTTCACACTTGGCTTGCTGATGCTATGGCAGGGCCAACTCCTGTTTCTGCATTAATCCATGCAGCAACCATGGTAACAGCGGGGGTTTATTTGGTAATTCGTGCGAGTACGCTTTATGATTTAGTTCCTGAAGTTTCTTATATTATTGCCTTACTCGGAGCTTTTGTAGCGATTTTTGCAGCCTCTATGGCTTTGGTGGTTAGGGATTTAAAACGCATTATTGCTTACTCTACCTTATCGCAACTTGGATATATGTTTGTGGCTGCAGGACTTGGGGCTTATGGTATAGCTTTATTTCACTTAGCTACGCATGCTTTTTTTAAATCTTTACTTTTCTTAGGCGCTGGAAATGTAATGCATGCTATGAATGATAAATTAGACATTAAAAAAATGGGTGGACTTTTTAAACCTTTAAAAATTACAGCTATTTTAATGTGTATAGGATCTTTAGCTTTAGCAGGAATTTATCCTTTTGCAGGATTTTTCTCTAAAGATTTGATTTTGGGATATTCTTTCATTTCTTTTCACCATGGTATTTTTTTAGTGCTCTTAATCGCAGCTTTTTTAACAGCATTTTATAGCTTTAGACTTTTAATGTTGGTATTTTTTACCCCTGCAAGACATGATGAACATCCACATGAAGCAAGTAAAATCGCACTTTTGGCTATGAGTCCTTTGATGGTTTTAGCTATTATTGCAGGATTTTTCGAACATAGTTTTTTTGAATATTTAAGCACAAAATTAGTTTTTATTGATGCGCAAAATCAAATTGTAATGATTTGTGCGAGTGTAGCAGCTATTTTGGGTGCAATTTTGGCTATTTTTGCTTATAAAAATTCTTGGTTTAAGGAAAGTATTGAAGAAAATAAAATTCATAAACTTTTAAGTAATGATTATTTTATTCCTCAATTCTATCATCAATTTATCGTTTCAAAATATGAAAGCTTATGTGCGATTTTAAAGCATTGTGATCTTTATATTTTTGATAGAATAGTTGAAAAAATTGCTTTGTATTCTCAAAATATTTCACAAAAAATGATTATGCCAAACAGCTTAAACTTAATGCTTAGGTTTTTGGTGGCAGCTTTTGTGATTTTGTTGATTTTAGTATGGATGGTGTAAAATGCTAAATTATTTGATATTTTTTCCTTTAATTTCTGCTTTTGTGGTTTTGCTATTAAATCGCGGAGGCGTTAAGGTTTTTAGCGTTGTTGTAAGTTTTATGATTTTGGCTTTAAATTTGGATATTTTTGCGGATTTTTTACAAGGGGTAAGCTTTGATTATAATCTCTCTTTTAAAATTTTGAAATTTTTTAGCTTTCATGTAGGAGTAGACAGTATTGCACTTGTATTGATGCTTTTAAGTTCTTTGATGATATTTTTAAGCTTTTTATTTTTGAAACTAGAACAAAAAGCGCTTATATCTTGTATATTCTTTTTAGAATTTGCTATTATGGGACTTTTTAGCGCAAAAGATGGTTTGTTGTTTTATGTTTTTTGGGAATTTTCTCTTTTGCCTTTGCTTTATATTATGGGGGTTTATGGTAAAGATTTTAGAGCAGGGGTGAAATTTTTTATCTATGCTTTTGCGGGTTCAATTTTAATGCTTGTAGCATTGATTTATCAAGCTTATTTAAATTATCAGCTTTTAAATATCTTCACTTTTGACTTGGAAATTTGGAAAAATAATGCCTCAGCAGTAAATTTTACAGAGCAACTTTTACTTTTTGGAGCATTTTTTATCGCTTTTGCTATCAAAGCTCCTTTATTTCCACTTCATACTTGGGCACCTAAGGTTTATGCAAATTCGCCTGTACTTGTTTCTGTAATGCTTGTAGTTTTTAAAATGGCTCCTTTTGGATTTTTACTTTTTTGTTTACCACTTTTTCCAGATGCGAGTGTGTATTTTATGCCTTTAATTGTAGCTTTATGTATAGTAAGTATCGTTTATAATGCTTTAATTGCTTATAGAGCAGAAAATATTAAAGAATTGATTGCTTATAGTTCTATTTCACATCTTGGTGTGATGATTTTGGGAATTTTTTCTTTAAATGCTTTGGGTATTAGTGGTGCGGTTTTTTATATGTTTGCACATGGTATTGTAACGGGAGCTTTATTTTTAATGGTTGAACTTTTATACCAAAGATATCATACTTATGATATTTCTTTTTACCATTCTTTAGCCAAAAAAGCACCTTTATTTTCAATTTTCTTTATGCTCATTTTACTTGCGAGTGTTTCTTTGCCTTTAACTGTTTCTTTTGTGGGAGAGTTTTTAATTCTTTTAGGTATAGCAAAGATTAATTTATTTTACGCTTTGTTGGCAGGTTTGGTGATTATTTTAGGAGCGATTTATATGTTCGCAGTATTTAGAAAAATATTTTTCATGCAAAAACAAAGCTTTATAGAGGGTTTTTCTTTACGTTTTAGAGAAATAGTAGCGCTTGTGTGCATTGTAGTAATGATTTTTGGACTAGGGCTTATGCCAAATATACTTTTAAAGCCGATACAAAAAGATGTGGATAATCTTATAAAAACAATGAATATTAGAGCTGTTGAGCAAAATACTTTAGATTTTTTATCTAAAATAGGAGAGGCAAATGTTAAATAATTTTTTAAATTTAGAACTTTTAAATATAAGCTTATCTTATCCATTTTTATTTTTAATTACAACTGCAATAGTTCTTTTGCTTTGCTCTGGTTTTTGGAAATTTCATCGATCGTTTTATATCGGCATAAGTTCTTTGTCTTTGATTGTAAGTGCTTTTTTGATTTTAAATAATGCAAATGCTCAAGGTTTAGAAGCAAAAGCTTTTTTGGCTACTTTAAATAATGATATTGTTTCATTTTATGCTTCTTTGGTGATTTTGTGTTTTTCATTTTTATATCTTTTAATGCAAAAAGAAGAAAATCAAGGTGAATTTTATGCTTTATTTTTATTTATGATTGCATCTTTGCTTTTGATGGTTTCAAGCTCAAATTTAGTACTTATTTTTATAGGACTTGAAAGTTCTTCTTTAGCGCTTTATACTTTAATAGCAATGCGTGGAAGTGATAATGCTATTTCAAGTGCGATAAAATACTTTAGTATAGCGGCTGTAGGAGCTGGGTTTTTTGTTATGGCTGTAGCTTTTATTTATTTAAAAACAGGAACTTTAGATTTATCTGCTAATTTAGCGTTAAAAAATGAGTTTCAAAAAGATCCCATGCTTTTGGGTGCTGGAGTGATGATTTTTGTTCTTTGTGCAATCAAGCTTTCTTTGGCACCTTTTCATTTTTGGCTTAAAGATGTGTATTATGCAGCACATACAAATTTGGTTGCTTTTATTTCAGTTGTGCCAAAAGTTGCCATGTTGGTTGTGGTTATTCGTTTGTTTGATTTTTTAAATAATACAGGTTTTGAATATATCATAATAGTTCTAGCGATTTTTTCTATGCTTATAGGCGCTTTTGCGGCTCTAAGTCAAAACAATATCAAAAAAATGTTTGCTTATAGTTCTGTAGTGCATTCTTCTTTGGTTTTGATAGCTTGCATTCCTTTATTAAAAGAACAAAATTTTGATGGAATTTTGCTTGCTATTTTTGGATATTGGACTTTATTTGCTTTTGCAAATTATGCTGTATTTATGATTTTAAGTAATTATGAGAATAATTCTTATGAGAGTTTAAATGGGCTTTTGGTTAAAAAACCTTTAATTGCTTTTTGTTTAAGCATTAGTGTGCTTTCTTTAGCAGGTATTCCGCCTTTTGGAGTATTTTGGGGTAAATTTATGATTTTAAATACAGTAATTTTAAATGGATATTGGTATTTGGCGCTTTTTGTGGCTTTATCTTCTGTTATTATGCTTTATGCGTATTTAAAGATTTTAATTCATGTTTTATTTATGAAAAATGATAGGGTTTATAATATTAAGTTTAGTTTTATACAAAATTTTATTTTAGCTTTTTGTGTTTGTGTAAGCACTTTTGCTATATTGTTAATGTTATAAGAGTTTTGCTATAATTATTTTATGAGAATATTATTTTTAATTTTATTAAGTTTTTTAAATGCTTTTGCTTTTGAGCTTGTTTTAAACACGGGTCGCGAAAATAATCAAGCTTTTGCAGTTTTACATGCGAGTAATGATTTAGAATTTACATGTCAAAAATTTATTACCGAAGCAAAAGTTCATTTTGAATGTGATATTGTAGGTATGGTTGATAATAAATTAAAAGATCAGAGTTTTTCTGCTTTTGATTTAAAATTTATACAAGAAGCTCAAAAAATTAAAATGATCATTTTGCCAAAAATACAAGCAAGAATGTTTGACACTTCTCAAAATATTTATATAGATAAAGAACTCAGTTCATCAAGTTCGCATAAAAGTAAGGCTTTTACTTTTATTTTTACACCAGAACTAGCACCTATTAAAGACTATGATGGACTCGATTTTAATATCAATTTTCCACATGAGAGTTTGCCTTATGTTGGAGCTTTGGATTTAAATTCTGATCCTGTTGTTATTCCTCAAAGTGCAGATATCAATACTTATTTACGCATCAAAAAAGAATACGATAAGGCTAATTACAATCAAGTGGTGATTGATGCACAAAATGCTATCAATAGATATCGTGGCAGTATTTTTACTAGTGAATTTATACTTTATAAATTAAGAGCTCAAAATAAACTTTACACTCAAGATCCAAGTATGCGTGATCAACAAATTTTAGAAAAGATGATTGATGATGCTAAAAATTGGACGCGTACTTTTACAAGTGATAAAAATTTTTCAGAAGTTTTACATATAATGTTAAGAACTTATATCGCTTTAGCTCAGCGTGCTGATGTAGAGTATACAATGTCGATTTTGGATAATGAACAACCTAATAATTATTTTACTCAGTTATCAAAACTTGATTATGCAGACTATATTTATAATTTAAATGAAAAAGAAAAAGCTGTAAATATTTATGAAAATACTTATTTTAATACAAAAAATTTAGATTTAGCTGCAAGAGCAGCTATGAGTTTGGCAAAGAATTTGCTTTTAAATGAGCAAGTAAATAAAGCTATAGAATATATTAATACCATTTTAAAAGCCAATCCTGAATATTTTGGAAAAGATATTCCAAGATCTTTAGAACTTGCTAAATTATTTAATCAAAAAGGACAATTTGATATAAGTGCAAGTATTTATGAAGATGCCTTTGCTAAAATGTCCAAACTTGATCCAAGTTATGAAGAAACTTTAAAAGATTTAGCCTTGGTTTTATCACATGCTAACAGATCTAGTGATGCTAAAAAATACCTTGATTTGTATATGGATGATTATTTAGATGGTAAGTATTTAGATGAAATTAAAAAAGCAAGTGATGAGGTATTCTTTGCTTTAGGTGATAATAATGCAAGCTTTTTGCATCAGCGTTATACAGATTTAATGAAGCAATATGCAAATAAAGATGAGAATATTGCAAATAAAGCTTTAGATGAAGATGTTGCACTTTATTATAAAGAGGGAAATTTTAGTGCCATTTTAGCTTATAAAGATCTTATAGAAAGTAAAAAAATTCCAAATGCTACTCAATTTTTAGAGAAAGCAGCCATTAATGATTTAAAAAATGCCATAAAAGCTGATAATTGTATCAATGCTGCAAATATTTTTATGCGTTTTAGTGCTTATGATATAGGTCAGAAAATTGAGAATAAAAAACAAATGTTAGCTTGTCTTATCAGAACTTCTAATGTTGAACAAGCACTTGATTATATAGATAAAAATTATAATGAAGATTCTATATTTTATGGTCTTCAAAAAGCATCTATTCTTTTTGACAATAAACAATATCCTCAGGTGATTAAAATTTCTAAAGACATAGCTAATTCTAGAATTTTAAAAAGTGATGATGAGAATTTTAAGGCTTATTATTTGCAATTTTTATCTTTATTGCGTTTAAATGACTATAATCAAGCCATTAAAATTTTGCAAATTTTAGAAAGTTTTCCAATGAATTTTAGTATGGTGGAAGCTTATGATGCTTTACTTTCTTACGCTAATGATCATAATATGCAAACAACTATTTTAACTTACGCACCTAAGGCCATTGACTATCAAAATTTTAAAGGTATAAATCTTTTTAGTCCTAATTTAGAATTTATATATCTTGATGCTTTGACTAAAATCAATAAAAATGAAGAAAGTTTAGCTGTTTTAACAGATTTACTTAAATTAAAACTTTCAGATGAAGATAGAGCAAGAGCTTTATATATCCAAGCCTTAACTTATGAAAGAATGCAAAATATACAAGCTGAAAAAGAAAGTTTAAAACAATGTCTTGAAATCAAAAGTGCTTCAAATTGGCAGAATTTATGTAAGAGTAAAAATCAAATTTTAAATCAATAAGTAAATTTAGAGATAACTAGCTTTTTGGCTAGTTATCTAAGGTTAAAACCTTTTCTTCTTAA
>NZ_JAAMWM010000019.1:0-643 GCF_011067895.1 Campylobacter sp. CFSAN093249 | reverse complement strand
AGCAGTTTGTAAGATACCTATGGCATCATTACCATTGTTTATAGCTTGACCTAAAGTGGCTGCTTGTGAACGCAAAGAATCTGCTATCGCCATCCCTGAAGCATCATCTGCTGCGGAGTTGATTCTAAGACCTGAACTAAGTCTGCTTAAAGACTTATCCAGCTCTCTAGCATTAACAACTGAATTTGCATGTGCGTTTAATGCACCGATGTTAGTGTTTATCCTAAAACCCATTTTAAATCCTTTCAAAATATTGCATCGAAAAGATTAAAGCAAGAAGTGTTCCAAGTTTTAGTTTAATTAAAAATTCTAGAGTTTAAAATAAAAAAAGCCTAGTTTTAAAAACTAGGCTTGGATTTGTATATATTGCAGATTTTCAAACTACTGTAGCAATCTTAAAACATTTTGTTGAACAGAATTAGCCTGTGCCATAGCATAAGAACCACTTTGAGCTAAGATATTTGCTTTAGAGTAGTTTGCACTCTCACTTGCAAAGTCCACATCACGAATTTGTGATTCAGCTGCTTTAACGTTTACTTGAGTAACAGTAATGTTGTTTATCGTTGATGTAACTTGATTTTGCACTGAACCAATGTCAGCTCTGATTTGATCAAGATTTGTTATAGCCGTTTCAGCTATATCC
>NZ_JAAMWM010000018.1:0-2085 GCF_011067895.1 Campylobacter sp. CFSAN093249 | reverse complement strand
TATGATTTTGTATATTTTATAAATAAACACTTAAAAACAAAAAATAATTTTCAATATTCAAGTAAATTTAAACTTAAAGCCATTATCATCATTCCTGCGATAAGTCCATATAAACTATCATGAGCCTTATCATAAGTTTTTGCAGCGGGCAAAAGCTCATCAAGAGATATAAAAACCATAATTCCTGCAATCACAGCAAAACTTATAGCTAAAGTAAGATCGCCTATAAAAGGCAATAAAATCAAAGCTCCAACAAAAGCACCCAAAGGCTCTGCAAAACCCGAAAGAGCTGAATAAATAAAAGCTTTTTTCTTATCTCCTGTAGCATGATAAATCGGCAAACTCACAGCCAAACCTTCTGGGATATTGTGTATAGCCACAGCTATAGCTATAGCAATTCCTAAAGTAAGATTATCAAGACTTGAAATAAAAGTAGCAAAACCTTCTGGGAAATTATGTATAGCAATAGCCAAAGCTGTAAAAATCCCTGTACGTTTTAAAGCTTTAGTATTGATCTGATGCAACTTTTCTCCAGGATGAAATTTCGGAGGATTTTGTCCTTTTTGGGGCAAGGGACAAATTTTTAACTCGCTTAAATCCTCTTTAGGCTCGTGAGGATTGACATCTTCGGGGATTAATTTATCAATCAATAAAGATATTAAAATTCCACCAAAAAAACAAGCTAATCCCAAAAGCTCAGCCCAATGCGAATCATAGTGATTTTTAAAATCTTTAAGTGCAGTAGGTAAAATTTCCATGAAAGAAATGTATATCATTACTCCAGCTGAAAAACCAAGCCCCAAAGAAAGCACCCTTAAATCATCTTTTCTAGAAAAAAAGGCTATTATAGAACCTATAGCCGTAGAAAAACCTGCAAAAAGAGTCAATAGCATTGCGATAAAAATTTGTTCAAATGTAAATTGCATTAATATTCTTAAATAAATAATATTTTAAAACTCTTTATATTTATAAAAAGTTAATACTTGATAAAAATATACAAAATAATTAAAAATTTTTGATTTTTTATGTAAAAAAGTTCATTTTTTATACACTTTTTCTCTTATTTTTTGTTAGAATAATATTTTTATTTCATTTTCAATATAAATATAGGAGTTATAATGCAATCAATAAATTCAGGCAAATCCGTTGGAATTTCAGCCAAGCTTACGCTATGGGTTGGAATTTTAGTTGTATTAATTTTAGCAATCACAAGTACCGTTAGTTACTTTGATGCCAAAAATCACACATATGAATTGCTAAAAGAAAATCAATTAAAAACTATGGATGATGTTAAAGTAACTTTTGAAAACTATTCCAAAAGCAAGCAAAAAGCTATAGAGGTTCTAGCATATGAAAGTGCTAAAAAATTAGAAGATGAAAATATTTCACTGCTTCTAGATTCTTTTAAGAAGGCGTTTGATTTTGATATTGTTTTTATTGCGTTTGATAAAAACAACAAAATGCTTTTGTCAAATGGAACAATTTTAGATAAAAAATCAAATTTTGACATTACAAAACAAATTTGGTATCAAGAAGCAAAAAATAACAAAGGCATCACAATAACTCAACCATATAAATCCCCTATAGATCAAGAGATTGGTATAACTTATGTTTTCCCTATTTATAAAAATAATCAACTTATAGCTTTCGTTGGAGGCGATTACAATCTAGATAAATTTTCCAAAGATGTATTATCTTTAGGACACTCATCAACTACTTATGCTGCTGTTTATGACTCTGAAGGAAGAATTATTTTTCACGAAGTGCTTGATAGAATTTTAACAAAAAACACTTTAAGCGTTAATATTGCTAACGCCATAAAAGAAAACCCTGAATATATAGATCCAAATAAGAGAGATATTCTTTTTCCTGTATTTGATGATAAAGGTATCAAATATGAAACAATGTGCGATACAAGTTCCAATGGATTATATCGTATTTGTGCTGTAACTTTAGATAGTAACTATACTTCCGCTGTTAATTCCATTTTAATGAAACAAGCTATAGTCGGTATTATAGCTATAATCATAGCTTTAATCTTGATTAGATTTTTAATCAGCAGAAGCCTCTCTCCACTTGCAGCTA
>NZ_JAAMWM010000017.1:0-1761 GCF_011067895.1 Campylobacter sp. CFSAN093249 | reverse complement strand
TGAATTCTTATTTTGGCTGAGTTTGGATAAATGAAATTATAATGCAATTTAGGTTTTATTATATTATATTTTTTTTGAACTTTTGTAAAAAAACTTATAAAACTCTGTAATTTTTCTTCTTTATATATATTACTCTCTCTTATTGTTAATATATCCTTCTTTAACTCTTCAGTAATATCTGGAAAATCTTTTATAATAGTACTACTTCCACCTAAAAGTGGATAAGGAAAAGCGGTATTTGCCACAAGATTGTTTACAATAAGCCACCTCAATAATAACATATGAGTTTCAATATCAAATTTTTTAGGATAAGATACAAACTCTTGCATTTGTTTGTTAAATTCAGCTCTTTTCCACATCAACAAAAGTTTCTCCATAGCTTCTCTTTTACCACAAGAAAAACTATCGCTAACCCTACCATTCATATGAAGATGATGTGCAATATAAATTTCATTGACCTCCAATCTAAGCAAGTCCTCTATATTAATTACTTCTGCAAAATTACAATCGGGTCTAATCCTAATCACATAATCATATTTAATATTATTTTCTTTTTCATATTCCTCCATTAGCTCAAAGACCCTAAAACAACCATAATATAATTTAGTTGCTGTATAAGAATGTTCTTTTAGACCTGTTTGCTCAACAAACGCTTTTTGATTTTCTAGTACTACTTTTTTACAATTATATATTTTTTTTAAATCTTGAATTTCTAATACATCACTAATTTCTCTGTCTAGCTTATTGTATGTGTGTTGAAATAATTGCTTAAAAAGATGGTTATTTCTTATTTCATTCGGTGCTATAAGGTTAAAATCTTGACTTAACAACCTATGTACCCAATTACTGCCTCCACATATTCCTGGCCATTTTAAATGCTCACTCCAAGAAAAAACAAATACATCTGCATTCAATGGTTTTACTATATTATCAACAATTTGATCAATTGGTTTTAAATAATCACCCCTCATTGCACCAGAAATGCAAACAGCAACTTTAACATTTTTACTTGTGCTAATTTCACTTTTACTAATACCATTTTTCATTCTATTACTAAATCTAAGATAATATTTTTTAGATCCATTTTCTTTTGGAAATAGCCACTGAATGATTGATAATATAACTGTCGCTTTCATAAAAAAAATATTATCCTTAAATATCTCAAAATAATCTATTGATTTTGCAATAAAAAACTTTTTTGATAAAAGAGCTTCGTAAGATTGTTTAGGAATTTTATAAGATGAAATTTTTATATCATCGACAACAAGATAGTTTTTAAATATATCTAATACTTGTTCAGGAGTGTGTTTAAAATTATTAATAGCGTTTAAAAGCAAATAACAACCTATCGATTCTCGAGATACACTAGAGTATTCTTCTATATTGATCAACCCATCATTTGTTTTTATTAGTTTATCTACTTCACTACGATATAAATCAGAAAACAAGTTTTCAAAATATTTTTTTAGTTTATAATTTTGCAAAATTTTACGATATTGTCCAGTATAAGACAAATATAAAACATATTCTTTTGCAAGAGTATCATTTTCGATATTCAAATCATATATTTTTTCCAACATATAAAAATTCCAATTCTCTAGACATTGTTGAATATTTACATCAATATTGCTCATATGCTTCCTTTTTATTATATTCCCTTTTCAACTTCCTAATCTCAAGCAACAACTTGATATACCCCCCCCCATACCAATTTTTATTAGCTTTAATTAATTCTTGACCAAGTTTATAAGTAAAACATTC
>NZ_JAAMWM010000016.1:0-1434 GCF_011067895.1 Campylobacter sp. CFSAN093249 | reverse complement strand
TAGCCGTTTCAGCTATATCCATCACAGCCATAGCGCCTTTAAGTGTGGTTACACCTGCGGTTTCATCTTTTACGCCAAGAGAATTTCCTGCTGAAGTTTTCATGGTTGCAAACTGAGAAAGTCCGCTTTGACTAGAAAAACCTGAGCCTGCAGACACATTGTATACTGCAGAAAGACCCGATCCACTTGAAAAGGCTACTGCAATTCCAGATATACTTGTAGAATAATTCTTACCGCTACCTACAGAATAACCTGAACCTGCCGAAAATCCACTTCCTGCACTACTCATATAAGCAGTAACAGAAGAAAAGCCACCTAGCATAACTCCTTTATTTACAGAACCAAATCCCATAGCATCGGCGATATTAGCATCAATTTGTCCTTTTGATTCTCTTAAAGAAACAGAAGCCTGAGAGATAAATTGAGTTGCACCAAAGCCTGCAGAAGAAAGATTGGTACCACTGATTAAAATATCTTTACCATCGTTTTTAACTAAAGACAAGCGGCCATAGTTTTCTTTCATGCTAGCATTGATAAAAGCACCTCCACCTATATTACCATCGATTTTAATCCCTCTACCTTCTCTTGAAGTAAGTAAAAGCTGTCCATTAGCATCGATTGAAGCTTCAACTCCAGTAGTATCTTTAACCGAGTTAATTGCAGAAACCAAAGCACCGTTGCTATCACCATCTTTGTAATCTACTTTACCGATTTTTACCCCATTAATAGCAAAGTCATCTGAAGTAGCTCCAGCCCTAACTGCAGCTATACCTCTAGTTTCTACTGTAAAAGTGGCTCTAACACCTGTTTGATCAGCACTTTTATTGATCTCTTCTGCTAAGGCTCCAAGTCCTGTTCCAACTGAAGTTGAAATCACAACTTTTTGAAACTGAAAATCATCTATACCATTGTAATTTTTAAGAGTAAATTGTACTTCGCCACTAGTTGAAATTCTTCCTCCTGTTTCAAAGCGTGTTAAACCTATCTTAGAAGACTGGGTTGCTCCTATAGTAGCTTTTATAGTTTGATTTGAACTTGCGCCGATTTGAAATTCTTGATTGATAAAATTCCCACTTAAAAGTTGTTTACCGTTAAATGAAGTAGTATTTGCGATATTATCAAGTTCTTCCATTAAACGGTTGATATCTGCTTGAAGCATAGTTCTTGTTTTTAAACTTTGTCCATCTTGAGCCGCTTGAGTTGCCTTAGTTTTGATTGTATCTAAGATTTTAAGTTGCTCATCCATAGCCTTATCAGCAGTTTGTAAGATACCTAAAGCATCGTTACCATTAGATATAGCTTGACCTAAAGTATTAGCTTGAGATCTTAAACTATCTGCTATCGCCATCCCTGAAGCATCATCTGCTGCGGAGTTGATTCTAAGACCTGAACTAAGTCTGCTTAAAGAAGCATCTAAACTTTTACTATTTAAAT
>NZ_JAAMWM010000015.1:0-5000 GCF_011067895.1 Campylobacter sp. CFSAN093249 | reverse complement strand
ATAAGAAAGAGTGGTATCTCAACAATGGCTCATATACAACTGGCGTCATATACTCAAAGCCTCCCACCTATCCTGCACATTCTTATCCAAGTAGCAGTGTCAAGCTGTAGTAAAGGTCCACGGGGTCTTTCCGTCTTGCCGCGGGTAGGAGGAATTTTCACCTCCACTACAATTTCACTGGATCCCTCTTTGAGACAGCTCCCATCTCGTTACGCCATTCATGCAGGTCGGTATTTAACCGACAAGGAATTTCGCTACCTTAGGACCGTTATAGTTACGGCCGCCGTTTACTCGGGCTTCGATCAAGAGCTTCGCTAATGCTAACCCCATCAATTAACCTTCGAGCACCGGGCAGGCGTCACACCCTATACATCCTCTTACGAGTTAGCAGAGTGCTGTGTTTTTGGTAAACAGTCGGGAGGGACTCTTTGTTGTAAGTTTCCTTGCTTTCGGAGTAAATCCTAATACAAAGCTAACCACACCTTATACCGAAGATACGGTGCTATTTTGCAGAGTTCCTTAAAGAGAGTTCTTCCACGCGCCTTAGAATACTCATCCCACCCACCTGTGTCGGTTTACGGTACGGGCAACATTAGCTAAACTTAGAAACTTTTCTTGGCTCGACGGCATCAGGGGTTCTTCTATCCATCCGAAGACTTCAAAAAGCCTTTCAGTTCTCGGAGTATTGTTATACGGATTTGCCTATATAACCTCCTACGACCTTAGACTAGCACTTCCATCCGCTAGCCCCCTTAGCCCTAAGCGTCCTTCCATCGCACACTAATGTTGGTATTGGAATATTAACCAATTTGCCATCGTCTACCCCTTTCGGACTCGACTTAGGACCCGACTAACCCTACGATGACGAGCATCGCGTAGGAAACCTTGGGTTTACGGCGTTAATGATTCTCACATTAATTATCGCTACTCATGCCTGCATGCTCACTTCTATTCGCTCCAGCACTCCTTACCGGTATACCTTCGACGCAAATAGAACGCTCTCCTACCACTTAGTAAACTAAGTCTACAGCTTCGGTACTTACTTTAGCCCCGTTATATTTTCCGCGCAAAATCACTAGACCAGTGAGCTATTACGCTTTCTTTAAAGGATGGCTGCTTCTAAGCCAACCTCCTGGTTGTTTAAGTAACTTCACATCGTTTTCCACTTAAGTAAGATTTAGGGACCTTAGCTGGTAGTCTGGGTTGTTTCCCTCTTGACGACGGATTTTATCACTCGCCGCCTGACTGCTGTGATTACATATAAGGTATTCGGAGTTTGATAGGGTTTGGTACATTGGTGTATGCCCTAGCCCATTCAGTGCTCTACCCCCTTATATTACGACACAACGCTATACCTAAATATATTTCGGAGAGAACCAGCTATCACGAAGTTTGATTGGCCTTTCACCCCTATCCACAAGTCATCCCGGGGCTTTTCAACGCCTATGGGTTCAGTCCTCCACTAGTTCTTACACTAGCTTCAACTTGCTCATGGATAGATCACTTCGTTTCGGGTCTGCAGCATCTGACTAAGCGCCCTATTCAGACTCGCTTTCGCTACGGCTTCGCGTTTGCTTAACCTTGCCAGACACCACAACTCGCAGGCTCATTATGCAAAAGGCAGTCCATCACCCTGTATTGCTACATAGGGCTCTGAATGATTGTAAGCAAATGGTTTCAGGTTCTATTTCACTCTGATCACCTCAGTTCTTTTCACCTTTCCCTCACGGTACTTGTGCACTATCGATCTGGTATTAGTATTTAGGGTTGGATCGTGGTCGACCCGGATTCAGACAGGATTCCTCGTGTCCCGCCCTACTCAGGATACTGCTAGCTAAGGTTTGTTTTTCGCATACGGGACTATCACCCTCTATGGTTATACTTTCCAGAATGTTCTGCTAAACTTACCTCTTGCACATTGCAGTCCTACAACCCCCAGTGCAAGCACTGGGTTTGCCCTCTTGCGCTTTCGCTCGCCGCTACTGACGCAATCTCTATTGATTTCTTTTCCTGAGGGTACTAAGATGTTTCAATTCCCCTCGTTCGCTCCTATATAGGTAATGTATATCTCTATACATTGGGTTGCCCCATTCGGAAATCTACGGATCAAAGCTTCTTGACAGCTCCCCGTAGCTTATCGCAGTCTAGTACGTCCTTCATCGCCTTTACCAGTCAAGGCATCCACCATTCGCTCTTAGTAGCTTACCTTTTTTACCTTTTATTATTGATTCTAAAACGCATCACTTCCTTGTTAAAGTTTTTATGATAAGACTTCTTTATCTTAAGACGGAAAGCATTCAAACACTTAATATAAAACTAAATGATTTAGTCTCAACTAAGCAGTGAGTTTGAAACTTGTCTTTAATTTATAATCCTTAAATCTAATATTCTCTTTATTCATAGAAGAGAAGACAGCTAAAAGTTAAGTTAAACTAAAGAAAAGATAAATAGGTTTTATCCTTTAACAAGTCCTGTAAAATTGTTTTTATTAAAACTTGCTTGTGACTCTTAACAATGATAATTAAAAAGAACATTTAGGTTTAAAACCTAAAGGAAGTATATATATTAACATAATCATTATAAATATAAATGCATAATGTATATGCTACTTATATCTATTAAAGTATATTCTTTTATAGTTAAAGATAAAAAATAAATCTAAGTATAGAGTTTATATTTTATATTTAATCTATTTTATATACTTGCTTTAGATTTTAAAGCTTCTTTATTCAAATCTTTTTTATGGTGGGCCTAACAAGACTTGAACTTGTGACCTCACCCTTATCAGGGGTGCACTCTAACCAGCTGAGCTATAGGCCCTTAATAAATGGTGGAGAATAGCGGGATCGAACCGCTGACCTCCTGCGTGCAAAGCAGGCGCTCTCCCAGCTGAGCTAATTCCCCATAAACAATTAGCTTTATCATCAATCTTTGAAATCTAAACAAGAATCAATTGAGTTTATATATTGAAGTAATAGTTGTGAGACTTATTACTTTGTACTCTAGAAAGGAGGTGATCCAACCGCAGGTTCTCCTACGGTTACCTTGTTACGACTTCACCCCAGTCGCTGATTCCACTGTGGACGGTAACTAGTTTAGTATTCCGGCTTCGAGTGAAATCAACTCCCATGGTGTGACGGGCGGTGAGTACAAGACCCGGGAACGTATTCACCGTAGCATGGCTGATCTACGATTACTAGCGATTCCGGCTTCATGCTCTCGAGTTGCAGAGAACAATCCGAACTGGGACATATTTTATAGATTTGCTCCACCTCGCGGTATTGCGTCTCATTGTATATGCCATTGTAGCACGTGTGTCGCCCTGGGCATAAGGGCCATGATGACTTGACGTCGTCCACACCTTCCTCCTCCTTACGAAGGCAGTCTATTTAGAGTGCTCGGCCGAACCGTTAGCAACTAAATACGTGGGTTGCGCTCGTTGCGGGACTTAACCCAACATCTCACGACACGAGCTGACGACAGCCGTGCAGCACCTGTCTCTAAGTTCTAGCAAGCTAGCACCCTCTTATCTCTAAAAGGTTCTTAGGATATCAAGCCCAGGTAAGGTTCTTCGCGTATCTTCGAATTAAACCACATGCTCCACCGCTTGTGCGGGTCCCCGTCTATTCCTTTGAGTTTTAATCTTGCGACCGTACTCCCCAGGCGGTACACTTAATGCGTTAGCTGCATTACTGAGATGACTAGCACCCCAACAACTAGTGTACATCGTTTAGGGCGTGGACTACCAGGGTATCTAATCCTGTTTGCTCCCCACGCTTTCGCGCCTTAGCGTCAGTTGAGTTCCAGCAGATCGCCTTCGCAATGGGTATTCTTGGTGATATCTACGGATTTTACCCCTACACCACCAATTCCATCTGCCTCTCCCTCACTCTAGACTATCAGTTTCCCAAGCAGTTTAATGGTTAAGCCATTAGATTTCACAAGAGACTTGATAATCCGCCTACGCGCCCTTTACGCCCAGTGATTCCGAGTAACGCTTGCACCCTCCGTATTACCGCGGCTGCTGGCACGGAGTTAGCCGGTGCTTATTCCTTAGGTACCGTCAGAATTCTTCCCTAAGAAAAGGAGTTTACGCTCCGAAAAGTGTCATCCTCCACGCGGCGTTGCTGCGTCAGGGTTTCCCCCATTGCGCAATATTCCCTACTGCTGCCTCCCGTAGGAGTCTGGACCGTGTCTCAGTTCCAGTGTGACTGATCATCCTCTCAGACCAGTTAAGCGTCATAGCCTTGGTAAGCCATTACCTTACCAACTAGCTGATACTATATAGTCTCATCCTACACCGAAAAACTTTCCCTACTCAACTTGTGTTAAGCAGGAGTATAGAGTATTAGCAGTCGTTTCCAACTGTTGTCCTCTTGTGTAGGGCAGATTAACTATACCTTACTCACCCGTGCGCCACTAATCCACTTCTAGCAAGCTAGAAGCTTCATCGTTCGACTTGCATGTATTAGGCACGCCGCCAGCGTTCACTCTGAGCCAGGATCAAACTCTCCATAAAAATTATAGATAGTTTAATCTTTTTCTTCAAAGAAAAAGTTATGAAAGATTAAAAGAAAAACTTTTAATCTTTTTAATTATTAGATTGAATAGATTTTACATAATTACTTATGCCTAAATCTTTCTGGCTCAATCGATCACTTATTTAGATTTCAAAGATTGACTAATAAGATTTGAATAACAATACTAAGTTAAAAGAACAAAACAAAAAATCATTTTTAAAAGAAAAGTTTTTAAATTAAAAAACAAGATTTATAAAAAAGCTTTTAGTTTATAAGATAAAAACCAAAAGAGTTAATTTATAAAATCTACTAAGCTAGTGAAACTTTATAATTTAAAAGATTTTAAGTCCTTTTTTCAAAAAAAGGAAATGAAAGTATAACCAATTAAACTTAAAAGGGGATTAAACAAAGGATTAAATAGTATAAATATTTGTGTAAGTATTTATATAAGTATTTGGTGGGTTTAAAAATGGGGGGGGG
>NZ_JAAMWM010000014.1:0-1035 GCF_011067895.1 Campylobacter sp. CFSAN093249 | reverse complement strand
CCACTTGCAGCTATCCAAACAGGTTTAACTTCATTCTTTGATTTTATCAACTATAAAACAAAAAATGTTTCTACTATAGAAGTAAAAAGCAATGATGAATTTGGACAAATCTCAAATGCTATCAATGAAAACATTCTTGCTACTAAAAGAGGCTTAGAACAAGACAATCAAGCCGTTAAAGAATCAGTTCAAACCGTATCAGTTGTAGAAGGTGGTAATTTAACAGCAAGAATTACTGCTAATCCAAGAAACCCACAACTTATTGAACTTAAAAATGTTCTAAATAAACTTCTTGATGTTTTACAAGCTAGAGTAGGTTCTGATATGAATGCTATTCATAAAATTTTTGAAGAATACAAAAGCTTAGACTTTAGAAATAAATTAGAAAATGCTAGCGGTAGTGTAGAATTAACTACTAATGCTTTAGGTGATGAAATAGTTAAAATGCTAAAACAAAGTTCAGACTTTGCTAATGCCTTAGCTAATGAAAGTGGAAAATTACAAACTGCTGTTCAAAGCTTAACCACTTCTTCAAATTCTCAAGCTCAATCTTTAGAAGAAACTGCAGCAGCTTTAGAAGAGATCACTTCTTCTATGCAAAATGTTTCAGTTAAAACTAGTGATGTTATCACTCAATCTGAAGAGATTAAAAATGTTACAGGTATTATAGGTGATATTGCAGATCAAATCAATCTTTTAGCTTTAAATGCAGCTATTGAAGCAGCTCGTGCTGGAGAACATGGTAGAGGCTTTGCAGTGGTAGCTGATGAAGTTAGAAAGTTAGCTGAAAGAACTCAAAAGTCTTTATCAGAAATTGAAGCTAATACTAATTTACTTGTTCAATCTATCAATGATATGGCAGAAAGTATTAAAGAACAAACTGCAGGTATCACTCAAATCAATGATAGCGTAGCTCAAATTGATCAAACTACTAAAGATAATGTTGAAATTGCTAATGAATCAGCTATTATTTCTAGTACAGTAAGTGATATAGCTAATAATATCTTAGAAGATGTTAAGAAGAAAAGGTTTTAA
>NZ_JAAMWM010000013.1:0-11723 GCF_011067895.1 Campylobacter sp. CFSAN093249 | reverse complement strand
AGTAGGTATTTGTCATTATAGGTGTTTAACATAGTGTTTAATTCATCAATAACATTTTCATAAAGAAAAGTATTATACTTGTATCTTTTAAATTGATATCTAGATTATCTTTACCTAAGATAAGTTCAAATTTACTAGACTTGATTTCTTTTAAACTTTCTTTTAAAAGAATATTACTTAAAGCCTCAATGTTTTTGTTAAAGAGTTCTTTTTGAGTAGGGGTGAAGGTCATCATAAGCCCCATCCATCATCTACTACTAAGGTTTGCCCTGTGATAAATCTACTCTCATCACTAAGTAAAAACACCAAAGTTCCACATATATCATCAGCATCTAACATACCCTTGCTTGCACAACATTTTCTATAAGCTTTTAAAAAAAGTTCATTTTGATTATCCAAAATTCCTCCACTTGCTAGGGTATTAACGCGTATGTTTTGATTAAAAAGCTCTTTAGCTAGCCAAGAGCTCATGTGATTAATCCCTGCTTTTATCACACTGTATTCTAAAGAGCTTTGCATGGAAGTGCCTTCATAATTTTCAAATTTTGGCGCATAAACTCCCATGATGGAGCTAAGATTGATGATATTACCATAGCCTTGTTGTTTAAAAAATTTCACAAATTCTTGAGCGGCTAGCATAAAGCCTGCTAAATGTAAATTTAAACTTTCGCAAATTTGTTCGTATTTGAGTTCATAATAAGGCGTTTTACCCCAATCTTTGCCAAAAGGATAGCTTGAGTTAACAAAAGCATCGATTTTGCTGTATCTTTCTTGACTTTTTTGAAGGGCGGTTTGTAAACTTTCTTGTTTAGTGATATCAAGTTCTAAGCTTAAAAGTTTTGTTTTAAAATTTGTTTCTAAATTTTCTTGCAATTTATTTAAGCATTCTTTGTTGATATCTGCGAGTATAGGGATACCTTTGCTAAGAAGTATTTTTTGACAAAGCGCTTTACCTATACGCCCACAAGCTCCTGCTACAAAGATGATTTTATTTTCAAGCATTAAAAATCCTTTGGCGATAAATTTTTTAAAGAGATTAAAAACTCTACGATTTTAAAATCAAGCTCGCTATCAATATCAAAAGCTGTGCTTTCATCCATTACAAAAAGCCCTGTGTTTTTGCCAAAAACACTATCATTTTCTAAAAGATAATCCCTTTTAAAGATATAAATACTAGCGTTCATATCATAGCATTTTGGGGCACTTTGGCGAGTGGTAAAATTTCCTTCTTTGGATTTTACTACCTTGTTATTTTGTATTTCTACGAGGTTAAAATAAGGATTGCGTCTAGCAGGAACTGCGGTGATGAGATTGGAATTATCATTTTCAACAAAACTTTCATAAGCTTTTTTTATATCAAGGCTTGAGCGAAGCGGGGCTGAAGCATCTAAGTCTATGAGAGTTTCAAAACACGTTTTAAAATGCTCTTCACTTCTTAGCAAGGCATCACGCATGACAGGAAGTTTTGCAGTCCGATCATTGGCAAGATGAGCTTCTCTTTTGAAAAAAACTTCAGCGCCATATTTTTGGGCTACACTTGCGATTTCATCACTATCAGTACTTATGACTATGTGTTTAAAAAGCTTTGAATTTTGAGCTTGTATGATGCTATAAGCTATCATTTCAAGTTCGTTAATCTTTCTAATATTTTTGTTTTTAACGCCTTTGCTACCACCCCTAGCACAAATAGTACATAAAATTTCAGCCATTTTTTTTCCTTACTTCATCACAAATTTCAAGCACTTTTAAAGCCTGCTTAAGATCGCAAAGTTCTTTGTCTTTTTCAAAGACTGCATGATGTAAATTTTGAAGGGTTTTTATCGTATCATTTTCAAAATTTAAGATTTTTTGACTTTGATTTTTGTGATAAATTTCGATGTTATTGTTTATCAAATCGGCTTTAAAGCTTTTTTCTAAAGTATGGATGATAATTTCTCTTTTGTTAAATTTAGAAAAATAGTCTAGTTCTATATGAATTTTAGCTTCTTGTGAATTTTTTAAAGCCAAAAAGGCAAAATCATCGCTTGTTATGTCAAGCTCTGAAATTTTAGCATTTTGGGAGTATATAAGCTCTAAGTCTTTAAAAAGAAAAAAGGCTAGATCGATTTCATGAGAGAGATCGAGTAAAACCCCACCACCTAGCTCTTTTTTAGCGCTGTAATTTTGCCTGTAGTCTAAAGCTCTCCAATGGGGCAAATAAGAATTACAAATCAAACTAGCAAAATAAATTTTTTCACCTTTTAAAAGCCTTTTTAAAGCGACAATCACAGGATGAAAACGCAGTAAATATGCTACATAAATGTGATTTTTTGAACTTGTGAAATTTTGGCTTTTTTTAAATAAAGGTTTTTCTACGAGTATGGTTTTATCTTTTACAAGCTCATCTAAAGTTTTTAAGGTATTAAAATGCTCTGTGGTGATATTTGCGATGATAAAAAGATCAAATTCGTTTAAATCACATTCTTTCAAAGAGCGATAAATTGGAGTGTTTTTAAATTCTTCTTTTTTAGCACTTAAAGAAAGCAAACTTACTTCATGATTTAAATTTTTTAAGGCTAAAAAATGCTTTTTTCCTATGCTTCCAAAGCCTATGATTAAGACTTTCATTTAAAATCCTCATTGGCTTTTAAAAACTCATCTGGCCTTCCAATGTCGATCCAATAATCATTGATGATATAGGTATTTACCTTACCTTTTTGTAGAGCGAGTTTGATGAGTTCTGGCATATCTAGGTATTCATTTTTAGCAATTAAATTTAAAATTTCATTTTCAAGTACATAAATCCCCGCACTTACTAGGAATTTTTGTGTAGGTTTTTCTTCTATATTTTCTATAAAACCTTGTTTTTGAGTGATCACTCCATAAGGAATTTGTTGCTCAAACTCACGCACGCAAACGCTCATTAAAGCTTTTGATTTTTTATGCGCTTTTAAAAGATCATTAAAATCAAGCTCGGTTAAAATGTCTGCATTCATAACGATAAAACTTTCTTTAAATTCTTGTTTTATAAGGCTTAAAGCCCCTGCTGTACCTAGTTTTTTACGCTCTTTAATATAAGAAATTTTAACCCCAAATTTTTGCCCTTTTTGAAAATAATCTTCTATGATTTGTTTTTTATAATTCACACAAAAGATAAAATTTTCAAAATTTTGATTTTTAAGTCTTTGGACTATGCTTTCTAAAATAGGTTTTTTGCCTACTTTTAACATAGGTTTTGGAGTATCTTTAGTCAGCTCTTTTAAGCGAGAGCCTAAGCCTCCAGCCATGATGATAATGGAGTTTGGATTGGCTTTTAAAAGTGATGAGATAGATTTTATAGAAAGAATTTGCCCTTTTTCATTTAAAACAGGAAAGTCGTAAATATCGGTTTTAGCAGAAATTTTTAAAAGCTGTTCTTTGCTTGTGTTTTCTTTTATGGTGATGGGATTTTTAGTGTAAATATCTTTGATACTATCTTTTAAAGTTTTGCCACTAATTAAAGCTTTTCTGATGTTTGAATCGCTAATGACTCCTAAAAATTTATCCTTTTTATCAACTATAATGCCTAATCTAACGCGTTCTTGCCCGACTATTTTTAAAGCTTCTTTTATGCTAGAATCAGGGGTGAGTTTGAGTTTGTTTATATCCACACTAAGCCTTATAAATCGATGAAATTTTTATGTAAAATTGTATCTAAATTTGCATTTTTTAGGCAAGTTTTTATGAATTTATTAGGATTTTTATCATTATCATAAGGGTTTTTAAAATTTTTTAAATTTTGTTTAAATTCTTTGCTTTCTAATTTTTCAAAAGCTTGATCAAGATCATTAATTTCACAATCAATGATATTTTGAGTTCTTAAACGCCCTTTTTGTCTATCGCCTATATTAATGCAAGGAGTTTTAAAAAAAGGACTTTCACTAATACCACTTGAAGAATTGCCTATCATGGTTTTGGCTATTTTCATAAGACTTAGGTATTTTTGTGAGCCAAGATTATCAAAAAGTTTAGCCTTGTGTGAGTTTTTTTGGCAGTAATTTTGCAAAATTTCATTGATTAAAAGTCCATTTTCATCGGCATTTGCTTTGGTAAAAATCAAACTTGCGTTTTTAAGGGTGTCAAGTTTTTTAAGTAAGGTTTTAATCTCTTTTTGAGTATTTTTTACATTTAAGGTTAAAGGATGATAAGTGATTAAGTAAAGTTCTTTATCTAGTTTCATTTCTAAGGCTTTTTCTAAATCTTTTTTGTTTAAAAAATTCATATTTTTTATGATAGTAGAAGCTAAAGAACCTATATTAAAAACCCTTTTTTCTTCTTCTCCAAGTTGCAAAAGCCTTTTTTTATAAATTTCATGACTTACAAAATGTAAATGCGACATTTTTGAAATGCTGTGTCTTATACTATCATCAATAGCCCCTAAAGTAAGCTCCCCGCCACATAAATGCACTAAAGGTATGTGCATCAAAAGACATACACTTGCTACGCTAAGCATTTCATAACGATCGCCTAAAATTACCACCATATCAGGTTTTAAGTCTTCAAAAGCATCGCTAAAAGCACTAAAAGCTAAACTCATGCTTTTGCAAAGGCTTATTTTATCATCATTTGCAAGTAGGATAGGAATTTTCTTAGTGATTTTAAATTCTTTTTCTATTTCTTTATAAGTGAGTCCAAACTCAGGGCTTAAATGTGCTCCTGTAGCAATGATTTGAAGGCTTAGATCTTTATCGTTTTGAATTTCATGACATAAATTTCTTAAAAGATACCATTCAGCCCTTGTTGCACTGACTATACAAATTTTTCTTTTACTCACGGATAAGCTCATCTTCTTTGTAGTTTTTAGTAGCAATTTTACCTAAAAACTCTTCATATCTCATAGCACTTATACCATTTGCGGGGCGTTTGGTAGTAAGATTTTCTTCGCTAAAAATTTCTCCTTTTTGGATATCTTTTTTAGCGACTAAACTTTTTCTTACTATGTTGATATTTTTTTGTTCGCTTTTACTTGCTTTTTTTATGCCATCACCCATTGCCTTTTGTATTTGTCTTATTTGGGTGCAAAGCATTTTTAGTTCTTGAGGTTCTAAACTTGCTTTATGATCAGGCCCTGACATATTTTTGTCTAGAGTAAAATGCTTTTCTATTACACAAGCTCCCAAGGCAACTGCAGCTAGAGAAATGTGTATGCCTTGAGTGTGATCAGAATAACCCACATCAAGCTTAAAAGCGTCTTTTAAGCTTTGCATGGCTTTAAGATTGACTTCATCAAAAGGGGCAGGGTATTCTGTAGTACAGTGTAAAAGAGTGATATTTTGGCGTTTAGCGCCATTTTTACAAAGCACATTTAAAGCTTCTTCTACCTCGCCTAAATTTGCCATACCTGTTGAAAGTATGATTTTTTTATTAAGCTTTGCAATTTTTTTAAGATAGGGTAGATTGGTGATTTCTCCGCTTGGAATTTTAAAGATTTTTAAGCCTAACTCATTTAAAAGATCTACACTTTCAAGATCAAAAGGAGTAGAAAGAAAGGCAATATTGCATTTTTTTGCGTGTAAGATAAGCTCTTTATGAGCTTTAAGATCGAGTTCGAGTTTTTGTACCATTTGAAGCTGACTCTCATCACTAGCCGTGGTTTTAAGCTGATAGGGTGCTTTTTTAGCCTTTGTGCTGATACAGTTTTTGGCTTTAAAACTTTGAAATTTAACAAAATCAGCCCCTGAATCTGCTGCGATTTCTATTAACTTTTTAGCTAAATTTAAATCACCATTGTGATTGACTCCTGCTTCTGCAATGATGAGGGTTTTTTTCATGTTTGTTGCCTAAATTTAGTGTGCTTTATAGTGTTTAAAAGCAAGAGTCGTTCCAAATTATTTTAAAGGATTTTTTAATTTAAATTCTCCAAAATCATTTTTATAAAATAAATCCATATTGTAATGTTTTTCTACTATTTTCCAAAATGTAGTTTTGCTAATACCTATGAAATTACAAAAATCTTCAACGCATCTATTGTCAAGCTTATGATCTCTTTTTTGCACAAGTTCAATAGCTTCTTTTCTGCTTAAAAGTCCATAACGCACGAAACGAGCTGCGTAATCACTCGCACAAGCATGACCAAATTTAGGGTATTTCATCCAAGCATGTAGGATATAGCCTATACTATCAACTTGATCAAAATTTTCTGCACACATTGTTCTATACCATTCGCCTTCTAGATCAGTAAAACCACGACTTTTAGCAAAAATATAATTGCTATAAGAATTCCATTTTATAAAATAACTTAGATAAATAGGATTAAGTTTGTTGATATCATTTGCATTGGGATTAAAAAAGAGTTGTAGATTTTCTTCTTTGATTTCATCATCTATAAATTCATTTATATTTAAATCACTAGCTACGCCATTTAAAAATATTTCTTTGGCGCTAGGAGTTTCTTTGGCATCACTACCTCCATATTCATAACTAACATTTTCTCCATAAACCAATAAAGGTGTATTAAATTTTAAAGCCATAGCAAAAGGATAGCTGTAAATCAGTCTATCAATAAACCAAGTGGGTTTTCCATATTTTTCAAAGGTTTTTAGCATAACTTTTTTTTGAGTTTTGATATTAGGTTTTAAGCTAATGATATGACAACCAAAAGTTTCACTTAAATTTTTAAGATTTTTCTTACCTGCTTCAGTCATGGTGAAATTATCTTCAACGCTAAAAAGAATAGGATTCATTCCAAGTTTTTCTTTCATGATATGCACTTGAAAATGCGAATCTTTACCTCCACTTACGGCAATAGCGCAATCATATTCAAATTTTCCATTCATTCTGCGGTATTTATCGCATAAGGCTTCAAGCTCTTTAAATCTTGCTTTATAATCAATATTTTCTTTATTTTTATGATTGATGCAAGCTGAACAGATATTTTTACCTTCTTTATCTTTTGTAAAATTAATACCAGGTCTAGTATTTGGCATCACGCAGTGATCACAATAAATCATTCCCCACCCCTTCAATTTAATAAAAATATTAGATTGTATAAAATATTAAATTAATATTTGCTTATTTTATAAAATATCACTTATGTTTGTTTTATTTTTCTACCTAAAATTCCTTTTTATAAGGCCTTTTTAAAGATTTTTGGATGGTAAAAATTTTCATCATCTTCTTTTAAATTTTTACAAATTTTATTACAAAGTTCTATGCCTATAGTGTCGATAATATTTAACAAATTTCTTTTTTCATAAAGCAAATCATAAACTGTTTGACATTCTTTGAAATTATAATCGTATTTTTCTATAATTTTAAAAAATGATGAAATTTCATTGAACAAAAGCAAATTTGCTAAAGCTCCTCGATTGCCTTTACTGCAAATGATATGAAATCCTAATTTTTTAAGATCTTTCAATGGGGTAAATCGTTCTAAATTAGAACCACAAAGTTTTATTAATTTGATATAAATAGTATTGAAAAAATGTATAAAATCGCAGTTTAAATCATCCATACTCAAAGAACTTGAATTCGAAAAACTATATTATTATCTCTAAGAATTTGCATGATTTCTTTTTTTAAATTTAAATCTTCATTTAAGCTTTCTATAGTCAAGCTATTTTTAAGATCTTCTATATGTTGGTAAATGTTTATTTTTCCGGCGTTAAAATTAGAAAAATCTATTTTTCTTTGTAGAAGTTTTATTTGTTTTTCAAATTCGTATATATTGAGCTTGCTTTTATTATAAACACCTATTTCATGGCCTAACAAATAAAATAAAGCACTTATTTGCTTACCCATTAAACCAAAGTCTATGATATTAATTTCTTTCATTGTTTTTTCCTTGTTTTAATTATATTTTTATGAAAAATAAGTTGATTGGATGTGTAGTTTTGCTAATAATACTATCTGCGCTTACTATGCAGTTATCTTCTAAGTTTACGCAAGGCAACAGGCTAACTCTAGTAGCTAAAAAACAATTTTTTCCTATGCTTGAATTTCCATTAAGTGTAGCATAAGGGCTTAAAATACTTCCTTCTCCTACCTTACAATCATGAGCTATGCTTGAATAAATATTACAAAGCACAAAATCTCCTATATTTGAATTAGCATTAATGGTTACAAAAGGACACACTATAACCCCTTGTCCTATTTTAGCTTCTTTTGAAACAAAAGATTGAGGATGTATAAAAGTGATAAAATTACATGATTTTTTTGAAAGTTTTACAAGGATTTTTTTTCTTAAATTGATTTGTCCTACACCTAAAGCAAAAGATGCTTTTTGAATCAACTTTTTATCGAAGTTATCTTCATTGCCTAGATATTTTAAGTCAAAAAAAATATTTTCTTGTATATCAATATAGCCTATAATTTCGTAATTTGCATCTTTTAAATAAGAATAAAGCTCTCTAGCAAAGCCACCCGCTCCTATGATGATGACATTTTTCACGCACTTCTCCTAAAAGAAGAAGTAAAAAAATCAAATCCCCCCCCCCGCTACTCTCATATTTTTTCTTATTAAAATTTTTTTAATGCTTTGAATTAAATTTTGCAACGCATCATTCCTTTTTATTTGCTATTCTAACGCTACTAGGTAAATTAACCAAACGTTTTTCTAAATTTTTAGTGTTTATAAGCTCATTGCTTTGACAGTTTTGAAAAGCTTTTAAACTCGGTAAGCTTTTCCATATAGGACGGACGAAAATATTATTTTTCAAGCATTCTTCTAAAAAGATATTTCTTAAATTTTCATCTTTAAAAAGCAAGGTATTGAGCCAAAAATTGCTTTTTTCATTGCTTTTTTCATCGATAAATTTACATTTATCGTGATTTTTAAAAAAATCCTTGTAAATTTTAGCAAGTTCTCTTTTGTTT
The DNA here is from genome assembly GCF_011067895.1 of Campylobacter sp. CFSAN093249. Lineage (NCBI taxonomy): Bacteria > Pseudomonadati > Campylobacterota > Epsilonproteobacteria > Campylobacterales > Campylobacteraceae > Campylobacter > Campylobacter sp. CFSAN093249. The sequence goes on along the minus strand of NZ_JAAMWM010000013.1, from coordinate 2,891 downwards.
TCTAAAAAAAGTTCTAAATTTTCAAGTCCTGCAAGCAAGATTGCTGCGTTTATATTGCAAAGACGGTAATTATAAGCTATCCTATCATGATCGTATTCGTAAGGATGGGGGATTTTAGCTGTGGTGCTAAGGTGTCTTGCAAGTTTAGCTAAATTTTCATCATCGCTTAATATCGCCCCACCGCATCCACCTGTGATGATTTTATTGCCATTAAAACTTAAAATTCCACACTTTCCAAAAGTGCCTAAGGCCTTGTTTTCATAGGTGCTTCCTAAGGCTTCTGCGGCATCTTCAATTAAAAGGATGTGGTATTTTTCACAAAGCTCTTTGATGGCTTTTATATGAGCGCTTAAACCAAAGGTGTGCATAATAACACAAGCTTTGATGGGTTTGTGTGTGGTTTTGTTATAGCTAAGATTATCTTTTTGATAAGTTTGATTTTCTAAAAAATGCTCTAAAGCCTTAGGACTTAAACTTAGAGTGTTTTCATCTATATCTAAAAAAACGGGTTTTGCACCTGTATAAGCGATAGCATTGGCCGTAGCGACAAAGCTTATGCTTTGAGTGATGACTTCGCAGTTTTCATCGATGCCATTAGCTAGTAAAGCGATATGAAGAGCTGCTGTGCCTGTATTTGTAGCGATGACAAAGCGTGCTTTGGTTTTTTCTTTTAAAGCTTCTTCAAAACGCGTTACAAATTCTCCTACGCTTGAAACAAAACCGTTATCGATACATTCTAAGAGATATTTTTTCTCATTGCCTATAAAGCAAGGCTCATGTAAGGCGATATTTTCTTGATTAAAAAGACTTTTTATAAAAGAAATTTCTTTTTCAAACATTATAAAGCTCACTTTTATAATTTTCTAAATTTTCTTTAAAATACTCTATGCTTTGTCTCAAGCCTTCTTCTAGACTTATTTTGCTTTGCCAATTTGTAGCTTTTTTAAGCTTGTTTGCATCGCAACAAAGTCTAAAAACTTCGCTATTTTTAGGACGCAATCTTTGTTCATCTTGGATGATTTTTACTTTAGAATCTAAAATTTTTTGTATGAGATCAAGTACTTCTTGCATGGAGTATTCCACTCCTGAGCCTATATTATAAACTTCTCCAAAATGTTTTAAATTTAAAAGAGAGATAAAACCCTCGCAAGTATCTAGCACAAAATTTAAATCCCTTTTAGGGCTTAAATCTCCTAGTTTGATTTCCTTTGCTCCACTTAAAATTTGTGTGATGATGGTAGGTATGATAGCCCTTGCGCTTTGTCTTGGTCCATAGGTGTTAAAAGGGCGTGCAATATTGACATTTAAATTAAAAGAATTATAATAACTCAGCGCCATCATATCTGCAGCGATTTTGCTTGCAGAATAAGGGCTTTGAGGTTGTAAAGGGTGTTTTTCATCGATAGGTACATAAAAGGCTGTGCCATAAACTTCGCTTGTTGAGGTGTGGATAAAATGTGAAATCTCGTTTTTTTTAGCTGCTTCGAGCATATTTAAAGTGCCATTGACATTGGTATCCACATAGCTTTGTGGGGCTGTGTAGGAGTAGGGGATAGCGATTAAAGCGCCAAGATGAAAGATCGCATCTATATTTTTGGTGATTTTTTCGCAAAAAAAACTGTCTCTTAAATCTCCACTTATAACCTCCATGTCTTTTAAAAAAGAACTTTTTTCTAAATGTCCCCAAAAATTAAAAGAATTATACTGACTTAAAGCTCTGACTTTAAAACCTTTTTTGACCAAACTTTCACAAAGATGAGAACCTATAAAACCATCAGCACCTGTAACTAAAATATTTCTCACCTTCTCACCCTTTCCATCCATTTATCTAATTTTCTTTCTTTAAGTTTTTCTTCTAAAGGAAGTATATTTTTAATCAAAGCATTTTCTTGTGCTTTAATATGTCCATAAACTAATTCCATAAATTCTAAATGTTCTTTTATCCAAAGAATACTTTTATTAAAAGCATCTTCTTTGGTTTTAGGATTTAAGACATAAATTCTAGCAAGATTAAGTTCAAATTGAGTACGCAGAGGTTGTAAAATTTCATATAAATCTTGCATTTGTTTAATATCTTCAAGTTTATTTTTAAATTCATCTATTTTTTCAATAGCTAAATTGATATCCTCTTCTTTTTCATTTAAACTCAAATATATACTTTGTATATTTTCAAAATCATTGCTGAGTATTTTACTAAAATCTCTACAATGTTTAATACTTTGATAAACTTTATAATAAGCCTTAAGTAAAAACTCATTTTGTTTATTTAAACTTAAAGGTTCTAATTTTTCAAAAGGTTTATTTAAATCTTTATCAAGTAAATTCTCACAAGCCCATAAAAAAGGTTTTTCTATGGTTCCTTCTATCCTTGCTCCACCTTCGGTGCAGTTGTAGGTGGTGATGTGATACTTAATAATCATTGCTTCTAGGATTTGTTTAAAAAATATCCAAAATTCATGAGTTTTAATTTCTTTTTTCCCACCATAAGCCTCGGTTAAAATATGTTCATACATTTGACTTTCATAATTAGCTGAATTTTGATAATCATCAGGATGAGAATTGCCATTTTCAGCATAAGCTAAATCCTGTCCTATAAAAATGATGTTTTTATGATTGAGTAGAACCGAAAGAAAATATGACATATGTGCAACGCTAGGTGTATTGTATAAAAAATCAAAATATTTAAGCTTTATATAGATTGGAAAATATAAATATCTTGGTATGATAAGATATTTTCTATTTCTACCCTTTAAATACTCAATCGCCTTTGGATGAACAACACCAGCACAAATAAACATAATATCCTTATCAAATTCCCCAAAATCATGATTAAAAAACTCAGCAGTAATTTCAGTTCTTTCTAGCATACAAACATAATCAGGCTTTATACC
>NZ_JAAMWM010000012.1:0-2780 GCF_011067895.1 Campylobacter sp. CFSAN093249 | reverse complement strand
GGTGAAGGTCATTGGAAATCCTAATTATTTTTTGATTATATCGTCAAAATTCCAATTTTCTAAACTTTTTTCTATGGTTTTGTTTTGAGTATCAAGATATCCTAAACCTTGGATAAACCAATTGTGTTGTATTTTCAAAAAGTCTATTAAATTTTCTTTTTGCTTATTTGTGTTTAAAACTTCAAATTTTAAAATTTCGCATTCGTTATGAAAATAAATAGCTTGACAAAGTTCATTAAAAAGCTTGAGTTTTTTAAATTCTTTAAAAAGATTTAAAAGATCATTTTTGATTTTTTCAAGAGTTTGAAAATTCTTGTCATTTTTTTCTAAAGTGTATCTAAGCTTTTGAAGCTGAGTTTGAGTTTTTTTTATAAATTCTTTGGATTCTAAAATGCTTTTTTGGAGATATTTTTTTGTTTTTTCTAATTTTTCTTTGGCTAGTTTTTTATCTAGAAATTTTGGAAAATCAAAAGGTTTATTTAAATCTTTATCAAGTAAATTCTCACAAGCCCATAAAAAAGGTTTTTCTATAGTTCCTTCTATTCTTGCTCCACCTTCGGTGCAGTTGTAGGTGGTGATATTGAGTTTTTCTTTTGCCCAAAATATATCTTTTTCAAAAGCTTGACGAAACAAATTCCAAGTAAGTTGTGTTCTTACTTTGCCTTTTCCTCCATAAGCTAGTGTATATTTTTCTCCTCTGATTTCTTCACCTTGACTTCCATGTATATGCTCTTTAGGATGTGAACTTCCATCCTCGCCATAAGCTAAATCCTGTCCTATAAAAATGATATTTTCAAATCTTAAAGCTCCTGCTAGTTCATAGATCATATTGGAAACACTGTGTCCTACTCCAAGATATCCATATTCATCAAGTTTTAAACTAGCTGCAAAATTTAAAGGGCGATGTACAAGCATATAAGCTCTTTGATCTTTTTCTAAAAAATCTAATACTTCTTTGTGAACCACAGAAGCAAGTATGAAAAGTATGCCTTTGTTAAAATCGCCAAAATCATTATCAAAACATTTAGAAACTATATCATCACGCTCTAGCATGCAAACATAATCAGGCTTTATACCATGTTTAGCTAAAATAGGATAAGAAGAATCCGCACAAAAAATTGTAGCTTTATTAGCATATTTTTTTAACAAAGGAAGTTGTTTTATAAGACTTGGTCCTGTAGAAACAATGATAGCATTTTCAACCTTAGCTCTTCTTTCTTTGAGAAATTCTTGAAAAATTCCATGATTTAACATTTTAGGGAGATTATCTAGGGTATGTTTGATTCCAACTAAAGAATCATGTGGATCATTACCTTTGTTTAAAACGATAAATCGTATCATTTCTATCAGTTGAGTATTTATATTTTGTATTTGAGTACTATAAAATTGTTGATAAAAATCATTATGGATAAAAAGATTAAAAATTTTTACACTTTTTTGAATGATTTCATAAGTAAAAAGTGTGGTGAGTTGTGCTGTATTAATATTTGGAGTATAAAAAAGTATTAGTTGTTCTTTTTTTAATTCTTCGCTAAAATCAAATAAATGAAAAGCTAAAGTTAAAATTTCAAGATTGTCTTCAAAAATGATAATGTGTTTATGTTGTTTGTTTTTACATAAAGTTTTATAAAACATTCCATTTCCAAAGCCATAAAAAAACAAAACAGGATATTTGTTATATTCGGTTTTAAACAGAGTAAGGTTTTCCAAAAGCTCTTTATTGGGATTTTCATAAAGAAAAATATCATCTTTTTTAAAATTTATTCCATTTTCATCTTGGATAAGTGCAAAAGTTAAGTATTTAAGTGATCTTAGTGTACAAGCTAAAAACTCATCGACCTCAAACAAAGCTTGAGTATTTTTTAAAAAAAGCTCTTCTCTCACCTTCTCATTTCCATCCATTTATCTAATTTTCTTTCTTTAAGTTTTTCTTCTAAAGGAAGTATATTTTTAATCAAAGCATTTTCTTGTGCTTTAATATGTCCATAAACTAATTCCATAAATTCTAAATGTTCTTTTATCCAAAGAATACTTTTATTAAAAGCATCTTCTTTGGTTTTAGGATTTAAAACATAAATTCTAGCAAGATTAAGTTCAAATTGTGTTAGTAAAGGGCCTAAAATTTGTATCAAATCTTTTTGAGTATTGTAAAGTTCATCTATTTGAGTTTTGGTTTTGTCTATATCTTGAATAATTTCTTGAATAAAAATTTCATTTTTTTGAGAATTTTGTAAACTCATAAAAGAGTTTTTTATTTTATCATAAACTTTAATAAAATTATCGTTAAAATCTCTACAATGCTTAATACTTTTACAAACTTTATAATAAGCCTTAAGTAAAAATTCATTTTGTTTATTTAAACTTAAAGGTTCTAATTTTTCAAAAGGTTTATTTAAATCTTTATCAAGTAAATTCTCACAAGCCCATAGAAAAGGTTTTTCTATGGTTCCTTTTATCCTTGCTCCACCTTCGGTGCAGTTGTAAACTTTAGTATCTAAATACTTTTGTATTTTTTGCACATCTTGCTCTAAATTTCGTTTAAACATAAGCCAGACATGGTGAGTTTTGATTTTTTCTTTCCCACCATAAGCCTCGGTTAAAATATGTTCATACATTTGACTTTCATAATTAGCTGAATTTTGATAATCATCAGGATGAGAATTGCCATTTTCAGCATAAGCTAAATCCTGTCCTATAAAAATGATGTTTTTATGATTTAAATGTAAGGAAAGATAACAAGCCATATGTGCAACACTAAATCCCATGTTAAAATATCCAAA
>NZ_JAAMWM010000011.1:0-3075 GCF_011067895.1 Campylobacter sp. CFSAN093249 | reverse complement strand
GGATATAGCTGAAACGGCTACAACAAATCTTGATCAAATCAGAGCTGACATTGGTTCAGTGCAAAATCAACTTCAAGTGACTATAAACAACATTACTGTTACTCAAGTAAATGTTAAAGCAGCTGAATCAACCATAAGAGATGTAGACTTTGCAGCTGAAAGTGCAAATTTTTCTAAATATAACATCCTTGCACAATCAGGTTCTTATGCTATGAGTCAGGCTAATGCAGTGCAGCAAAATGTTTTAAAACTTCTTCAATAATTTCTTAGATGCTTTTATGCATCTAAGCTTTTAAAGTGCTTTTTTCTTTTCTAAAAAGTCTTGCAAGGGCAAAATCGCAATCTTAAGTCTTTTATCTTGGACTTCTAAAAGCTCTATGATATTTTCCATTAAAGCTTCGTGTGCATAAACCCAAGCAAAAAGTTTATTTTGTTTATCAGATTCATCTTTGATATCTTTAAGATATAAAGGCGTTAATATACTTTGTTCATGATGCAAAGTAGGGCCTAAAATTTCTTGCAAAAAGAGATATTTTTTATTTGAAAGTTTTTCTTTGATTTTGTCTATATTCTGGTTTATTTGTTCAAGAGAGAGCTTGTTTTTTCCATGGGTAAGATTGTGAATTTGTTTTTGAACTTTTTTACACTCTTTTTTAAAATTCAAGGATAGATTCATATTTTTTTTGATTTTTTGATAGATTTTTAATCCGAGTTTTACTTGTTCTTTAGTATTTAAAACTTGTAATTTTTTAAATTTTTTATCTTTTTTATTTTCGAGTAAATCTTCACAAAGTTCTTTAAAAGGTTTTTCTATAGCGCTTTCTATCCTAGCACCTCCTTCAGTGCAATTATAAGTTTTACTTTTGCTAAAAGCAATGAAATTTTCAAAAATTTGTCTAAAAAGTGTCCAAATTTCAGAACTTTGAACTTTTCCATTTCCTCCATAAGCTGTAGTGCTAAATTTATCTAAGTCCCTTTCATAGTCTCCATTGTGTAAATTAGCATGGATAAAACCTTGAGAGTGTGTTTGCCCATCTTTGGCATAAGCTAAATCCTGACCTATGAGAATGATGTTTTTATTTCCTAAATTTTCAGCCAGTTCATAAGCCATGTGAGATACACTCATACCTCCGTTAATATATCCATAATCGTCTAGCTCCAAGTATCTAGCAAAAGGCTGGCCTTTTATAATTAAAATGTATTTTCTTTGATTTTTTTCAAGATAAGAAATGGTTTTTTTATGCACCAAAGAAGCTACTAGAAACATAATATCCTTATCAAATTCCCCAAAATCATTATTAAAAAATTCAGCAATTATTTCAATTCTTTCTAACATACAAACATAATCAGGCTTTATACCATGTTTAGCTAAAATAGGATAAGAAGAATCCGCACAAAAAATTGTAGCTTTGCTAGCATACTTTTTTAATAAAGGAAGTTGTTTAGTAAGAGATGGTCCTGTAGAAACAATGATAGCTGTATCACTTATACCCTTTCTTTTAGAAAGCAATTCTTTATAACTAGGATGGGTAATCATTTGAGGAAGATTATAAACAAATTGCTCTATGCCTTGCATGGCATCTTTAGGATCATTTCCACGCATAAGATTGTGATTTTTGATGATTTGCATATTGAGTTTATTAAGTTTTAAAATATCTTCTTTATAGTGTTCATAAAAATCATTAGCAATGTGTAGGTTATAAGAACGATAAAACAAATCCCCTATCAAACGAAAAACTTTATCCATTTTAGGAAGATTAATATCATCATGATGTAAAATAATGAGTCGCCCTAAGCTTAAATCTTTGCTAAAATCTATGAAATTTAAAGCCAAAAAGATAAGTTCTAATTCTTTTTCAAAGATGATTATTCTTTTAAGTGCTTGATTTTGAAGTAGAATTTTATATAAAATTCCATTTCCAAAACCATAAAAAAAAAGCACAGGATAGCGTGTAAAATCTTTAAAATATTCTAAATTTTTTTCAAGCTCTTTGATGGGATCTTGATACATTTTTTTTAAATTTCTTTTTTTTATGATATTGATATTAAGATTATCTTTTCCTTGAGTGAAAGTAAATTCTCTAAGCTCTTTTAGATCCTCAAGTTTTTTGCGTAAGTTGTTATACTCAAAACCGCTTAAAGCTTTTAAATTTTTGTTAAAATTATTTTCTTCTCTCACTTTCTCACCCTTTCCATCCATTTATCTAATTTTCTTTCTTTAAGTTTTTCTTCTAAAGGAAGTATATTTTTAATCAAAGCATTTTCTTGTGCTTTAATATGTCCATAAACTAATTCCATAAATTCTAAATGTTCTTTTATCCAAAGAATGCTTTTATTAAAAGCATCTTCTTTGGTTTTAGGATTTAAGACATAAATTCTAGCAAGATTAAGTTCAAATTGAGTTAGTAGGGGACCTAAAATTTCATACAAATCTTGCATTTGTTTAATATCTTCAAGTTTATTTTTAAATTCATCTATTTTTTCAATAGCTAAATTGATATCCTCTTCTTTTTCATTTAAACTCAAATATATACTTTGTATATTTTCAAAATCATTGCTGAGTATTTTACTAAAATCTCTACAATGTTTAATACTTTGATAAACTTTATAATAAGCCTTAAGTAAAAATTCATTTTGTTTATTTAAACTTAAAGGTTCTAATTTTTCAAAAGGTTTATTTAAATCTTTATCAAGTAAATTCTCACAAGCCCATAAAAAAGGTTTTTCTATGGTTCCTTCTATCCTTGCTCCACCTTCGGTGCAGTTGTAGGTGGTGATATTAAATAATTTTTGAAAATAATTAATATCATTTTCAAAAATTAGTCGAAACATAGTCCAAATTCTAGAACTTTCAACTTTTCCGTTACCTCCATAAGCCAAACATTGAAATTTACCCTTATCTCTTTGAAAATGTCCTTCATGTTTATCAAGATTTTTATAATCTTTAGTATGGGAAAATCCATCTTTTGCATAAGCTAAATCCTGTCCTATGAGAATAATGTTTTTATAGTTTAAATATTCTGTAAGTAGGTAGCTCATATTTGCTACACTTTTGCCCATGTTAAAATATCCAAA
>NZ_JAAMWM010000010.1:0-1170 GCF_011067895.1 Campylobacter sp. CFSAN093249 | reverse complement strand
TTTGCCCTAACTTTTCTATAAAATAAAGCAACCATTCATCATAAGCTTTGATATAAGCTGTGATGAAATGCGTTTTATCTTGTATATGAAGTTTTAATACATCAGCAATCATTTTTCCACGATAAGCAAAAGCTCCTCTTAAAACTTCATCCTGTATAAACTCATCTGTATCTAAATTATGATTAAAATTTTCTATATTTTGATAAACTTTTTCTAAAAATTCTAAAGGTAAAAGAAAATCTTTACTGAGTATATTTTCTAAAATTTGTTTTAAAGCTAAGGCATCGTCTAAAAATCTTTTGGCATTTTCTTGATCTTTTTGTATTTTTTCTTTGAATTTAACTAGGAGTTTATCACTTCTATTTTTAGTTAAACTTTTTGGAAGTTCAAATTTGGGTTTTTCTTTTGTAAGGAGTTTTTCACAACATTCTTTAAAGGAAAGTTCTTCAGTGAAATTAATCCTTGCTCCACCTTCAGTAGCATTGTAAAATTTAGCCTTTTGATCATTGCAAGCAAAAAGATATTCAAGTTTTATACGATAATCATTCCAGGTTATATGAGTTAAAACTTCACCTTTACCTGCATAGGCAGGGACTTTAAGTTTATCTATATTTTCTTCACCGCTAAATTTCTCCCCAAAATCAAAACCTTTTGAGTGTGAATTTCCTTTTTCATCAAAGGCTAAATCTTGCCCTATCATAATAATATTTTTAAATCCCAAAGCCAAAGCTAAAGTATAAGAAAAATGACTTACATGAGTACCCGTACCAATATAACCAAAATCATTAAGATTGAAGCGTTGATATAAAGGATCATCTCTTAAAATCACACTTTTATTATCTAAAAAATGAACCAAATTAGGATGCGTAGCACATGAAAGTATATTTAAAGAAGTTTTATTTTCTTTATTTTGAAAAAATTTCATTGCTAGATCAGTAAAATCTAAATTCGTAACATAATCAGGCACTATGCCTTCTTTCTCAAGCATACTCAAAGCCCCATCAGCACAAAATATCACTGCTTTATCTTGATAAGCTTTAAGTAAAGGAAGTTGTTTAGCTAAACTAGGTCCTGCAGAAACTACTATAGCATTTTCGAATTTGTTTTTTCTTTCACTTAAGATTCTTTGAAAAGGAATGCTTTCAAGCATAGAAGGGATGTTTTGTAAAA
>NZ_JAAMWM010000001.1:0-154156 GCF_011067895.1 Campylobacter sp. CFSAN093249 | reverse complement strand
CAAGTGGGGAGAGGTATTTTGATACGATGAAATAAAGGAGGATGACGCTAAGAATGCTTGCAAAAACAACAATCACAGTTTGTATAAATGCAATTTTATAAACTGGAGCTTCTATTTGTTCTATTGGCTCTCCAACGCAAGCAGTATAAATTCCAGAAACCTTTGTGCATACAGCAAATCTTTCATTACCATCTTTTGGTCTAGTATACTCAAAAGGTTCAAGATCCTCTTTAGTTTTAGCAAGATTTGCAATAGTACTAATATCATAACCTTGTTGCAAAAGAGTTTTGTCTGTAGAAACAAATACTTTATTTTCTTCATCAAATACAAAAGTTCTACCTGGTAAATTTTCAAATTCAGCTTGCAAATCTGCCGCAAGAATATCTACAGCCAAAACCCCTATAAATTTACCATCTTTATAAAGCGGAATAGAATATGTAAAGCAAGGTAAATTTGTAGTTACATCAATATAAGATGGGGTAATATAAAGTTTATTTGTTTTAACTGCTTCTATATAATACTCTCTTGTTCTAGCATCATAATTATCAGCTTTTCCATAAGTTCCAAAATCTAAATTTTTAGCATCAGAGTCTGGATCGCTTACAACAAGTTCGCCATTTGGTTGAGCAATATAAACTGCTAAGAATCTTCCAGCATCTCTAAAATTCTTTAAATCTTTTCCAACATAATGCATTAAAGCATCTTGACTATCTAACTGTTCTATAGGATGCTTTAAAATACTTTTAGCTAAACTTTCAAGAGCTAAAGAATTTCTTGCCTTAAAAGACTCTATAGAATTTTTAGCCGTTTTAACATAATTTATTTCAGCATTCACAACTTCATGAAAAATTGCTTGCTTTACAAATATAAATGTTACAACACCTAAAATTATCAAACACACTACTGCGATTAAATTTGCAATCAGTGAAACCTTCAATTTTACACTTTTCATAATTTAAGCGCTCCTTTCTAATATTATTTTATAGAGATATCTACATAAAGTTTTAAAATTATAAATTAAAAAATCTAGATTTTTACTTAAATATAAAAGTAATAAAAAATTTTATTTAAATAAAGCTCGTTAGCATATCAAAAAAAATAAAATTAATATAAAATTATTTTTTATAGATGTTTTAAAACTATTTAACAATATCAAATACATTTTAAGGTGTGATAAAATTCAGGATTATTAAAAGTTGGAGGAAAAGGAACGCTAGCTCTAAATTCTTTATAGGTATTACCCGGGAGTGTGTCTATGATTTCTATAGTATAAGAAACACTTGTATTTTGCATTTTAGCGTTACGGATATTTTTATCATTGAAAATTTCACCTCCTACTTGTTGTTGGTTTAATATGCTAAGTATCAAATAGCATTTTTTGATTTCAAATTTAGTAAGATTTTGAACTTTTCCATTTACTATAACGCTTTCATGTCTTAGATCTCTTGTATAGGTTAGTTTGCTAAGATCGGCTTGAGTGGTGAATTGATTGATTGTCAGAAAAATAGAATATATCAAAAGTGCGGTAAAAATAGTAGCTATGGTATAAGAAATCAAAGCCATTTCTTTTTGTTTGACTTTTAGAAAGATTAAAATACAAATCAAGGCAAAGCAAATAAGTAAAATGATAAAAACTATAATATGAAAAATTGTAAAATGCATTAAAAACACTCCGAAACTAAGCGTATGGTATAGTTATTTTCATAGTTAAAATTTTCAAAAGCAATTCTTTGAAATTGGGTTGCGTTTTTCTTTAGATCTTTAATTTCTCTACTTTTTTGTCTAAAAGGGATAAATTTCTTTTTATATTCTTCTATGATATTATCATTAGGTATTTTATCTGCAAAAATTTTAGCTGTAATTTTACATTCTTTAAAATTATTTTTTGAATTATTTGTAATGTTAAAATCAACAATTAAATCATTTGAGCTTTGTATCATTTTTTGATCTGTAATAGCGATTTTTCGAGTTCTTACTTCATTGTCTATTAGTTTATACCCATAGATATAAACTAAAAAACAAATAATAATATCAAATGCAATAATAAAAAGTGCTGCTATAGGTCTATGGCGTAAAAATACGCAAAGAAGTAAAACACAAGTGAAGAGAAAAAAAACTAATAAAATCAGCATATAATCTACTAAATATAAATGAGTAGTGTAAAAAAGCACAATTTCTCTTAGTTTCTCCACTTGCGTATCCTTTTAGTTTATGTTGGCAGAACTTTGCTTTTTAGCATCTTTGGTATCAACCCAAATGTTTGGCACTGCTCCACCTGGAGTTAAGAAAATTTTAGCATCTTGATTGACTTTTAAGGCTTCATTAAATTCTTTTTGAGTTTCAATTTGTTTTAAATTTAGCAAAGGGGTGTTTAAGCTGTTTGCGATTTCTTTATTAGAATAAGCTTGTGCATCTGCTTCTATCTTAACAGCCATAGCTTTACCTTTGGCGCTGATTATGGTTGCATTTGCTTCCCCTTCAGCTAAAGCAGCTTTTTTTAAGGCTTCTTGATTAGCTCTTTCTACTTCATATTTAGTTCTTTCAGCCTCTTGTTTTGCAATTTGCACGCGTTCGATTTGTTCTTTTACTTTTGAAGGTAAAATAATTTCTCTAAGTTGTACAGCGCGAAGTTCTACAGGTTCATTTGGTTGAGCTTCTATGGTTTTTCTTATACCTTCTTCTATTTGAGCGGCTATTGTATTACGATTAGTAGGAAGTTCTTCGGCTGTATATTTTCCTACAACACTTCGCACTACATCACGAACAACTGGATCGATAATTTTATTTTCCCAATTTAAGCTCCAAGTAGCTATAGTTTGAGGAACTTGCAGAGGATTTAAGCGGTATTGTACTGTAACATCAATAGATACAGGCAATCCACGAGAGTCAAGCACAGAAATACTATTTTTATTAATAACACCTGAACCTGAAGATAAATTTTCATTACTTCCCTCTATAGAAGCATAGTTGATTTGTCTTACTCTAGTATCGATTATGGTTATTTTTTGTACAAAAGGTAAGAAAAAGTGAAGTCCTGGTTCTAATGGATTTGGGTCATATTTACCTGTTGTTGATTTAATTCCCATTTCCCCAGAATTTATCACCATAAAAGGTTTTGCAACGATTAAAAATAAGATAATAATAATCACCCCATAAATAAATGGAGAGAATTTTCCAAAACCTTTAAAATTAAATTCTGGTGCTTTGAAATTGAAATTTTGACGGTTGTTGTTTCCGTTATTGTTAGAATTTCTATTTTTTTTATTGAAATAATCATTTAAATCAGCTGGCATTTATTTCCTTTTTTAAATATAAGTTAGCATAGATGCGTATTTTTCATTGCGTCCATAAACTACATCAAAATAAGCATCTTGAAGTTTTTTAGTTACAGATCCTCTTAAACCATTTCCTATTATTCTTGCATCAATGTTGTTAATAGGTGTGATTTCAGCGGCTGTTCCGGTAAAAAATGCTTCATCAGCAGTATAAACTTCATCTCTTGAAATTCTTTGGCGAAGCACGGTGATACCAAGATCGTGAGCGATTTTAAGCACTGTATCTTGAGTAATGCTTTTTAAAGAAAAATCATTTGGAGGTGTGATTAAAACCCCATCTTTTACAATAAAGAAACATTCTCCTGTTCCTTCTGCGATAAAACCTTCTTCATCAAGCATTAAAGCTTCTTCATAGCCTGCTTCAATAGCTTCAAATTTTGCAATTTGAGAGTTAAGGTAATTCGCGCTTGCTTTAGCTTTTCCCATGCATGATTTAACACTATTTCTTGCAAAAGACGAAATTTTTACTTTTATGCCTTTTTCTAAACCTTCTTCTCCAAGGTAAGCACCCCATTCCCAAGCCGCAATTCCAACTCTTACAGGAGCTTTTATATGATAAAGTCCCATAACTCCATCGCCTAAGAAAATCAAAGGGCGGATATAGACATTGCTTTTAAAATTGTTTGCTTTTAAGAGTTCAATTTGTGCATTTTCAAGCTCTTTTTGAGAAAAAGGACAATTTAAAAGAGTAATTTTTGCAGACTCTAAAAGTCTTTTGGTGTGATCTTCAAGTCTGAAAATTGCTAAGCCTTTATCTGTTTTATAGGCTCTAGTTCCTTCAAAAACAGCATTGCCATAATGCAAAGAATGGGTTAAAAAGTGCAAAGTTGCATCTTTAAAATCAACTAATTTTCCATCCATCCAAATTTTATCTGCTGAGATCATTTTTTACCTTTTATAGTTGTTTATTTCTTAAAAAATATTATTTTAAGAATAAATCGGGATTTTATCAAAAATATACTAACAATAAGCTTTTATTAAATTAAGGTTTTTTGTTAAAAAAAATATTAGGTATTTTTTGAAATAATTATGAAAAATTATCGTTAAAAAGGAGAAATTATGCCATTAGTAAATATTAAATTAGCAAAGCCGTCTTTAAGCAAGGAACAAAAAGCGGAGCTTATAGCTGATATTACCAAACTTTTAAGCACGAAATATAATAAAAGTAAAGAAAGAGTTGTGGTGGTTTTAGAAGATGTAGAAAATTATGACATAGGCTTTGGCGGAGAAAGCGTTGAAGCTATCAAAGCAAAGGCAATTAAATGAGTTTAAACATAGGAGATAAAGCACCTCAGTTTGAGCTTTTAAATCAAGATGGGGTAAAAATAGCATTAAAAGATTTTATTGGCAAAAAGGTGATTTTGTATTTTTATCCAAAAGATAATACTCCAGGTTGCACTACAGAGGCTTGTGATTTTAGTTTAAATTATGATAAATTTGGTGGTAAAAATGCAGTGATTATTGGTATCAGTCCTGATAGCGTGGCAAGTCATGAAAAATTTATCTCTAAATTTGATTTAAAACATATTTTACTTAGCGATAGTGAAAAAGAAGTTGCTAAAGCTTATGGAGCTTGGGGGCTTAAAAAAAATTACGGAAAAGAATACGAAGGTCTTATTCGCTCTACTTTTGTTATTGATGAAATAGGTAAGATTGCTCAAATTTATAGTAATGTTCGTGTAAAAGATCATGCTTTAAAAGTGCTTGAAAGTCTTTAATGTTAGTGCATATTTGTTGCAGTGTGGATAGTCATTATTTTATTGAAGAACTTAGAAAGACTTATCCTGATGAAAAAATTATAGGATACTTTTATGATCCAAATATCCATCCTTTAAGCGAATACGAACTAAGATTTTTAGATGTAAAAAGATCTTGTGATAAACTTGGTATTAAGCTTTATAAAGGTGAGTATGAGTATGAAAAATGGCTTAATGCTGTGCGTGGTTATGAAGATGAGCCTGAAAAGGGTGCAAGGTGTGAAATTTGCTTTGATGTAAGAATGGGATCTAGTGTTAAATTTGCTGCTAAAATAGGAGAAAAAAAGCTTACTACTACGCTTTTAACCAGCCCTAAAAAAGATTTAGAACAGTTAAAAAATGCTTTACAAAAAGAATGTGAGCCTTATGGAGTAGAGTTTTTAGCTCCTGATTTTCGTAAAAATGGCGGCACTCAAAGACAGTTTGCTTTAGCAAAAAAGGAAATGCTTTATCATCAAAACTATTGCGGCTGCATTTATGGGCTTAAAAAACAAAAACAAGATAAGAATTTTATTGATGAATTAATATCTCCTGTAAATAAGCAAATTTTACCTGCAAGTATAGAAGCAAGAATAGCTCTTTATAAAAAAGTAGTTTTATGGGAAAAAAAAGGTATAAAATTTGAAATTTTAAGAGAGAAATTTTTAAATTATCGTCTTTTAAGTGCTTTGATAAAATTAGATAAAAAGCCCGTTAAATCTCATATTTTATTTTATTCGCATTTTAAAAACGCTTATACAAGATTTTCTTTGGATGAGGAAAATTTAAAAGAAGGCTTTTATAGAAGTACTAAAGATGAAATAGTTTTAGTGGAATTTTGGCGTTTTAATGCATTTTTTAAAAACAAATGGAAAAATTTTGAAGATTTTTTAAAAAAACCTTTAAGTGTTCAAGCAGAAATTAAATGGCGTAATAAATTGTTTGGAACTTATAATCTTAGCCCTATTATCATCCTCGAAAATATTTTACCTTCAAGATATGAAGTGATAGCAAAAAGTGAAATTTATCATGATAATCAAGAGGTGCTTGTAAAAATTTAAGAAATTTATTAAGAAAAACTTTTTTTGTTAATATAATTTTTAATGATTTTTTTATATAATAAAATTTTTAATTGTTTTCAAGGTTAATTTAATAATGATAGATGTAATGCAAATTCAAGAAATTTTACCACACCGTTATCCTTTTTTACTAGTAGATAAAATTACAGAATTAAAAGTTAAAGAAGTGGTGCGAGGATATAAAAACATCAGTATAAGTGATCATGTTTTTATGGGACATTTTCCAGGGCATCCTATTTATCCTGGAGTTTTGATTTTAGAAGGTATGGCTCAAACAGGTGGAGTTTTAGCTTTTGAAAGTATGGAAGATAAAGTGGATCCAAAAAGTAAAGTAGTTTATTTCACAGGCATAGATGGAGCAAAATTTAGAAATCCTGTGCGTCCTGGAGATAGGCTTGATTATGAAATGAGCGTGGTTAAAAATCGTGGTAATATGTGGATTTTTAAAGGGCAAGCTTTTGTAGATGGAAATTTAGTTGCAGAGGCCGAGCTTAAAGCTATGATAGTGGATAAATAATGAAAAAAATTCATCCAAGTGCGGTGATTGAAGAGGGTGCACAACTTGGTGATGATGTTGTAATAGAAGCTTATGCTTATGTAAGCAAAGATGCTAAAATAGGTAATAATGTTGTCATCAAACAAGGTGCTCGAATTCTTTCAGATACAACTATAGGTGATCATTCTCGTGTATTTTCTTATGCAATAGTAGGCGATATTCCTCAGGACATATCTTATAAAGAAGAGCAAAAAAGCGGTGTTGTTATAGGGAAAAATGCAACTATTAGAGAATTTGCAACGATAAATTCAGGTACAGCTAAAGGAGATGGTTTTACTCGTATAGGCGATAATGCTTTTATTATGGCTTATTGTCATATTGCTCATGATTGTCTTTTAGGTAATAATATTATTTTAGCTAATAATGCAACTTTGGCAGGACATGTAGAGCTTGGAGATTTTACGGTTGTAGGCGGGCTTACACCTATTCATCAATTTGTCAAAGTAGGTGAGGGTTGTATGATAGCAGGAGCAAGTGCACTTTCTCAGGATATAGTACCGTTTTGTTTAGCAGAAGGAAATCGTGCAAGTATTAGAAGTTTAAATTTAGTAGGTACTCGTCGTCGTTTTGATAAAGATGAAGTAGATAGACTTAGTAGGGCTTTTAAAACTTTATTTAGACAAGGAGATTTAAAAGAAAATGCTAAAAATTTGCTTGAAAATCAAGAAAGTGAAAATGTTAAAAAAATGTGCCATTTTATATTAGAAACAAAGCGTGGAATTCCTGTCTATAGGGGTAAAAATAATGCCTAGAAAATGTAGTTTTTGCAATGAAGTAGAGAATCCACAAAGAAGAATTTTAGCAAATGAAAATGATGATGCTTTTATTTGTGAATATTGCGTTGAAGGTGCTTATAGTATTATTTATGGAGAAGAAAAAGAATTTAAAGAACCTAAACAAAGTTATAATACAGAATTTAAAGATATCACTCCAAAAGAATTAAAAGCTTATTTAGATCGTTATGTCATAGGACAAGATAGAGCTAAAAAAGTTTTTAGTGTTGGAGTATACAATCATTATAAAAGACTTTTTAAAGCTGAACTTCAAGATGATGATACAGAGCTTTTTAAGTCAAATATTTTACTTGTTGGGCCAACAGGAAGTGGAAAAACTTTATTGGCGCAAACTTTAGCTAAATTTTTAGATGTACCTATAGCAATTTGTGATGCAACTTCTTTAACTGAAGCAGGATATGTAGGTGAGGATGTAGAAAATATTTTAACACGTCTTTTACAAGCTGCAGATGGAGATGTGCAAAGAGCTCAAAAAGGTATAGTTTTTATTGATGAGATTGATAAAATTGCCAGAATGAGTGAAAATCGTTCTATTACTCGTGATGTAAGTGGAGAGGGTGTGCAACAAGCTTTACTTAAGATTATCGAAGGAAGTTTGGTAAATATTCCACCAAAGGGGGGGAGAAAACATCCAAATCAAGAGTTTATACAAATTGACACTTCAAATATTTTATTTGTTTGTGGTGGAGCTTTTGATGGTTTGGAAACTATCTTAAAAAGAAAACTTGGAGATAAAGTTGTAGGTTTTTTTGATGATGCAAAAGAAGAAAATAAAGCTTTACTTGAGAAAATTGAACCTGATGATTTGGTGCATTTTGGTTTGATTCCTGAGCTTATAGGTCGTTTGCATGTGATTGCATCTTTAAATGAGCTTAATGAAGAAGATATGGTAAGAATTTTAACTGAACCTAAAAATGCCATTATTAAGCAATATCAAAAGCTTTTTGCTATTGATGGGGTAAATTTAAAATTTGAAGAAGATGCTCTAAGAGCTATCGCACAGCTTGCATTGGAGAGAAAAACAGGGGCTAGGGGGCTTAGAAGTATTATAGAAGAAATGATGGTAGATTTAATGTTTGAGTTACCAGAGTATAAAAACTATGATATTGTAATAACCAAAGAAGTTGTTAAAGACAATGCAAAGGCATTATTAATAAAAAGAAAAATAAGTTAAAAGGATAGAAATGATATTAGATCAACTTATAGGATTTTTTTCTAGTGATATGGGGATTGATTTAGGAACAGCTAATACGCTAGTTTTGGTAAAAGATAAGGGTATAGTGATAAACGAGCCTTCTGTTGTGGCAGTTGAAAGAGAAAGGTATGGTTCCAAAGCAAAAATTTTAGCCGTAGGTAAAGAAGCTAAAGATATGGTGGGAAAAACTCCAGGTAACATCGAAGCTATTCGTCCTATGAAAGATGGCGTGATTGCAGATTTTGATATGACTGAAAAAATGATCCGCTATTTTATAGAAAAAACACATCGTAGAAAAAGTTTTTTACGCCCTAGAATTATTATTTCTGTTCCTTATGGTTTAACTCAAGTAGAAAGAAAAGCGGTAAGAGAAAGTGCTTTAAGTGCAGGTGCAAGAGAGGTATTTTTGATCGAAGAGCCTATGGCAGCAGCTATTGGTGCAAGTTTACCTATACAAGAACCTAAAGGAAATTTGGTAGTAGATATAGGGGGTGGAACTACTGAGATCGGAGTGATTTCTTTGGGCGGACTTGTGATTTCAAAGTCTATTCGTACAGCTGGAGATAAGCTTGATATGAGTATAGTTAATTATGTAAAAGAAAAATACAATCTTATCATAGGTGAAAGAACAGGCGAAGAGATCAAAATCACCATAGGTTCAGCAATACAACTTCCAAAAGAACTTTCTATGGTGGTAAAAGGACGCGATCAAGTAAGTGGACTTTTAAGTCGTATTGAACTTACAAGTGAAGATGTAAGAGAAGCAATGCGTGAGTATTTAAAAGAAATTGCTGATGCTTTAAAAATGGTTCTTGAAATGATGCCGCCTGATTTAGCAAGTGATATAGTAGAAAATGGTGTAGTTTTAACAGGTGGTGGAGCATTGATTCGTGGTTTTGATAAATACTTAAGTGAAATTGTACGTTTGCCAGTTTATATCGCAGATGAACCGCTTTTAGCTGTAGCAAAAGGAACGGGTAAAGCTTTAGAGGAAATTTCATTATTGCAACAATTAACCAATGAAGAATAAGATTTTTTATGTTCTTGTCTTAGCCTTTTTGGTTTTTATATCTTTTTATTATGGAGGACTTATCAAGCAAAATGTTCTCCGTGTTAATGATTTTGTTATAGGTAATTTTTATAATATTAAAGATTATTTGGGAAAAAAAATTTCAGAACACTTTAATCAAGCAAATCAAATTCAGCAACTAAAAGCTAGAAATAAAGAATTAGAAGATATTGCTGTAAAGGTAACTAGTTTTGCAAATCAATTAAATCGTATTTTAGAGGATCAAAATTCTACAAAATATTTACCTCAAGTTTCTTTAACTAGAGTTATTTCTTACGTTCAATTGAATGATTATAAAAAATTATGGTTAGATTGGAGCAAAATTCCAGTTGGTAAAAATCGTGGTTTAATATATCAAGGATATACTGCAGGTATAGCTATTAATAAAAATGGTAGAGCAATGGCTCTCTTACAAGGTGATGATCAGTGTGTTTTTTCTGTTTATATAGGAAAATCCAAAGCTCCAGGTTTAATCCAGGGTGAAGATGGCAGGATTGTGGTTAAATTTATTCCAAAATGGGCAAAAATTAATACCGGAGATGAAATTTTAACAAGTGGACTTGATAATATTTTCTTTTCAGATATACCTGTTGGTATTGTGAATAGAGTTAATGATGAAGATATGTATCAAAGTGTAGAAGTAAAGCCTTATGTTAAGATTAGTATTCCTGCTTATTTATATGTAGTAGATAATTTATAAGTCAAGGATTAGACTTTTTAAAAATTTTCTATATTTTTGCTAATTATTATAACTTTGTTTAATGCTAAAAATTTTGTTAAATTATCAAATAAATGTTTATAATTGAATGAGAATTTTATAAAAAATCTTAAATTTCTTTATGTATTATTTCCTAGATTAAAAGCAGAGTGTTTATTTTTTAAAATTATATCGATAATTTCAAAGTTTATAAAACTAATTTTTGTTATAATCAGCCCAAATTTATGCTCTTAGGAAAATTTATGCCAAAACGAACAGATATTAAAAGCATTTTACTTATAGGAAGTGGTCCTATTGTGATAGGACAAGCTTGTGAATTTGATTATTCTGGAACTCAAGCCGCAAAGACTTTAAAAGAATTAGGATATCGTGTAGTATTAATCAACTCAAATCCTGCAACCATCATGACAGATCCCGAATTTGCAGATGCGACTTATATAGAACCCATAACAAAAGAAAGTATTTTAAGTATTATTAAAAAAGAAAAAATTGATGCAATTTTACCAACTATGGGTGGACAAGTAGCGTTAAATGTTGCTATGGAAGTTTATGAAAGCGGACTTTTAGGAGATGTGAAATTTTTAGGCGCAAATCCTGGGGCGATTAAAAAAGGCGAAGATCGTCAGGTTTTTAAAGAATGTATGAAAAAAATTGGCATGGATTTGCCAAAATCGATGTATGCGTATAATTATGATGAAGCTTTAAAAGCTGTAGATGAAATTGGCTTTCCTTTGATGATCCGTGCTTCTTATACTTTAGGGGGTGCTGGAAGTGGCGTGGTTTACAATATGGACGAATTTAAAGAACTTGCCAATACTGCTTTAGCTTTATCACCTATCCATGAAATTTTGATTGAAGAAAGTTTGTTAGGTTGGAAAGAATATGAAATGGAAGTTATACGCGATAGAGCGGATAATTGTATCATAGTTTGTAGCATAGAAAATATCGATCCTATGGGAGTTCATACAGGAGATAGTATTACAATAGCTCCAGCATTAACTTTGACGGATAAAGAATATCAAGTTATGCGTAATGCTTCTTTTGCTATTTTGCGTGAAATTGGCGTAGATACAGGCGGAAGTAATGTGCAGTTTGCTATCAACCCAAAAAATGGAAGAATGATAGTTATAGAAATGAATCCAAGAGTTTCAAGATCAAGTGCTTTAGCTTCTAAGGCAACGGGCTATCCTATAGCAAAGGTTGCGACACTTTTGGCAGTAGGCTTTAGTTTAGATGAGATTAAAAATGATATTACAGGAACTCCTGCATCTTTTGAGCCTGTGATTGATTATATTGTAACAAAAATTCCTCGCTTTACCTTTGAAAAATTTCCAGGAGCAAACACAACTTTAGGTACAGCTATGAAAAGTGTGGGTGAGGTGATGGCTATAGGACGCACTTTTAAAGAAAGTATACAAAAAGCACTTTGTTCGCTTGAGCGTTCTTTAAGTGGTTTTGATAGAGTAAAATTTGAAGATAGAAATGATCTTGTTTTTAAAATTCGCAATGCCAATGAAAAGCGTTTACTTTATGTTGCTCAAGCTTTTAGGGAAGGTTTTAGCGTAGAAGAACTTTATGAGCTTTGTAAAATAGATCCTTGGTTTTTAACACAGATTAAAGAAATTGTAGATTTTGAAGAGCAAATTGATATGGATATTTTAAACAATAAAGCTCTTTTGAGAAAAGCAAAAACTATGGGCTTTTCAGACAAAATGATAGCTTTGCTTGTAAATTTGAAAGATAATTTAGAATTAAGCCAAAATGATATTTATTATGCAAGAATGAAGCAAAAAATCATCGCAGAATTTAGTGAAGTGGATACTTGTGCGGGTGAATTTGAAGCTTTAACTCCTTATCTTTATTCAAGTATCAATGTAAGCGAACTCACTCAAAGTAAAAACGATACTAAGGATAAAAAAGAAAAAAAAGTGATGATTATAGGTGGGGGGCCAAACCGCATAGGACAAGGTATAGAATTTGACTATGCTTGCGTACATGCTTCTTTTGCGCTTAAAGATATGGGTATTAAAACTATTATGTATAATTGTAATCCTGAAACCGTTTCGACTGACTATGATACAAGTGATATTTTGTATTTCGAGCCTATTGATTTCGAACATTTAAGAGCGGTGATTGAGCGTGAAAAACCTGATGGAGTGATTGTGCATTTTGGTGGACAAACTCCTTTGAAATTTGC
This sequence comes from Campylobacter sp. CFSAN093249, assembly GCF_011067895.1. Taxonomy (NCBI): domain Bacteria; kingdom Pseudomonadati; phylum Campylobacterota; class Epsilonproteobacteria; order Campylobacterales; family Campylobacteraceae; genus Campylobacter; species Campylobacter sp. CFSAN093249. Next base: position 141,477 of record NZ_JAAMWM010000001.1, on the reverse strand, counting down.
TAAGCGTTTAAGTGCTTTTGGAGCTAAGATTATAGGTACTAGCTCAAGAGTAATTGATATGGCAGAAGATAGAAAGAAATTTGCCGAATTTATTACAAAGCTAGGTATCAATCAGCCAAAAAATTCTACTGCAACAAGCGTAGAAGAAGCGGTTCTTAAGGCTAGTGATATAGGGTATCCTGTGCTTGTAAGACCAAGTTATGTTTTAGGTGGGCGTGCGATGCGCGTGGTAAATGATGAGGCTGAACTGAGACTCTATATGCAAGAAGCTGTGGATGTAAGCGATAAAAGCCCTGTTTTGATCGATCAGTTTTTAGACAATGCTACAGAAATTGATGTTGATGCGATTTGTGATGGCAAAGATGTTTATGTTGCAGGAATTATGGAGCACATAGAAGAAGCAGGAATTCATTCAGGTGACAGTGCTTGTTCTTTGCCGCCTTGCAATATCGATGAAAAAATGCAAGAATTTATTGCACAAAAAACCGCAGATATTGCTTTAAATTTGGGAGTTGTAGGGCTTTTAAATATACAATTTGCTTTACATAATAATGAGCTTTATATGATAGAGGTAAATCCTAGAGCTAGTCGTACCGTACCTTTTGTTAGTAAAGCTACGGGTATTCCTTTAGCAAAAGTGGCAACGCGTGTGATGTGGCAAGGAAATTTAAAAGAAGCTTTAAAATTTTATGATACTTTTAAAGTGGTTAATTTTGATACTAAAATTTTACGCCCTAAAACTCCAAAATATATGAGCGTGAAAGAAGCAGTATTTCCATTTGCAAAACTTAGTGGAAGTGATTTAGAATTAGGCCCTGAAATGCGTTCAACGGGTGAAGTTATGGGTATAAGCAAGGATTTTGCAAATTCTTATGCGAAAAGTCAAATTGCATCGTTTAATCATCTTCCAGAGCAAGGCGTGGTATTTATCTCCTTAAAAGATAAGGATAAAAAATATACCAAAAAAATCGCTGCAGAATATGTAAAGCTTGGCTTTAAGCTTATGGCAACAGGGGGAACTTGCAAGGAAATTTTAGAAAGTGGTTTTGAGTGCGAACTTGTACATAAAATTTCAGAAGGACGCCCCAATGTTGAAGATAAATTGAAAAATGGGGAAATTCACTTAGTTATCAATACAAGCGATAGTCACAGTTTTAAAGGCGATACGAAAAAAATTCGTGAAAATATTATTCGTTTTAAAATACCTTATTTTACAAATTTACGATCAGCTTTAGCAGGTGCAAAATCGATTAAAGCTATACAGAGTAAATCTTGCCTAGATGTAAAGAGTTTGCAAGAGTGGCTTAAATCTTGATTTATTTAGCTCAAACAGATACTACGGTAGGATTTTTAAGTAAAAATTTAGAAGAGATTAATGCTTTAAAAGGTAGAGATAAAAATCAGCCTTGCTTAATCACTTCTGCGAAATTTTGCGAGTTAAAAAGTTTAGCAAGAATTCCAAAATCTTTTAAAAATTTAGTACGTCGTTCTAAAAAAACAACTTTTATTTATCCCAATAATCAGGCCATTCGTATTGTGAAAGAGTGTAAACATGCGAATTTTTTAAGTAAAAATGGCTATTTTTATTCATCTTCGGCAAACAAGCATGGAAAAGAATTTGATGAAGAATGGGCTAGAAGTGTTGCCGATATAATACTTGATGAGAAATTTTTCGAAAATATCCCATCAAAAATATTAAAACTTTCAAAGAATAAAATGATAAAAATACGTTAATTAAAGAGCTTTTAAAATATCTTCAAAAGCAATACAAAATTGCTCTAGGCCATCACTTAATAAGTCATTGCAAGCTTTTTCTCGTTCATTTTGAGAAATGATTTGATTAAGTTCTGTATAAATTTCAAAATTCATTAAAGGTTTTTTAAAATGCATTTTTCCTTTAAATGCCTCTATTGCATCAAGAGGAGCAGTATTAACAGAATTCTCAAAAAGAAGTTCTTTGATATAATAGTCTTTTGGCAGATCATCTCCTTTAACTCCGGTGCTTGCAAACAAGGCGCGAATATTAGGTTCATTTTTTGAGTAGATATTGTTATAAGCTAAATTTGCATTTAAAATTCCAATACGATTTTGCTCCTTAGCCTTAGGATTTAAAAGTCTATCAAAACGACTTACAAAAATACTTATAACAGCTTGTGGTGTTCTAGTATTTTGTTCTTTTAAGGCTATATTGTTTTTTCTAAATTCGACTAAACCTGCATTTAAAGCTTCAAAACATTTTTGACTTTGTTCAAGAGAAAAAATTAAGGTAGCATTGACGCTAATACCATTTTTCATAAGTTCATACATTACTTCATAAGAAGCTTTTGTAGCTGGTATTTTAATCATTACATTTTCTTTGCTAATAGCACTATAAAGTCTTTTAGCTTCGCCTAAACTAAGAGTCGTGTTATCATGAAGTCTTGGATCTATTTCAATACTTATAAATCCATCATTTTTTTGATAAAAAAGAGGAGCTAATTTATCAGCTGCTTTTTGAATATCAGAAATTGCTAATTCTTCATAAATATCTTTTGTTTTTTTTTCTTTTAATTTAAGAATTTTATCTTTATAAATTGGAGAATTTAAAATAGCATTTTTAAAAATAGCAGGATTTGAAGTAGCGCCATTAATTCCATGTGATAATAAATTTAAAAATTCATTATCTAAAAAACTATTTTCTATAAAATCACACCAAAGAGAAAAATTTTTCATTATATTACCTTTATTATTTCTTTTAAGTCTTTTATATCTATGCAAATATCAGCTTGAGAACGTAAAATTTCTTTAGCACAAAATGCAATCTTTAATCCACTTTCGTTAAACATTGCCAAATCATTTGCCCCATCGCCAACACACATCACTTCATCTGTTTTCAAATTTAAAAAGCTTTTTAATCGTTGTAGCATTAAGCCTTTTGAATTTGAAAACATCATTTCCCCACCAACTAGCCCTGTTAAAATGTCATTTTTATGATGCAGATAATTTGCAAAACCGAGGTTAATTCCAAGTTTTTGCATAGCAGGATTTATGCCTTCATGAAAACCACCGCTAAAAATAACAATTTGTATATTTTTAGATTTTAAATATTGGATAAGTTCATGTGCTCCACGCATTAGTGGAAGTGTGCTACTTAATTCTAAAACTTTTTTATAAGACATACCTTTTAAAAAGCTTACTCGTTTTTGAAGACTTTCGAAAAAATCAAGTTCTCCAGTCATAGCATGGCGGGTAATTTCGCTTGTTTGATTACCCTTGCCATGCGCTGTAGCTAAAATATCGATGGTTTCACCATCCATTAAAGTAGCATCAAAGTCAAAAACACAAAGTTTAATCATTAAAATTCGCGCTTAAGCAAAGCTTCTACTTTGAGTATAGTTAAGATATTTTCATCTCTTTTTCCTATACCATAAATCATACCTTTGTCTTTAACTAAAGTTTCAGGTGGTGGATCGATTCTGTTTCTGTGAATTTTAATTGCTTCAGTTAATCTATCTATAACAAAACCAGCATTTCCTCCAACTCCAGTTCCATTTGTCTCACCTCTTAAAACAATATATCTTGTTTGAGGTGTCATTTTAGAACTTCCTAAATGAAAGCGTTGAGCTAGATCAATGAGCGGCATAACATTACCACGCATATTAAAAACCCCTAGAACATAATCAGGTACACTAGGAACTCTAGTATATTCTATAGGTTTGATGATTTCTTGTATATTAAGAATTGGAATCGCATATTCCTCATCTCCAACTACAAAGCCAACAAGTTGGATGATATCATCTTCTCTTTGATCGACATCAGGACCAGCCATCTGAGTTTGCTGTTTTTGCAAAATTTGCTCTAATTTTTCATTACTCATATTCTTATCCTAGTTTCAAATTTTTTCTAACCACATTTTCCAAGTATTCTGGAGAATAAGGTTTAGTGATATATTCAGTCATACCCACTTCAACACCTCTTAAACGGTCAGTTTTACTTGTTCTTGAAGTAACTGCTATCAATGGTAAGTTGCGATATTTAGAATACTTTCTAATTTCACCAGCTAAGGTGTATCCATCCATTCTTGGCATTTCGATATCTATAAGCATTGCATCAATATCATGTTCGCCAGATTTTATAATATTCAATGCTTCAACACCATTTGTTGCTTCGATTAAACTAACTCCTAGCGGTTCTAAAGCTTTTTGCATTAAAGTTCTATCCATTTTAGAATCATCTACAATTAAGACTTTATAATCACTTGGTTGTTCTTTAGGTTTTTTCGCACTTGATTCTAATTGCGCTTTAATATCAACTTTAATTTCTTTGGCCATATCCATCATAGCGCCTACATCAATGATTAATGTCACCCTACCATCACCACGGATTGTAGCTCCTGCTATACCTTGGATATTTTGTAAATAATCACCCATGGATTTAATAACTATTTCTTCTTGTCCTACAAGAGTATCTACTATAATACCAAGCTTGCTTTCTGCTACCCCTATAACAACGACATAAGTTTGATCACCGCTTTCAAGGACTTGTTTAACTCCAAATACATCTGAAAGTCTCACAAGAGAAAGCACTTCATCTCTTAAGCGTAATACATTTTTACCTTCGATAGTATAGATATCATCGATTGGCACTCTAACTGTTTCAAGAACGCTTGCAAGTGGAATTGCATAGAATTCCTCTTGAGTTCCTACAAGTAAAGATTGAATGATTGCCAAGGTAAGAGGAATTTTAAGTTTAAATGAACTTCCTTTACCTAACTCACTATCAATTTCAATTACCCCATTAAGTTTTTCGATGTTGGTTTTAACAACATCCATTCCTACGCCACGACCTGAAACATTTGTTACTTTAGCCGCAGTTGAAAAACCAGGCTTGAAAATCAAAGCAAAAGCTTCTTTGTCTGTCATTTGATCTGCTTCTCTTTCGGTAATCAAATTTTTCTCTATAGCTTTTGCTTTTAAGCCATTTGGATCAAGTCCTTTACCGTCATCTGTAATTTCTACAACGATGTGATTGCCCTCATTATAAGCTTTAAGTTGGACTATACCTTTTTCAGGTTTTCCATTCGCTGCACGAGTTGCTGGATCCTCAACACCATGATCACATGAATTTCTAATCATATGCATGATAGGATCGCCAATTTCCTCTACGATAGATTTATCAAGTTCAGTTTCTTCACCTGTAATTTCAAGTTCTATTTGCTTTCCTAATTCACGACTTAAATCACGAACAACTCTTGGGAATTTATTGAAAACTTTTGCTATAGGTTGCATTCTTGTTTTCATCACAGCAAGCTGAACATCAGTTGTAATAATACTTAATTGACTTACAACCTGATTAAGTTCTTCAAGGAATTTTTCTCCTTCATAACGCTCTTCAACATCATCGTAAATTTTAAGCAAACGGTTTTTGCCTAAAACAAGCTCCCCAATTAGATTCATTAAGTGATCTAATCTTTTTACCTCCACGCGTATGGTTTGATCCATACTGCTAGCATTACTACCTGAAGCAGGAACTTTTTTCTCTCCACTTTCCGTAGGTTTATTTGCTGCATTGTTAGTCGGTTTAGGTGCCGCATTTGTTGTTTGTTTCTTTTGTGCGCGACGAGCTTGATCTTCAGCTTTTCTAACTTTTAAAAGTCTTTCTATTTCAGCTTCAACTTCAGAATCACTTAATTGATTAACATCTACTTCAGGTTCTGGAGTAGCTATTTCTTGTTTTGGTGCTTCTAGTTCTGCTTGTGGAGTAGATTTTTCATTTGAATCTGTTGCCACAACAGGAGACTCTCCCTCTGAAATAGCTGTTAATCTTGCGCAAATTGGTTCTATATCCATACCAATAGCAGTATCGTTGCCATTATCACGAATGGAATTAAGTAAAGTTTTCATTCTATCAATAGACTCTAAAACCACATCCATGATATCTGGAGTTATTTTTAACTCGCCATGTCTTGCTTTGTTTAAAACATCCTCCATGTGGTGAGTTAACTTTGTTAAAACATCAAAATTTAAGAAGCTTGATGATCCTTTAACCGTATGTGCAACACGGAAAATTCTATTTAATAATTCTAAATCTTCTGGATTTGATTCAAGCTCTACTAAATCATGGTCGATTTGCTCAACAAGCTCAAAAGCTTCAACCAAAAAGTCTTCAAGTATTTCTTGCATATCTTCCATATTTTACCCCTGTTCTTGAGATTGATGTTTTTTAATAACCTTTGCAATTTCATTGAAGAAATCGCTAGCGTTAAATTTGACAAGATAGCCTTCTCCACCAGCTTCTTGAACACCTTTCTCATTCATAAATTCATTTGATAAAGATGAGTTAAAGACTATAGGAATATCTTTAAATCTTGGATCTTCTTTAATGCGTGCAGCAAAGTGGAAACCATCCATTTGTGGCATTTCGACATCGCTTACTATAATTTTTAAAGTATCGTTTAAACTTTCACCATAAATTTGGCTTAATTCTTCTAATTTGTTTATGCCCTCTACGCCGTCCTTAGCTTCAACAACTTGAAAGCCCATCTGTTGCATCATTTCTTTGACGCGTTTTCTAGCAGTCATGCTGTCATCAAGTATAAGTGCTGTTCCAGTAAATTTTTCTATTTTTCCAAAATCTATATCTGTTTTTGGAGCGTAAATTCCTAAATCTTCAACAACACTTTCAAGATCTAAAATTAGCAACACTTCATCATTTTCAATGCGTGTTACACCTGTAATTTTACCTTTATCTAAAGCACCTGATCCTGTAGAAAAAGTTGCTGGTTCTATATCTTTCCAGTTTATTCTACGAATTCTTTTTGCTTCGTGAACTATAAAACCAATAAGAATATTGCTAAATTCAGTAATAATAACTCTAGGTTTTAGCATAGTGCTTTCTGGCTCAGTGATTTGCATCCATTTGGCAAGATTGACTACAGGTATAACCACTCCACGAAGATCAAAGATACCTTCGATGTAATCAGGTACACCTGGAAGTTCTGTAAGGCTTGGGATTTTTATAATCTCCCTTACCTTAGAAACATTTACACCATAAATTCCTTCATAGACTTTATCGTGCCCTTGCTTAAAGATACGGAAATCGACAAGCTCCATTTCATTTGAACCCGTTTTCACGATATTTTCATCAAACATTTTGACCCCTCAATTTCTGTTCTCGAAATTTGATTTCTTGCTGATATTCTACTACAAAAAAACTTCTCTCATATGCAAAACTAGCTAAGTTAAGATATTTAATGTTTTCTTTGTTGATTTGATGATTTTGATGATAGTGTCCTTCACATACCCAAAATCCTAAATTTTCATATTTTTCATATCTTTTTTTCGCTAAATTTTCAAAATCTTTTATTTGATAAAAAAGGTTTTTTTTGTTTTGATTTTGAAGAATTTTATTTGAAATAAAATTACGAGTAATAATATTTAAAAAATTCAAAAATACAAGCAAATAATGATTTCTTAATGTTTTCAGAGTAAATTGTAAAAGAGGTGGTAAAAAAATATCTCCGTGAGCTAATTTTATAAAAGCATTATTTAAAACAAGATTATTACCTTTACTTGTATGCAAATTAAGCTTTATGGGCTGCTCTTGTAAGTTAAAAATTTTTACCCTTTTAAAAAAACAAGAAAGATTAAAATCATGATTGCCTTCTAAGTAGATAATTTCAATTTTTAAGGCCAATTCTTCTAAAAGTTCTATGTAAGGTTTAGCAAATTCATGTGTAGCAGAGATTTCGCCTATAAGCAAATCGAAAATATCACCCATAAGTATGAGTTGAGGGGTGGAAATTTTACCTTTTTTTAAGGATTGTAAAAATTCCCAAAATCCCTTTCTTTGTTCATTTTCATGAGCATCTGCGATTAAAATCGCTCCATTTTGTAGTAAAATTTTTTATCCTTAAAATTTCAAAGGCTCATAATTTATAGAAAGGATTTCAAATTCACTTTCACCTTTTGGCAAACGCACTTTAAAATCATCTCCTTCTTTTTTTCCAAGCATAGCTTTTGCTATTGGAGATGCGATGGAAATATAACCCTTATCTAAATTTCCTTCGCAAATTCCTACTAGAGTATATTTGCTTTCTTTTTCTGTATCCAAATCCATGATCACAACACTTGAACCAAATTTCACACTATCGTGCTCATAGCTTGAAGGATCGATCACTTGAGCTCTTGCTAGCAAGTCACTAAGCTCTGCAATACGACTTTCTATCAAAGCTTGCTTTTCTCTTGCAGCATGGTATTCAGCATTTTCTTTCAAATCCCCATGACTTCTTGCTGTATCGATTTCTATTACAACGGCAGGGCGTTGATTGTCTTTTAAATCTTTTAATTCTGCGGCTAACTTATCATAGCCAAATTGACTCATTGGTTCTTTTTGCATGATTTATCCTTTTATATTTCGTTTAGGATTTTTGCTAAATTTTTAGCACTTCCAAATTGTAAATATTCTTTTAAAAAATCAACTTTAGCAAAAAATGCCTTATAATCATATTTATTGTAAGCTTCATATAAATTTAAAACATTGACTTTATCTTGTAAAAATTCAGGATTTAAAGCTTCTTTTCCAGCGAAATCACAAAAAATATTTGCAAGTCCTATGTGTTTTAATTTTACAAAAAGTTTTGCGATAAAAATATCGATAGCCTTTGCCTTATAAGCAAGAACAAAAGGAGTTCCCACTAAAGCTGCTTCTAAAGTAGCTGTTCCACTACAAATAAAGGCAAAATCAGCTTTTTTAAGCACTTTTGGAGTGTTACTTTCTATCTTAAATTCGCTAATATCACCATAAATTTCTAATTTTTCAAGATTAAACGAGGGAACGCAAAGAATTTTTTCACCCTTAAATTTTTGAGAAAGTTCTTTAAAAATAGGCATTAAACGCTTAATTTCACTACGCCTTGAACCTGGTAAAAAGGCTATAGTTTTTTCATCATCTTTTTTTGAAAATGTATGATTAATGTCTTCTTGATTTTTAAATTCTTTTATTTCATCTAAAAGCGGATGGCCTATATAGGTGCTTTTGTTAAAAAACTGATTATCAAAGGGCAAAATAGAAGCTAAAATATCAAAATGACTTTCTATGATAGGTATGCGACCTTTTTTCCACGCCCAAACTTGAGGCAAGATATAATAAATGCGTGGAATTTTACTGCCTGCTTTTTTTAAAGCCTTAGCAAAAGGTATGTTAAAAGCGGGCGAATCTATACATAAAATCCCATTTATTTTTTGAGTAAAACTTAAATTTACAAGTTTTTTTATAGCTTCTTTTGCTTTAAAAATCAAAGGTAAAACTTCTATAAAACCCATAGCACTAAACTCATGTGAGCTATAAAGTGGTTTAGAATTTAAATCAAATTCTTTACATAAACTCTCATCATAAATTCCTACTAAATCAAATTCTTTATATTCATTTTTATAAGCTTTTAAAATTTCTTTTAAATGCAAATTTGCTGAAGGCTCTAAAGCACAAACTAAAAAGGTTTTCATTTTTACTCTTTCTTATTTCTTAAGGAAATATCACAACCGATTTTTTAATATTTTAATAGTTTTAATTTCATATTATCTTAACTTCATTATTTGATAAATTTATACTTGCTTAGTTTATATAATTAAAAAGGCAAGGCAAAATCATCGTTTTTTGATATAAAAGGAATTTGAGATATTTTTTCTTCAAGATTATCTAAAACAAGTTTTTGCATTTTGCCATTTAACGCTTTAAACCACTTATAAAATTTATCCAACTCTTCACATTTGATAGAACTAGGATATTGCTGTGTATGAAAATTATTTTTAATGATTATGTTTATAAGTTTAGAATTGTTTTCAATATACTCATTAAAAGAATTTCTTTGAATAACCTTATCAATTTCTCCTAGAATTTCATTTATATTAGCATTTAATACAGGCTCTCCTATAAAACAATCAATATAACCAATAATATAATTTGAAAAAATATTATAAATCGCTTTATCTTCTTGGCTAATTTTTAAATTAACAAAATTTTCTTTGTTTAACTCTCTCTTTATATCTGCAAAACTTTGGTAACGAAATTTTTTTTCTTTTTTAATCATTTTATTTAAAATATTAAAATATTCAAAATTATGTTTATTTTCTGCTAAGTTATTAATAAGTCTATAAACCAAATCACCTAAATAATAAATATCAGTTTGAATTGTATATTCCTTTTGAAAATACTCTTCTGGTAAAGTATCAACATCATTTCTATTTATAATTGAATTTAGGGTATCTTCGTTTTTACTTATATCAAAAACCTTTCCCAAACCAAAATCAATAACTTTAACTACCCCGTCAGCATCTATAAGAATATTCTTTTCTCTTATATCCCTATGTATAATGCCTTTTTCTTCTATATAGGCAAAGACCTCAATTAGTTGTATAAAAATAGAATTTAAATTCTCCAAGTTATTTTCATCATCAAAATACTCTTTAATATTTTTCCCTTGTATATACTCCATTATAATATAAGCTGTATAAATATTTTCATAAGGATAATAATTAAAAATTCTAACAATATTTTTATGATTTAACTTGTATAAAATTTTTATCTCATCTAAAAAATTTTTATAAAATCTTTTCTTATTATTTTCATCTAGTATATCATCTGGATCATATTTTTTTACAACAAAAAGCTCATCAATAAAAACATCTCTAATCAATAAAACCTTACCAAATGATCCTTCATCTAAGAAAGTAATTTTTTCATAATCTTTTTGCTTAATAAATTTAATAATTTCTTGGCCCATCTTAATACACCATTTTCAAGCGTTCTTTTAAAAAGCTTTCAAGATTTAAATAATCTTCTAAATTTATATCATCATATCCATTAATATACACATTTTCATTTTGTGTTTTTCTTAAAAAATCTAAAACTTCATCATCGCAATTTACTATATAAAAACAATCTTCGCACTCATAAAGTTTATCTTTTAAAATCATTTTTAAGTCTTTGTCTAAAGTCTTACCATTTAGCAAGGCTAAATTTAAAGCTTTCTCATAAGGGCTTAAATTTTCATGATATTTTAAATTTAAAGTGTTTAATTCATCTTTTGTTAGTTCTGGTTTTTCTACAAGAGAAAATACTTTAAAGCCTAAATCTAAATTTTTATCCCTATTTTCTTTTAAAATTTTCTCACCCGCTCTTTTAACTCTTTCAATGGTTATATCGCTAATAACTGGGTTTTCGCTTCCTAGTTCATTTTTACAAAAATCATAAGCCACTTTGCTTTTATTCTCATCGATTTTTTCATCAAGTTGCACTAGAATAAATTTACGATTTCCATTATCTTCTGCGTTGAGTTCCATTACCGCTTGTGCTGTCGTGCCACTACCTGCAAAGAAGTCTAGGATAATATCATTTTGATTTGTATTTGCAAAAAATATTTCCTTTATTAATGTGGTTGGTTTTGGATTTTCAAAAACCAATTTGCCATTAAATATGCTTTCTATTTCTTCATTTCCATCTGAAGTCCAATGCCCACTAAATATGGAATACATTTTTGATAAATTATCATCTTGATAAGAGCAAATGAGATGAAATTTTGTATCTTTATATTGTTGTAAAAAATACTCGCCGCTGTCAATTTTTGATTTTATATCATTATATTTTTTCTCACTAATCATATTTTCTTTTAAAAAAATATCTAATTCTTCAAACATTAAATTTCTGTGATCGATAGTGTCTTTTGGATATAAATTTAAAATTTTTTTAATGGATTCATTATTGGTATATTTACCGTGGACTTTTCTTATCAAATCATTGTTAATTTCTGGTTTTTCTTTAAATTTAAAAAGTCCATTTAAATTTGTTTTATCTTTTGTATATATAAGCATATACTCATGTCCTTCGTAAAAATATTTTGCCTGTCCTCCACCTGATTTTTTTTGCCAAATAAAACATGAAATAAAATTCTCTTCCCCAAAAATCTCATCACAAAGAATCTTTAAATTTGCTTGTTCATTATCATCAATGCTTATAAATATCACTCCATCTTCTCTTAGTAAATCTCTAGCAAGTTTAAGGCGTGGTAGCATAAAGCCAAGCCATGTACTATGACTTCTGTCGCCTTTAGCATTGATAAAGAAATTTAAAATTTCACTTCCGATTTCTTCACCTTCTTCTGTGATTTCTAAAAGTCCAACTTCTATTAAAAGTTTTTTATGCTCTTTTACAAAATCATCATTATAAATAAATTTATCATTTTTAGTATTGTAAGGCGGATCGATATAAATCATTTTTATTTTTTCATAGTAAGCGGATTTTAAAAGTTTTAAGGCATGAAGATTATCCCCTTTTATGATAGCATTTTTAGTAGTTTCAAAGTTTTTGCTTAAACTCTTATGAAATTTTAATTCTTTAGTATTTGGAGTATCGTAAAGAGCATTTGCTAAAGCTTTGCCTGTGAAACTTAACTCATAACCTCTAATTTCTTTATTATTTAAGCCTAAAAGCATAGCAATAGCCTTTAAATCGACTTGTCCATCTTTTATGGTTTGTGGGAAATTTAGCTTTAAATACTCTAAAAGTTCATTTTTATTTTCTTTTGTATTGATTAAATTTTCTTTTTTGATTTTATTTATATCAAGCATTATTTTCCTTTAAAACTTCATTGATACAATGAATTAATTTTTGTTTATTTATCCTTGTGTTAAAAATAATTTTTATATTTTCATTTTTTAAATTCTCATCTAATTTTTGAAAAAACACTCTAGCATAATCTATCTTTTTTCTTTCATTTAATGCGATATCACTTTCTTTATCATAGCCTTTACTTTCGCATACAAAAAAGATTTTTTTACCCTTTTGATCTTCTAAAAAATAAGCAAAATCAGGTTCATAGTTTTTATAAGGTGTAGGGATGCTAAGTTTTGGTAATTTGGCAAAAACTTTTATCGTTTTAGTTTCGATAATTTCATGATTTTCTTTGATGATTTCTTTTTCTATATTTGAATCATAAATCACACTTTCATAAAGATAATTTTTAGCCGGTTCTTCATCATCTTTGTAACGCCCTAATTTTTGCATAGCGATACTTTCTTAAATTCACCATTTTCTATCAAATTTTCATAAGAATTTGAAAAAGTATGAAGAGAAAATTTATAATTTATAGAGTGTAATAAACTATGATGAATTTTATCTTTGATGATGTTTTTTAGGCTATTAAAAGCTTTTTTTGGAGAGTTTTCAAATTTAGTTTTATCAAGTTTTTCATAAATTTTTAGCAAAAATACTAAAGGAAATTTTTCATCTTTACTGAAATTTAAAAGCAAATTTTGTATTTCTTGGTAAAGGCTTTTTTTATAATCAATTTCTTCCAAGGTTTTAATTTCTTCAGTGATGATAGAATTTTGCTTAGCGTCAAAAAGTTTTCTTTCATAATACACGCGTTCTTTTTCTATATTTAAAGCATTAAAAGCTAGTATAACTTCATCTATAATATTTTGTTCGTTTATGTTTTGATAAATTATTTGTGCTTTTTTATTAATTTTTTCCCAAAGCTCTTTAAAATCTTTGGCTAAATGCGTTCTTATTTTGACCTTATTATCTTGATTTTTAGCATTGATGATTTGCTCATGAGTGTTGTTTGAATTTTCTTTAAATATATTTAAGAATTTATCAAATTTATCGCCTAAAAGTTCTTTAAACTCTTCATTATCCTTTATACTTTCATATATAGGAGATAAGATTTTATAATTACTTTGTTCTTTATTGTAAGAAATTAATTTTGATTTTTTTAAAAGATAAATTAAATCATTAGCTAAATCTACATTTAATAAATTCTCAAGAAAGTTTTTTTCTAGTGTTTGGCTATCAAATCTAAAGCTAGAATCTAAAACTTCTTTTTGTAAATTTTCTATATAATGAACTTCTCTTGCACTCACTAAAATATCAAGATAATTAATATCATAAAATTGATTGTCATCAAAATCTAAATAATTATGCGTAATTCTCTTGCCTTTATTATTAACACAAAGTCTTAAACCACGCCCCACTTGTTGATGAATGCTAATTTGAGAAGAAGAATTTGAAAGTTTGGTTAAAGTAAAAATATTTGGATTATCCCAGCCTTCTTGCAAAGCCCAAACGCTGAAAATAAAACGCAAAGAAGTATCAAAAGAAAGTAATTTTTCTTTTTCTTCTAAAATAAGCTTTACTCCATTAGCTTCTTTTTCATCAGGACTTCCTTTATCACCACTAAAATAGCCTTGATGAACTCTTAAATTTCCCGCTTCATCAAAGTCTTTTTCTAAATATTCTTTGTATCGAACATCTAAATTTAGCTTTAAAATTTCCTTGCGTTTTTCTTTGTAAAGTTCTTCAAAAGTATTTTTAATAAAAGGACTTTCGCCCCTAAAATCTGTGATGTTCGGGATAAAAAACAAACTTAAAGCTTTGATACCTTTTTTAAAAAGTTTTTCTTCCTTTTCAAAATGCAAGTCAATCGCTTTTTTTAAAAGTTCTTTAATTTCATCATTGTTTAAAACATAACTTTCTTTTTTCTCGATAATAGTTTCATCATTAAAATAAGCTTTATTATCCTTTACTTGCGTTAAAATGGCATTATTTAAAAGAGAAAAACTATCTTGTAACTTTATTGTTTCTTCTCTTTCTATGCCATTTAAAGTATAGGTAAAAATTGCTTTTTTATTTTTATACTCTTTAAGAAAAATATTGTTTGTATTTACTCCTAAAGTATGTACTTTGACTTGTTTTACAAGATATTCTTTAAAAGCAGATATGGAGTCAAGACAATAAATCATATTACTAAGCTCATAATCTTTTTCTTTTGGAAAAGTTGCTCCAAAGCGAAAATAAAGTGAATTTATTTTTGAAAAATATTCATTAAAAGCCTTTCCTTTAAGCAAATGGGGCTCATCAATAATACTAATAGGTTTTAAATCTATGATATTTTCAAAAACGCTTTTGAATTCAGATAAACTTTTAAATAAACTTTCATTTTGTTGATTAAGCAAATTGGTTTTTTTATCAATAGCACTATTGGTTAAAACCAATACCGAAAGCTCATCTTTATTGTTAATGTAGTGATTAATAATAGCACTCTGACTCTTACCATCTGAGTAGTAATAGACTTTTAAATATTTTTGATATTCTGAATAAAAATAAATTTTTGTGAGTTCTATATTTTGTTTTACGCTTTCTAAAATTGCTTTTCTTGGAACAAAAATAATGAATTTATTTTGCTTAAATTGCCTATGAAGTTCAAATATCAAATTTAAATAAGTAAAAGTCTTACCTGTGCCCGTTTCCATTAAAATATCTAAATTTAATTTATCACTTATATTTTGCACTGGTAAAAAGGTGTTGTTGTAAAATTCTTTCAAACATTCTTTTAAATTATCCTGTCTTTTAAAATCAAAATCTTTTAAAAGCGTGATAATATTATCTATGCACTTAACTTGATACTCTTGTTTTTCAAAAATCATTCACATTTTCCGATAAAATATTTTAAATATTTTATCTTATTTTGGCTTAATTAAAAGAAGTTATGCAAGAATACACGCTAAAAAGCGTGTATGAAGGTTTATTCTCTCCAGCCGTATTTTTTAAAAATTTCTTTAGCTTCCTTAGAACTTAAATAAGCAATAAAATCTTGTGTTTCTTTGCTCGCACCTTCTTTAGCTACCACATTAAAAGTTCTATAAACAACCAAATCTTTTTCTATAGCTACGGCAGTTCCTATGTCAGGATTGCTTTTTGACCAGTCAATCCAAGTGATCCAAGCATCGGCTTGATCTTGTGCGAAAAGCTTTCTTGCACTTCCACTATTTGGAACAAAGGCCACGATATTGTTTCTAAAATTTTGTATGGTTTTTATATCTTGAGTTCTACCTATCATATCTTCCCAAACTCCAGTTCCAGAAGTATTGCTCTTTCCAGCACCTTCAGGCACAACGATTCTTACTTTTTTATTAGCCAAATCTTTTAAACCTTTGATTTTTAAAGGATTATCTTTTTGAGTAAGTATGATGGCTTCTCTAAAATATAAAGGCTTGATTTTACTCACATTAAAATCTTTTCCAAAATCACTCGCTATAGCTAAAGCCGATTGATCTGAAGCGCCAAATAAAATATCTGCATCTTTTTTAGCCTTTTCAAACCAAGTCGCTTGAGGGCCAAAATTTACATTTACTTTAACGCCTGTTTTTTCGCTATATTTGTTTGCTATATCTTTTAAGGCCGTGTGTGGGCCACCTGGTCCGTAAAGGTTTACATCTGCATTTGCCATACTAAAAGCTAAGGCACATGCACCAAATAAAGTAATAATTTTTTTCATAGTATTTCCTTTTATGATAAATTTTTATTGATTGAAGGTAAGATTTTAGAAATTATATGTTAATAAATAGTTATAATGTAACAAAAATATTATTAAAATCTAACTTTTGCTTGGTATTTTTGCAAGCAAAAGTTAAAATTGTTATTGATGCTTCTTTTTAGCGCTAAAATGACATAAAGTAGAACAAAGTATACAAAGAATACAAGCACTAAGGAGCATGATAAGACCAGCATTCCAACTACCATAGCAATCCACAGCCCAACCTATGCTTTTGTTCCAAGTGAAGCGCCGACTACATAACTCATAAAGCCATGAAGTCCTACACAAGATCCTACTGCAAAAGCAGGAACGACTTCCATAGTTTGCATACTTGCTAAAAATTGTGGTATATAGACTAAACACCCCGCCATAGCTGCAAAGAAAATAACCATATAAAGATTATTTGAAGTAAAATATCCAATAATCATAAAGAAAATAATCACCATGGCGCCTATAGCAGGAGGCATTCTATAGCCTTTAAAAATTTTATCTGAAATATATCCTGCAAGTAAAGTAGAAGGTATAGCAGCCCATTCAAAAAGCCAAAAGGCAATACCTATTTGTTCTTTATTAAAGCCTTTTGTTTCTAGCAAGTAAATAGGAAGCCAAGAAATAAGCCCAAAACGCACCATATAAACAAAAGTATCCATCCAAGCCACATACCAAGCATTTTTGTTTTTAAGTACATAATGATAAAAAATTTCAAAACTGCTTAAATTTGGAGTTTCTATAGCTTTGATTTCTTCTGTTTTAATCCCTCGCATTTCATTGATTTCAGTAATATCAACCAAACCTTCATTTTTAGGATTTCCTTTAACTGCATAAAGCGCATAAAGACTAATGATAACTGCACAAGCAGCAGGAGTATAAAAATGATTCATGTGCCAATATGTTTCGTTAAAATTTGCCATACTCACACCCAATAATGCTGCTAAAGCAAAACCTGAAAGCGAAACTATAGGAGCAACTATCCCGCCTCCTATATTATGTGAGATATTCCAAACGGCCGTGTAAATTCCCCGCTCTTTTTTAGGATACCAGTTTGCAAGAGTGATAAAAGAAGGACCTACCCCCATACCTTGAAAAACCCCAAGCGCGATAACAAAACCTACATAAGCGTAAAAAGAATTTGAAAAACCAAGTAAAACATTTACAAGAGCACATAAAATAAGACCTAAAGCCATGTATTTTTAGGACCAGCTTTGTCGCTTATAACGCTCATTGCACCCTTGCTAATCCCGTAAGCTATAAGCATTGAGCCTGTGATTGTTCCGATGTCTGATTTACTGAGATTAAGTTGATTTTGTATAAATGGAGTTGAAAGAGTGATATTATTTCGCACAAGATAATATCCCATATATCCTATAAAAACCCCACTTAAACTCCAAGTTCTCATTTTGTAATATCTAGGTAAAATTTCCTAAAGAGGAAATTTAATAGCTTTTGCCTTAGGTTTGAAAAAATCAAACATATTTAAACCATCCTTACTAACTTTATATTTTTATAGTTTAAATAATGTTAATCGATATAAAATAAAAAAATAATTAAAAATAATACGAAATTTATATAATTTAAAAATTAAAATTTTATACTATGAAGCTTTAAAAAAATATGTTAAAATCCAGATTTTTATCTTTTGCAAGGAAGACAATGAAAGAAATTCTTATCACTAATGACGATGGTTATGAAAGCGAAGGACTTAAAAAACTCATTAAGATGTTAACAAAAGAATTTAAAGCCAAGATCACCATAGTAGCTCCTGCTAGTGAAAAATCAGCTTGTTCGCACTCTATAACCCTAACCAAACCTTTGCGTTTTGTTAAAGTGGGAAAAAGATTTTACAAACTTGATGATGGCACTCCAGCAGATTGTGTTTATCTTGCTTTGCATGCTTTATACAAAAAGCGTTTGCCTGATCTTGTAATAAGTGGGATTAATAAAGGTGCTAATGTAGGCGAGGATATTACCTACTCAGGAACTTGCGCAGGAGCTATGGAGGCGGTTTTACAAGGAATTCCTGCTATCGCTCTTTCTCAATTTTATAAAAAAAGCGAAAAAGAACTAGACTATAAAAATGCTTTACAAATTACCAAAAAAATCATTCAAAATATTTTTGATAAAGGTTTTCCTTTGGAAAAAAAAGAATTTTTAAATATCAATTTTCCTGCAAAATCAAAAATCAAAGGCATTAAAATTTGTAAAGCAGGCAAAAGGGTTTATAATTTTGAAGCCCATTCAAATGTCAATCCGAGAGGAGTAGAGTACTATTGGCTTGCAGCGGCGAATTTAGACTTTGAAGATGAGAAAAATAGCGATATTGCCTTACTTAAAAAAGGCTACGCTACAATAACACCTATAATGCTGGATCTTACAGCTTATGAAAGAATGAAAAAAGTTAAAAAATGGTTAAAGGCAAATGATGAATGATAGATTTACACGTATAAAATGGCTAGTTGGAGAAGAAAAATTTCAAAAAATTTCACAAACAAAAGTTTTGGTTTGCGGACTTGGTGGAGTGGGTGGAATTTGCGTTGATGCGCTTTATCGTAGTGGTTTTAAAAACCTTACTTTAATCGATGCGGATAAATTTGAAATTACCAATCAAAATCGCCAAATTCATAGCGAAAATATAGGCGAAGAAAAGGCTAAAGTATTTGAAAGAATTTATAAGGTTAAAGGTATAGTCAGTAAAATCGATGAAAATTTTTTAAAAAATTTTGATTTAAGCGAGTTTGATCTTATCATAGATGCCATTGATGATATTCCTGCAAAAGTAGCTTTGGCTCATCTTATAGATTTTAAAAAACAAATTTTTATCTCCTCAACAGGTGGAGCTAGAAAGCTTGATCCAACACGCATTAAAACTACAAGTATTTTTAAAACTCACGGCGATGCTTTAGCGAAAAAATTTCGTTATGAGCTTAGAAAATCAGGCTTTAAGGGAAATTTTGATGTGGTGTTTTCTGATGAAGAAGCTCATTGTAAAGACCTTGGTTCATTTATGGGTGTAACAGCTTCTTTTGGACTTGCTTTAGCTTCTTTGGCTTTAAGGAAAGTACTTGATAAGAAAGCTTGATATAAAAGATTTAGCTTCTTGTATCAAGCTTTGTAAGCAAAACGTATTCACTCTTTGTAAAAATGATTACACAAAAGAACAAATTCATGCTTGGATTAATATAAACCAAAAAACTTGAGAAGAAAAATTTCAAAATCAACTAGGCTTTGTTTATGAAGAAAAAGGCCAAATCATATATTTTATAAGTATAAATATTAGAAGAAAAAACACTCGATCTTTGCTTTATTCATGCAAACTATGCTCATCAAGGTTTATTAAAGCTTTATTGGAATTTACTCTTAAAAGCTATCCTTATAGTGAAATTTACGCTTTTGCTAGTTTTAGTGTTAAAAATTTCTTTTTAAAAGCAGGATTTAAAATCATCAAAGAAAACATTGTTATAATAGACCAATAAGAATTAAAAAATTTCTTCATGAAAAAGGAAATAAATTGAAAAAAATACTTTTACTTTTTAGTCTTTTTTACTCTTTTGCTTTGGCAAATGATAAATTAAAAGATTTTTTTAAAGACTACAATACAAGCGGAGTTTTTATAACTTTTGATGGAAAACATTATGCAAGTAATAATTTTAAAAGAGCTAAAGAACCTTTTTCTCCTGCTTCGACTTTTAAAATTTTTAATGCTTTAATTGCGCTTGATAATGGTGTAGTTAAAGATACAAAGGAAATTTTTTATCATTATAAGGGTGAAAAAGTATTTTTGCCCTCTTGGAAACAAGATGCTGGTTTAAGCTCAGCCATAAAACGCTCTCAAGTGCCTGCTTTTAAAGAATTGGCAAGAAAAATAGGACTTAAAACCATGCAAGAAAGCTTAAATAAACTTTCCTATGGAAATACAAAAATTTCAAAAATCGATACCTTTTGGTTGGATAATTCTTTACAAATTTCTGCAAAAAATCAAGCTGATTTGCTTTTTAAACTTTCACAAAATTCTTTACCTTTTTCCAAGAAAAGTCAAGAAGAAGTTAAAAAAATTATTCTTTTTAAAGAAGATAAAATCCAAAAAATTTATGCTAAAACAGGTTTTAATGATGGTATAAATTTGGCTTGGATTGTTGGATTTATAGAGAGTAAAAACAAAATTTTATCTTTTGCCTTAAATGTTGATATAAAGAACATTAAAAATCTTAAAATAAGAGAAGAATTGCTAGAAAAATATATTTATTCTTTAAACTAATTAAGCTTTTATAAGAAATTGTTTAATGATCAAAATATCGCAATATAATAGTTTTTAAGAAAAATAGATATAAAATACTGATTATATTAAATTTATTTAAGAGAAATGTTAGATGTCCATGGTAACTTATGCTTTTTAGCACTTGCCTTGGTTTTGTTGTCTTTTAATAAAATTAAAACAGCTTATTTATTTTTTATAATTAGTGTATTTTTTGCTTATTATTTTAAGATAATTAATATCACTTTTATAGTAATTAATATTATTGCATTTGGGTTGGCTTTATATTATAGATATAAAAAATCACTTATTTTAGAATTGATATTGTTTGTTTTTTGTATAGGCTTATTTTTACATTTTATACCAGGAATTAATAATATAAAAGTTTTAGATAAGGTTTATGCAAGTGAAAATAGTGCACCATTTACTTTATACTTTAATTTTGATAAACCTATAGGTGTATTTATATTGTTTTTATTGTTACCTGCTTTATTTACAAATAAAAATTATGTAAAAGCTTCATTACTCAAATGGATTTTATTAATTTTAAGTCCTTTATTTTTATTATCTATACCTTGGTATTTTAATGTTTTGAAATTTGAATTTAGCTTACCTTGGTGGTTACCCTATTTTTTATTTTCTAATGTTTTATTGGTAGCTTTGGTTGAAGAAGTGTATTTTAGAGGTTATCTTCAACAAAGACTCTCTCAAATTTTAAATCCAAATTTTGCTTTATTGATAGCAAGTATAGCTTTTGGATTGATTCATTATAGAAGTGGAATTTTAATGATTATTTTTGCGAGTTTAGCTGGAATTATATATGGATTAGCATATAAATATAACAAAAGTTTATGGATAAGTGTATTATTTCATTGTGGATTAAATTTAATTCATTTGATATTTTTTACTTATCCTTTTTATTTAAAATCATAATCAAGTTATATGTTATTTAAGAATTAAAGGATTGAAAGCTTTTACTGAAAGTACGAGAGTATCGCCTATTTTTATATCTTGATAAGCTTTTAGAAATTCCTCTTCACTAAGAGTGATTTTAATAATATCTTGATTTAAAAGCAAGGTTAAAACCACTAAAATATCACTTTTTTTAATTTCTAGCAAAGTTGCACTTAAGCGTAATTTTGCGCTGATATTTGAATGAGTAAAAAATTCATTTTTAGGAAAATCTTTAATAATTTTTCCGTTTTTAAGCTCTAAAATTCTATGACTTAACTTATAAATTTCAGCTAGATCATGACTTACCAATAAAGTACTTATTTTAAAATACTCTAAAATCTTGGTTAATTCATCTTGTAAATTTGCACGCATTTTAAAATCCAAAGCACTCAAAGGTTCATCTAAAAGCAAGATTTTTGGTTCTCTTGCTAAAGCTCTTGCTAAAGCTACTCTTTGTGCTTGCCCCCCGCTTAAATGTTTAGGATAAATTTTAGCTAAATTTTCAAGTTTCATTAAGGCTAAAAGCTCGCTAACCTTTGCTTTAGAACTAGCGGCATAGGCGATGTTTTCTTTTACATTCATATTTGGAAAAAGCGCATAATCTTGAAAAACAAAACCAATTTTTCTTTTTTGTAAAGCTAAACTAAAATTTTTTGAAGAATCAAACCAAAGTTCATTATCTACTTCTATACGCCCCAATTTAGGCTTTATAAGTCCCGCTATGATTTTTAAAAGAGTGGTTTTTCCTGCTCCACTTTCGCCAAAAAGTGCAGTAATTTTTCCTGATTCTATATCTTTTTTAAAATTTAAATCTAGCCTTCCTTTAGCGGTATTCATAGGATGATTGATATCAATTCTTATCATTGAAAACTCATTTTTTTATTGATAAAATAAAGACTAAAAAGTACTAAAAAAGAAAAAATAAACAATATAAAAGCATATTGATGGGCTAAGCTATAGTTTAAGATTTCAAGTTCATCATAAATAGCTATACTAGCCACTAAAGTTTCACCTTGTTTATGTCCTCCTATCATCATCACTACTCCAAATTCACCCACAGTATGAGCAAAACTCATCGCACAAGCACTAAAAATTCCTGCTTTAGAATTAGGTAAAATTACTCTAAAAAGAGTATAAATTTTACTTTTACCTAAACTATAAGAAGCATCGAGCAAATTTGGATTAATCGATGAAAAGGCACTTTGTAAAGGATTTACCATAAAAGGCAAAGAAAAAATCAAAGAAGCAAAAACAAGACCTTCAAAACTAAAAACCAAAGAAAGATTAAAATATTCTTTTAAAACTTGCCCTAAAAAACTATTAGCCGAAAAAGTTATAAGCAAATAAAATCCCAAAACACTAGGAGGTAAAATCAAAGGCAAAGAAATAAAGCTTTGAAGGATTGTTTTAAAAGGAAAACGCACAAAACTTAACAAATAAGCTAAAAATACACCAATAAAAAAAAGAATAAAAGTCGTGATAAAAGCAAGTTTAAAAGTAAGATAAAGAGTTTGTAAAAAAGCTGGATCAAGCACTATGACTCCTTAATACAATATCATTTGCTTTTACAAAACAAAGCCATTCTTGATTTTTACAAATTTCAAGTTCTAAAGCTTTTTCTTTGGTGATAATACTAGAAAGTTCATTACCTTTAAAATCAAAAAATACCTGATACAAAAGTTCGCCTTTTTTAATTTTTGTAATTTTAGCTAAAAAAGAATTTTCAACACTTAAAAGAGTTTTGCTTGCACTAAAACAAAGCTCATGCTCTTTAAAAAGAAGTTCTACACTCACACCAATTTTTAAATTTTCTAAAGATTTTAATTCAAGCATTAAAACACTAAAAATCACTTCTTTAGAAAGTATTTTAACAATAACTATATCCTCTTGATTTAAAAGCTCACAAATTTGTCCTTTTATAAGGTTCATGGTGTGCTAAATCCGTATTTTTTAAAAATTTCTTTTGCTTTTGAAGAGCCAATAAATTCGCTAAATTCAAAGGCCAATTTTTTATCCTTAGCATATTTTGTGATAACATAACTTTGCTCTAAAGGGCTAAAATACTTTGTATCAATTATAATAGCCTTACCCTTAGGATGATTAATAGGAGAAACTAAAGAATAAGCCACTATAGCTATATCTGCATTTTTACTATCTACATGTAAAACAGGCACTGAGATATTTTCGCCTAAAACGATTTTATCCTTAAAAAGCTCATTTAAATCCAAATTTTCAAGCACTTCTTTAGCCGCTACTCCATAAGGAGCTACTTTAGGATTGGCTATGCTTAGATGCGTGATTTTACCTGCCTTTTCTTTTAAATTTTCAACGCCTCCTTGGAGTAAATTTTCATCCAAACTATACAAAGCCAAAACTCCTAAAACATAAATTTTTGGCTTTATTAAGGCATTTTTATCATCATAAATAGCCTTAGCATATTTAGTATCCGCTGAAAAAAAGAGATCAAATTCTCTCCCTTGTTTTAAAAGCTCATAATATTTTCCAGAAGCACCAAAAACCAATTCTATTTTATCTTCTGGATGTGTTTTCAAAAACTCATCTTTAACTTCACTCATCGCCTTTGAAGCT
Organism: Campylobacter sp. CFSAN093249; assembly: GCF_011067895.1. Taxonomy (NCBI): domain Bacteria; kingdom Pseudomonadati; phylum Campylobacterota; class Epsilonproteobacteria; order Campylobacterales; family Campylobacteraceae; genus Campylobacter; species Campylobacter sp. CFSAN093249. The sequence continues at coordinate 117,337 of NZ_JAAMWM010000001.1, read as the reverse complement.
GAAGAAGCTACAAAAATACTTAAATTTTGTGCATTTAAACACGAAACAAAAAGCAAAATCCCAAAAAATACTACAAACTTTTTCATTTAGTTTTCCTTGTGTAAAAATTTAATTTTTAGATTATAACACAAAAAATTCATTTTATATCATTTTTGCATAAAATAAATACAGGATGATAAGTGAGTTTGTTTTGAAATTTTTCTTCAAATTCTTTTAAAAAACCTTTATTTAAAGGATAAAAACCTAAAGAATTTACTCCGCTTAACTTTAAATGTCTAAAAACATCTAAAGCATTATCAAAGCTTAATTCTACGAGTTCTTGAGTAATTTTTACCTCATTAAAATAGATTTTAAAAATTTGCTCTAATTCATTTAAGCTAAAATAATTTAAACCAAAACCCGTGCTTTGTTTGATTTCTTTTAAATTCTGTTTTGCAAAAGTAGAAAGAAGTAAAATCCCATTTTGATTTAGCATATCCCTAAGACTGGGTATGATTTGTTTTAAATCAAGCCATTGCAAAGTTGCATTTGAAACAATAAGATCAAATTTCTCTTTACTTAAATCTTGTTTTGAAATTTCATTCATATCAAAAATTAAAATATTAGAATTTTCTTTAAAATCTAAAATATCGTTTTTTAAATACTCATCAAAAGTAATGAAATTTTGAAGTTTTTTGCTCAATTCACCCCTACCACAACCAAATTCAAACACTTTTTCAAAATGTGAAATTTTTAAATCTTTTAAAATTTCACAAAGTTTTAAACCCATGAAATCTTGCACTTTTGCATGTTTTTCATAATCTTTTGCTTTTAAAAAATTCAAAGCTCATCCCAAGTTTTAAAATGAAAAAAAGCAAAATGCGGTTCATCTAAAAAAATCAAATTTTTAAAACTATTTTTCAAGGCATTTGGCGGAAAAATTTCATCTTCTTTACTTGAATAAACCTTATCCCAAAGCAAATTTTCTTCTTGTTTTATTAAAGCAAAGTCAAAAAGTTTTTCAAGCTCTATTTTCAAAGCTTTTTCATCTTTAAAAATAAAATCTTTGGCTAAGCTTTTGCGTTCTTTAAATAAAGCCTTTTTAAAATGTTCTAATTTAAAATTTTGCAGGGTTTTTTTAAAAATTGTAGGATGAATTCCTTTTGATTTATCTATACCTAAATTTGTGCCATTTATGGCTATTTTTTGTTTAAAATTAAGCTCTTTTAAAACTCTATTTGCGACACAAACCCCCATAGAAAAAGCGATTAAAAAAAGCTCATCAAAAGCTTTGAAATTAAAATTTAAATCAAAATTTTCATAATCATAAAATAAAATCACATTTTTATCGCTTTTTAAATGCGAAAAATGACTAGGATGTGAAGCAAACCCTCCAAATACCACTATAAGTTTTTTTGAATCAGGATTTTTGCATAAAAATTCATATTTCATAAAAGCTCCATTATCCTTTCAAGTTCTTCTGTGTTAAGTCCTGCGTGCAAAGAAAAACGAATTCTAGCTGTATTTTTTGGCACAGTAGGTTCTTTAATCGCAGGAGCAAAAAATCCAGCTTTTTGAAGTTTTTGTGAAATTTCTAAGGCTTTTTTATTTTCACCTAAAAGCAAGCAAATAATATAAGCATCACCTAAAACGATGTGATTTTTTTCTTGCAATTTACTTTTAAAAAAAGTGCTTAAAAGCTCTAATTTTTCTCTTTCTTTCTTAAAATAAGGCATTTTTTTAAAAATAAATTGCGTCCAAGCTACATTAATAGGTGGCAAAGCTGTAGAATAAATAAAAGCTCTAGCTTTGTTGATGAAAAATTTTTTATATTTTTCATCACATATTATACAAGCACCCATGGAAGCAATGGCTTTACCAAAGGTAAAAACCAAAAAATCCACTTCATTTTCCAGGGCTAGTTTTTTAACAAGCCCCAAACCCTCTTCATCAAAACAACCCACGCTGTGTGCTTCGTCTATATAAAGCTTGATTTTATCATAACGCTTTTTAAGCTCACACAAAGTTTTAAAATCGCTAAAATCTCCATCCATACTAAACAAAGCTTCGCTTAAAACGATGATATTTTCATAATTTTCATAATGTTTTTGGATTAAACTCTCTAAATGATTCATATTTTTGTGATGAAAACGAAAAAAATCAGCCCCGCTAAGTCTTAAGCCATCAATCATACTTGCATGAATAAATTTATCGGCTAAAAAAAGCGTCTTAGAAACGCTAGAAAGTGCTGCTATACAAGAGATATTTAAATGATAACCACTATTAAAATGTAAAATTTCCTTATCTTTAAATTTAGTCTTTAAAAAACTTTCTAATTCTTCATAAATTTCAAAATTTCCACTCAAACTTCTTGAACTCGAACTTGAAAAAAACAAATCTTGTTCTTTTAGGGTGTTTAAAAACTCAGCTTTTAACTCTTTAGAAGACGCCAAATAAAGATAATCATTTCCTGCTAAATTTAAAAGTTTGTGATCTTGCTTATAAACAAATTTATTTTCATGTTTTAAAGGTGTTAGAGTTCTTAGATTGTGATTTTGCTCTAGATCTTGCAAAATTTTTTCAAGCTTCATTTTTTTCCTGTAAATTTAAAAATTTAAAGTATTATTTTGCCAAAATATTTTTAAAAAAGAAGTTATAATGCAAAATCAAATCTTAAAAAATCTCGATTTAAAACACATTTGGCACCCTTGCACACAAATGAAAGATCACGAAACCCTACCTTTAATCCCTATAAAAAAAGCAAAAGGCGTGTGGCTTTATGATTTTGATGATAAGGTTTATATGGATTGTGTGAGTTCTTGGTGGGTAAATCTTTTTGGTCATTGTAATGAAAAAATCGCAAATGCCATCAAAAAACAAGTTGATGAGCTTGAGCATGTGATTTTAGCAGGTTTTACACATGAGCCTATCATCAAGCTTTCTACGAGACTTTGTGAAAAAGTGGGGCGTGATTTTAATAAATGTTTTTATGCGGATAATGGATCAAGTGCCATTGAAGTAGCACTTAAGATGAGTTTTCATTATCATTTAAATAAAGGTTTGAAAAAAAATAAATTTTTATCCCTAAGCAATTCCTATCATGGCGAAACCTTAGGGGCTTTAAGTGTGGGCGATGTTGCACTTTATAAAGATACTTACAAAACCTTGCTTTTAGAGTGTTTAAGCACTCCTGTGCCACAAGGTAAAGACTATACTAAAGAGCTTGAAATTTTAAAAGATATTTTAGAAAAACACTCGAATGAAATTTGCGCTTTTATACTTGAACCCTTGGTGCAATGTGCGGGAAATATGCACATGTATGAAGCTGGTTTTATTGATGAAGCGATCAAGCTTTGCCATGATTTTAATGTGCAAGTGATTTTTGATGAAATTGCAGTGGGTTTTGGACGCACAGGCACTTTGTTTGCCTTGCATCAATGCAAACAAAGCCCCGATTTTATCTGTCTTTCAAAGGGGATTACAGGAGGATTTATGCCTCTTTCTGTAGTGCTTACAAAGGATGAAATTTATAATGCCTTTTATGCACCCTATAGCGAACAAAAAGCCTTTTTACACTCTCATAGTTATACAGGAAACACTCTAGCTTGTGCAGCAGCTAATGCGGTTTTAGATATCTTTGAAAATGAAAATATTTTAGAAAAAAATCAAATTTTAAGCACCTTTATCCAGCAAGAATTTTCAAAACTTAAAAAATTTGATTTTTTAGGAAATTTTAGAACTTGTGGAATGATCAGTGCTTTTGATATTTTAAGCCATAAACACGAACGCGTGGGACTTTTTGTATTTCAAAAAGCCTTAGAAAAAGGTTTGCTTTTAAGACCTTTAGCAAATACGATTTATTTTATGCCTCCTTACATCATCACAAAAGAACAAATCGTTTATGTAGTAGAGAGTTTAGAACAAATTTTTAAGGAATTTTAAGTTGCAAAATTTCTTGCATTTGCTCTTTAAAATCTTGATTTAAAATGCTATTTTCATCAAAAAAATCAAGATTAATTATGGGAATTTTTGCATAATTTTTTATAAAATCATCTTGAAAGGTATCTTTTTTGCCCATCATCACAAGGGCTAAAAGATTGATATTTCTTTGCTTTAAAGCTTCAATGCTAAGCAAGATATGATTAATGCTTCCAAGATAGTATTTTGCTACTAAAATCGTAGGGTGTTTAAAAATATTCACAAAATCAATCATAGTGTAATTTTCATCCATAGGAGAAAAAAGCCCACCCGCAAGCTCAATAAGTAGGTTCTCACTTTTTGGTAAAATGATATCTAAGGCTTTATAATCAAGCTTTTCTTTGATTTTTCCAAGATGAGGAGAAGCTGGAGTTTGCAAAAAAATACCTTCTTTAAAAATCTTTGTTTTTGGGCTAAATTTTGCAATAAACTCACTATCTGTTGGAGTTCCTGCTTGAATGAGTTTAAAATAATCATAGTTAAAATTCGCACAAAAAGCTGCGCTAAAATGTGTTTTTCCTACATCAGTATGTATTCCACTTACATAAATTTGCACAAAAAATCCTCAAGAAAGAAATTTTAAACCCGCTGTACAGGTAATAATCACAGCGATTAAAAAAAGTTTCAAAAAACTTTTACTTTCTTTATAAAAAAGCACTCCTATCATTACCCCACCAGCGGTTCCAGCTCCTGTCCATATAGCATAAGCAACACTCATAGCGATATTTTGCATACTTAAGCTTAAAAAAGTAAAAGAAAATCCAAAACACACCATCAAAGCTAAAAGGTAAAGCTTATTTTTAGTGCTTACAAGTTCTTTCATGATCACCACGCCAAAAATTTCACAAGCAGTAGCTAAAAACAAATAAAACCATTCCATATTTAAGCTTCCTTGCTTACCCATTTAAGGGCTATAATACTTAAAAGTAAAATTGCTATAAGCACAAGTTTAATTATAGAAACAGCTTCGTTAAAAATAAACATTTCATTTAAAACCACCCCAATAGTGCCAATGCCTACAAAAACACTATAAGTAATACTTACTTCAAGTCTTTCACAAGCTTTTAAAAAGCAAGTAAAAGAAATACAAACCCCAATGGCTGTTAAAATATACTGCCAAATTTCTGTAGAATATTTAAGTCCACTTACCCAAAAGCATTCTATAATTCCACCTAAGATTATTAAAAACCAAGCTATATTAATATTGAATTTTTCATTCACATGAAGCCTTAAATTAACATAATATTTGTAAAACAAATTATATCTTAAAGAAATTAAAAGAAGCTATAAATTTACTTTTCCATAAGCCAAAATTAGATATAATCAAAGCTCATTTTTTAAGAAAGGACAAAAGATGTTAGAAGGCATCGTTAGAGAGAGTATCGGTAGAAAAGCTGCTAAAGCTTTAAAAAGAGATGGTTATCTAATCGCAAACATCTATGGAAAAGGATTAGAAAACATCAATGCCGCTTTTAAAGTAAATGAGTTTATTAAGGAAGTTCGTAAAAAAACTACTTTAATTTTTGATGTAAAAGTAGGTTCTCAAACTTTAAGCGTTGTAGTTGTAGATTATCAAAAAGATCCTGTAACTGCAGAACTTAAACATGTGGATTTAAAAGTTGCACAAAAAGGTGTGATTTCTAAATACATGGTTCCAGTTAAAATCACAGGAACAGCTATAGGTCTTAAAAATAAAGGTGTTTTAATCCAATCAAAAAGAAGATTAAAAGTAAAATGTGCAGCTGAAAATTTACCAAATTTCTTCGAACTTGATGTAAGTAAACTTGATGTGGGTGATGCTTTACTTGTTCGTGATATTGTAGTTCCTGCGGGAGTAACTATGATTGATGCTGATAGAGTAGCGGTTGTAGGTGTAGAAAAAGCTAGATGATTTTAGTCGTAGGGCTTGGCAATATAGGCGTAGAGTATGAAAATACCCGTCATAATGTCGGTTTTATGCTAATTGACTTACTTTTAAAAGAAAGCAATTTTACAAATCTTACAAACTCTAAATTTAAAGGAGAGCTTTTTAAAATAGGTTCTTCTTTACTTCTTCTTAAACCTAGTACTTATATGAATAATTCAGGACTTAGCGTAAAAGCAGTGAATGATTTTTATAAATGCGAAAGAATGATAGTTATCCATGATGATATAGATATAAATTTAGGAGCCTTGCGCTTTAAAAAAGGCGGTTCAAGTGGTGGACATAATGGGCTTAAAAGCATAGATACTTTATGTGGAAATGACTATGAAAGAGTGCGTATAGGAGTGGGAAAGGGTGAAAATGTGATTTCCCATGTTTTAGGTAAATTTAAATCCGAAGAAGAAATAACTTTAAGCAAAGTTTTAGAGCATACAAAAAAAGCTTTGCTTGAGCTTATTGAAAATGATGATTTGTCTGCTATATCATCCAAATACAGCCTAAAGGCTTAAGATGTGGATATTTTTTCGTTTTATTTCAGGGATTTATTTAAAAAATTTTTTTATTATATTTTTTTCTTTACTTGGTTTTTATTGCGGTATTGATTTACTCTTAAATTTTAAAGATCTACCAAAAGCCGCAAATCTTGATTTGCTTTATGTTATGTTTTTATCTTTTTCGGCAGTGCCTTATGTATTACCCATTTCTTTGATTTTTGCTTTGGTAGTTTCTTTGATTTCTATGATCAGAGCAAATGAATTTGTAAGTCTTTATGCGTTAGGACTGAGTAGAAATTATGTTATTTTATTTCCTTTTTTATGGGCTTTATTTTTTTGTTGTATTTATATAGGATTGAATTTTACTTCTTTTGCTTATGCAAATGATTATAAGAGAAATATTTTAAAAAATGGCACTATTATGAATCAAAGTGGAGAAGTGTTTTTGAAATTTAACAATAATTTTGTTTATATTTCAAAGATAAACAATGGACAAAATAGTGCTCAAAATATAAAAATTTTTAATATTAATGATTTAAATTTAAGCTCTTTTGTAAGTGCTAAAAATGCCCATTTTGAAGGTGAAAGCTGGATTTTGCGAGATGGTAATATTACATTATTACCTAAAAATTATGAACTTGCTAATGATGGTTTAAAGATACAAGATTTCTCCGAGCTTAAATCGCTTGAGGGTTTTAAACCAAAGATTATAGAAGGGGTTGCTAGTAATAGTGATTATTCAATATCTGATGCACTTGAAAGTTTTGAGCTTTTTAAGGCACAAAATGTCAATACAGATACTCTTAAAATCAATCTTTATAAATTTGTTTTTACTCCTTTTTTTGCACCATTTTTAATGCTTATTATGTATTATTTTTTTCCTGTAATAGCAAGATTTTTTAATCTTGCTATTGTAACTTTTGTAGCTTTTGTAGTGACTTTGATGATTTGGGGAGTCTTGTTTTTGCTTACTAGATTAAGCGAAAATAGTGTGATTGCAAGTGAAATTGGCATTGTAGTGCCTATTATAATTTTGGGTTGTTTAAGTGCTTATATGTATTATAAGCATCGATAAATTAAGCTTTGTGTAGTAAAATTATAAAAATTAAAGGTTAAATATGGATTATAAACAATTAAAACAAGAATTTAATACCCCTTTTTATATTTACAATTTTGATTTCATAAAAGAGCGTTTTTTAAATCTCAAAGAGGCTTTTAAGGCTAGAAAATCTCAAATTTTTTACGCTGTAAAAGCTAATTCAAATTTAAGTTTGTTGCAAATGCTTGCAAATTTAGATAGTGGATTTGATTGTGTGAGTATAGGCGAGGTAAAGCGTGCCTTAAAAGCAGGAGCAAAAGCTTATAAGATTATTTTTAGTGGAGTAGGAAAAACCAAAGAAGAGTTAAGACAAGCTTTAGAATATGATATTTTATATATTAACCTTGAAAGCGAAGCTGAAATGATGCTTTTAGAAAGTGTGGCTAAAGAACTTAATCTAAAGGCAAGAATCAGTATTCGTGTTAATCCAAATGTTGATGCAAAAACTCATCCTTATATTTCTACAGGATTAAATGAAAATAAATTTGGTGTCGAAATTGATATAGCAAGAAAAATGTATCTTTATGCAAAAAATTCATCTTTTTTAGAGCCCGTTGGAGTGCATTTTCATATAGGTTCGCAACTTTTAGATATTTCTCCCATTCATGAAGCAGCAGGCATCGTTGCAAAACTTGTAAGAGAGTTAAAAGCCTTGCAAATCGATCTTAAATTTTTTGATATAGGCGGTGGTTTGGGTGTGGCTTATGAAAAAGATGAGTGTGAATCTGATCTTTATGATTATGCACAAGGTATATTAGCACAACTTCATGGGCTTGATTTAACTATAGGAATGGAGCCTGGAAGGTATCTAGTTGCTAAAAGTGGAGAATTTGTTTGTTCAGTACTTTATGAAAAACAAAATAAAACCAAGCGTTTTGTTGTAGTAGATGGAGCGATGAATGATCTTATACGCCCAAGTTTATACGAGGCTTATCATGAAATAATCTTACCTTATAATCAAGGCGAAGAGAGTTTATGTGATGTTGTAGGTGGAATTTGTGAGAGTGGGGACTTTTTTGCTAAAGCAAGGTCTTTGCCTAGCACTCAAAGTGATGATATAATGGTTATTAAAAATACTGGAGCTTATGGTTTTAGCATGAGTAGTAATTACAATACTCGTAATAAAGTTTGCGAATTAGCCCTTGAAGAAGGACAGGTAAGATTGATCCGTCAAAGAGAAAATTTTGAAGATCAAATCGCTTTAGAAGAGAAATTTTTAAAGGCTTAAAATGTTTTTTTTAGATGTTCAAGGGACTTTAATTTCTGATCATGATAAATCTTTAATCCATGGTGCTAAAGAACTGATCGATTTTTTAAATGCAAAAAATCTTCCTTATCTTATCATCACTAACAATACAAAAAAACTTGATTTTTTAGAAAAATTACAGCAAAAAGGATTGGCTATAAAAGAAAATGCTTATATTGATCCTTTCAGCGTTTTAAAACACCTTTTAAGACCTTGTAAAGTTGCGGCTTTTGGTGCAGATGAGTTTGTAAAAGGTCTTGAAAATCTTGGTTTTGAGCTCGATTTTGTAAATCCTAGTGCTGTGCTTGTGGCTAGTTATGATGATTTTAAATTTAAAGATTTTGCCACTATGATAGAATTGGCTAGAAGAGAAGTTAGATTTATAGCTATGCACGAAACTAGTATTTATAAAAAAGATGGTAGGCCTTATCCTGGTGTAGGTAGCATTATGGCTATGCTTAAAAATGCTATTGATTTTGAATACGAGGTTGTGGGTAAGCCTAGCATTGCTTTTTATAAAGAAGCTTTAAATTTAATAAGAAGACAAAATTCAAAAATCGATTTTGAAGATATTAAAATCATTAGTGATGATTTTAGGGGTGACTTGCTTAAGGCAAAAGAACTTGGCATGAAAACCTTGCTAGTTTTAAGCGGCAAGATAAGCGACACAAAAGGGCTTGATACGGATTTGCTTGATGGAGTTTATCCTAGTGTTTTTGAGTTTTTAAAGGATCTAAAATGCCAAATTTAGAAGAATTTAGAAATAAAATCGATGCGGTTGATGATAAAATTTTAGATCTTTTAAATGAAAGAATGACTTATGTTAAAAGTATAGGTGAGCTTAAGCAAAGTAGTGGGGGAAGTATTTATCGTCCTGAGCGTGAAAGAGCCATTATCAATCGTTTAAAAAATGCAAATTTAGGACTTTTAGATCAAAATGCCATAGAGGCAATTTATCAAGAAATTTTTGCAGTTTCAAGAAATTTAGAAATGCCTCAAACTATAGCTTATTTAGGGCCTGAAGGAACTTATACACATCAAGCAGCAAGAAGTCGTTTTGGTGCGATGAGTCGTTATATAGCCTTGGCCAATATCGAAGATGTTTTTAAAGAGTTAAGCAACAAAGAAGCAAAATACGGTGTTGTACCTATAGAAAATAATACCGAAGGTGCAGTGGGCATTACTTTAGATTGTCTAGGTAAGTATAATGAGCTTAAAATTTTTGGCGAAATTTATATGGATATTCATCATTCTTTTGTAGGAATTAATGAAAATTTAAAAGAAATCAAACGCATTTATTCGCATCCGCAAGGTTATAATCAATGTCGTAAATTTTTAGAAAGTCATGAACTTAGTGCTATAGAATTTGTTCCTTCAAAATCTACAGCTAATGCAGCTTACCTAGCTTCGCAAGATAAATATGCGGCAGCAATTTGTTCTAGAATAGCGGCTAAGCTTTATAATGTGCCTGTACTTTTTGATAAAATAGAAGATAATGCAGCCAATAAAACAAGATTTTTAATTTTAAGCGATATTAAAAATCCTAAAATGCCAAATTGTAAAACTTCTATTTTAGCACACACAGCACATAAACCTGGGGGACTTAGCTTTTTATTAGAGCAGTTTAAAAAAGAAAATATCAATCTTACTAAGCTTGAATCTCGCCCTGTAAAATCAAAAGAATTTTTACACAGTTTTTATATAGATTTTGAAGGGCATATTGATGATGAAAATGTAAAAAAAGCCTTAAAAGATATACAAGAGATTGTTTGGCTTGGATCTTATTTATCAGGAGAAAAAGATGAAATTTAATGAATTTTTAAATAATTTAAGCAATTATGAACCCGGCAAAGATATAGAAGTTATTGCTAAAGAATATGGTGTTAAAGAAGTGATAAAATTAGCAAGCAATGAAAATCCTTTTGGCACGCCACCAAAAGCTATAGAATGTTTAAGACAAAATGCAAACAAAGCCCATCTTTACCCTGATGATAGTATGATAGAACTTAAAAGCACATTGGCTCAAAAATACAAAGTTCAAAATGAAAATATCATTATCGGTGCAGGCAGTGATCAAGTGATTGAATTTGCTATACATTCTAAGTTAAATTCTAAAAATGCTTTTTTGCAAGCTGGAGTTACCTTTGCTATGTATGAAATTTATGCCAAACAATGTGGTGCAAAGTGTTATAAAACTCAAAGTATTACTCATAATTTAGATGAGTTTAAAAAACTTTATGAAACGCACAAAGATGAAATTAAACTTATTTTTTTATGCTTACCAAACAATCCTTTAGGCGAGTGTTTGGATGCAAGTGAGGCGACCGAGTTTATTAAAGGTGTAAATGAGGATTGTTTAGTTGTGATTGATGCAGCTTATAATGAATTTGCAAGTTTTAAAGATAGCAAAAAACATTTAGAACCTTGTGAATTGATTAAAGAATTTGACAATGTACTTTATTTAGGAACTTTTTCTAAACTTTATGGATTAGGAGGCTTACGCATTGGTTATGGCATAGCTAATGCTAATATTATTAGTGCATTTTACAAGCTTCGTGCTCCTTTTAATGTGAGCAATCTTGCTTTAAAAGCAGCAGTTGCAGCAATAAATGATGATGAATTTACTGAAAAAACTTTAGAGAATAATTTTTCTCAAATGGAGCTTTATAAAGAATTTGCTAAAAAACATAATATCAAAATTATCGATAGTTATACAAATTTCATCACTTATTTTTTTGATGAAAAAAATAGTACAGATTTGTCTGAAAAATTGCTTAAAAAGGGTATAATAATAAGAAATTTAAAAAGCTATGGTTTAAATGCTATACGCATTACTATAGGAACATCTTATGAAAATGAAAAATTTTTTACAGAATTTGATAAGATTTTAAGATAGATAAATCAAATAAAAATATGTAAAATTCGCTAAACTAAGGGATGAGAATTAATGGATTTTAAAAATATGCTTCATCAAATTGGGCAACTTTATCAAAATTTAACTCGCAAGCAGCGTATAGTGATTGCTGCATCTATTATAGTAGTGGTTGGGTTTTTGGTTTTTTTAGCTTTATTTCGTGGAAGTGGTAGTAATGCAAATAATGGATATGCAGTTTTAGTTGAAAATGTAAGCCCAAGTTCTTCTGCTGCAATTGTAGCTAAACTTGAACAAAATAATATTCCCTATAAATTAGAAAGTGAAAATAAAATTTTAGTTCCACAAGATCAGGTTTATCGTCAAAGAATGTTTATTGCAAGCGAAGGTCTTATAAAAGATAGTCGCGTGGGTTTTGAAGCTTTTGATACTCAAGCTTTTGGAGCTACAAATGAAGAGCAAAAGGTAAAATACCAAAGAGCCATAGAAGGCGAACTTGCAAGAACTATTGAGACTTTAGAACCTATTCGTAGCGCTGTTGTACACATAGCATTTCCTAAAGATAGTGTTTTTACCGAAAGGCAAATTCCGCCTACAGCTTCAGTTGTTGTTAATGTTCGCGAAGGCTTAAAGCTTACTAGAAAACAAATTGATGGTATAAAAAATATTGTTTCAGCGGCAGTTCCAAAACTTACTAAAGAAAATGTTAAGATTAGTGATCAAAGTGGTGTGCCTTTAGATGAGCAAGAAGCATATGAAGATGACTTGGTTCGTGCGCAAATTAAATTTAAAAGTGATCAAGAAAAAGCTTTAGAAGATAAGATTATAGAAAATTTAGCTCCTTTTGCAGGTGGCATGGATAAAGTAAAAGTGAGTGTAAATATAGATTTTGATTTTTCCAAGCAAGAATCTCAAAGTGAAATTTATGATCCAAATCCTATAGTGCGTAGTGAGCAAACTTTAAACGAGGAAAGAACAGGTAGAAAAGATCCAGAAATTCAGGGTGTTCCAGGTGCTGTTTCTAATATAGGTCCTGTTGAAGGACTTGACAATAAGGGTCAAATTGACACTTATAAAAAAAATCAAGTTACTACAAATAATGAACTTTCTAAAACTATCACAAATACCAAAAAACAATTTGCAACAGTTTTACGCACTTCAGCAGCTGTTACTATAGATGGAAAATATCAAGATGTGGTTGATGAAAATGGGGATGTAAAAAGCGAATATGTCCCATTGACTAAAGAAGAGCTTGCAAGTGTTGAGAGTATAGTTAAAAATACTATTAATTTTAGCGCTACTAGAGGTGATAGCGTTGTGGTGCAAAATTTACCATTTCATCGTGAGTCGATTAGAGTTGAGAGTAAAGTTAAAACTTTTTACAATCGTTTTGTTGAGCCATTTATTCCGCCGGTTAAATACTTTATTGCAGCGATTTTACTTTTTATTTTTTACAAAAAAGTTATTGCTCCATTTACTCAAAAAATGCTTGAAGATGTCGCAGCACAAGAGGAAATGCAGCAAGGTCCAAATGCTGTTTTAGATGATGCTGAAGATGCTTTAGAGAAATTTAATGCAGCAAGGAAAAAAGTTGAAGAACAACTTGGTTTTGGGGATAACTTCAATGAAGATTCTATCCAGTATGAGGTTTTGCTTGAAAAATTGCGTGGTTTGGTAAGTGATAAAGGTGAGGAAATTGCAGCACTTTTGCAAAACTTAATTCAAAATGATAGCGAATTTGGCGAAAAGGATATGTGATGATAAAGCTAAGTGAAGAACAAAAAATGGTCTATGATGATTTATCGATGCCTGAGAAGGTAGCGATATTTCTTATACAACTTGGCGAAGATGCAACCACTTCTGTGTTTTCACATATGGAAATTGATGTAATCACAGAAATTTCACGTTATATTGCTATGGCTAAAAATGTTGATAGATCTGTAGCTACTGCAGTTTTAGAAGAATTTTACACTCTGCTTCAATCAAATCAATATATTAAAAGTGGTGGTTTAGAATATGCTAAAGAAATACTTTTTCGTACTTTTGGACCAGAGATTGCAAATAAAATTCTTGAAAAACTCACTAAAAGTATGGAGAATAATCAAAATTTTGCTTATTTGGCGCAAATTAAACCACAGCAACTTGCAGACTTTATTACCAAAGAGCACCCACAAACCATCGCTCTTATTTTGGCACACATGGATTCTATTCATGCGGCAGAAACTTTAGAGTATTTTAGCGATGAATTAAGGGCTGAGGTGGTTATAAGAATGGCAAATCTTGGCGATATTTCTCCAAGTATTATTAAAAGAGTTTCTGCAGTGCTAGAAAGCAAGCTTGAAAGTCTTACCTCTTATAAGGTTGAAGTGGGCGGCCCAAGAGCAGTAGCAGAAGTGCTTAATCGTTTGGGTCAAAAAGCAAGCAAATCAACCATTACTTATATTGAACAAAGTGATGAACGCTTAGCAGAGACTATTAAAGAGCTTATGTTTACTTTCGATGATATACAAAAACTTAGCGCTCAGGCTATAAGAGAAATTTTAAAAGTAGCCGATAAGCGTGATTTAATGATAGGTTTAAAAGGTGCAAGTGAAGAGTTAAAGCAAAAATTCTTAGCCAATATGTCTACGCGTGCAAGCGAAGCTTTTCTTGAAGAAATGGGTTTTTTGGGTGCTGTGCGTGTTAAAGATGTTGAAGATGCACAAAGAAAGGTTGTTGAAGTGGTGCAAAAACTTGCAGAACAAGGTCTTGTTCAAACAGGCGATGCGGATGAAATGATAGAGTAGGTGAGAGATGGTTAATCGTAGCAATGTAATTTCTGGTGGGGCTTCTGATCAGCATGTTGTTGAAGGATATCGTTTTAAAGTTATTTCAGAATTTGATAATCATACAGGTGAAAAAAAACATACTCAAACTCCAGATGAAGAAAATACTAATATATCTTTAAATGACGAAAAACCAGTCGAAGAAAATCAAGTCATTGCCTCTACACAAGCTGTTATGGAAACTCAAATTCCAACATTTCAACCAAGCTTTGTTGAAGATTTACTTAAAAAAACAGATGAAATGTCAAGCAATATTATTAAACTTCAAATGCAAATAGAAAGCCAAGAGAATGAATTTAATAACCGCTTAAATTCAGAACTTGAAAATGCTAAAGAAAAATTTACCAAAGAGGGTTATGAGAAAGCAAAAGAAGAATTTCAAAAGGAATTGAGTGATTTTAAAGATAAGTATTTAAAAAGTATAGCCAAACTTGATAATGCTTGCGAAAATCTTGAAAATTTCATAGAAAAAAATGAGAAAGAATTAGCAGATACTGCTATAGATATCGCTAAAGAAGTAATCTTAAAAGAACTTGAACTAAATTCAAGTAAGATAGCTTATGCTTTGGCTAAAGATTTAATCGGCGAGCTTAAGGGTGCTAGTGCAATTGAGCTTAAGGTTAATGCAGAGGATTATGAGTATTTAAAAGAGCAATTTGATCAGAATGCTCATATTAAAATAAGTCTTGATGATGCAATTAGCAAAGGAAGTGTTGTTATTATAAGTGACGCAGGCAATATAGAATCCAATCTTAACTCTCGTCTAACTAAAATTAAAAAAATGGTGAATAATGAGTAAAAAATTTGCCCATACTCAAGAAGAGTTAGAAAAGCTAAGTTTAAAAGAATTAGAAAATTTAGCAGCATCTATGCGTGAAAAAATCATACAAGTTGTGAGTAAAAATGGTGGGCATTTAAGTTCAAATTTGGGTGCTGTAGAACTTAGTATAGCAATGCATTTGGTTTTTGATGCAAAAAAAGATCCTTTTATTTTTGATGTGTCGCATCAGTCTTATACACACAAGCTTTTAAGCGGAAAAGAAGAAATATTTGATACTTTAAGACAAATCAATGGTTTAAGTGGTTATACAAAACCTAGCGAGGGAGATTATTTTGTAGCAGGGCATTCTAGCACCTCTATTTCTTTGGCAGTAGGTGCTTGTAAGGCCATTGCTTTAAAAGGTGAAAAGCGTATTCCTGTTGCTTTGATTGGAGATGGTGCTTTAAGTGCGGGTATGGCCTATGAGGCTTTAAATGAATTGGGTGATTCTAAATTTCCTTGCGTAATACTTTTAAATGATAATGAAATGAGTATTTCAAAACCAATTGGAGCAATTTCAAAGTATCTTTCTCAGGCTATGGCAACGCAGTTTTATCAAAGTTTTAAAAAGCGTATTGCTAAAATGTTGGATATATTGCCTGATAGTGCTACTTATATGGCTAAGCGTTTTGAAGAGAGTTTTAAACTTATTACTCCTGGGCTTTTGTTTGAAGAATTAGGGCTTGAATATATAGGGCCTATTGATGGACATAATTTAGGTGAAATTATTTCTGCATTAAAACAAGCAAAAGCTATGCAAAAGCCTTGTGTGATACATGCTCAAACTATAAAGGGTAAAGGCTATGCTTTAGCTGAAGGAAAACATGCTAAATGGCACGGGGTGGGAGCTTTTGATATAGATAGTGGAGAGAGTGTTAAAAAAAGTGATACTAAAAAATCTGCTACTGAAATTTTTTCTAAGAATTTGCTTGATTTAGCCTCAAAATATGAAAATATTGTTGGGGTTACGGCGGCTATGCCAAGTGGAACAGGTCTTGATAAGCTTATAGAAAAATATCCAAATCGTTTTTGGGATGTGGCTATTGCAGAACAGCATGCAGTAACTTCTATGGCCGCTATGGCAAAAGAAGGATTTAAACCTTTTATTGCAATATATAGCACTTTTTTGCAGCGTGCTTATGATCAAGTGATCCATGATTGTGCGATTATGAATTTAAATGTGGTTTTTGCTATGGATAGGGCAGGGATAGTAGGCGAAGATGGGGAGACGCATCAAGGTGTTTTTGATCTTAGTTTTTTAGCTCCTTTGCCAAATTTCACTCTTTTAGCCCCAAGAGATGAACAAATGATGCAAAATATAATGGAGTATGCTTATTTACATCAAGGACCTATTGCTTTTCGTTATCCTAGAGGGAGTTTTATTTTGGATAAAGAATTTAATCCTTGTGAGATAAAACTTGGCAAGGCGCAATGGCTTGTAAAAAATAGTAGTGAAATTGCTTTTTTAGGTTATGGACAAGGTGTGGCAAAAGCGTGGCAAGTCTTAAGAGCCTTGCAAGAAATGAATAATAATGCTAATTTGATTGATTTAATTTTTGCTAAACCTTTAGATGAAGAGCTTTTGTGTGAGCTTGCTAAAAAAAGTAAAATTTGGTTTATTTTTAGTGAAAATGTTAAAATTGGCGGTATAGAAAGTTTAATTAATAATTTTTTACAAAAATATGATTTGCATGTAAAAGTTGTTAGCTTTGAATATGAAGACAAATTTATTGAACATGGAAAAACAAGTGAGGTGGAAAAAAATCTAGAAAAAGATGTCAATAGTTTGTTGACGAAAGTTTTAAAATTTTATCATTAAATAATAAAAAATATTATTTAATATAAACTTCTTTTAATAAAAATTTTATTATTATTTTTACTTAAAAAAGTAAGGAATAAATAAAATGGAATTACTACAAATGCTTAAAAAACATGAGTTAAAAGCTACTCCGCAAAGACTATGTGTTTTAAAAATTTTAAAAAGACATGAGCATCCTAATATTGATGAATTATATACAGAAATTAAAAAAGAATACCCTTCAATCTCTTTAGCGACGGTTTATAAAAATCTTAATACTTTACAAGAACAAGGTTTAGTTGTTGAAATCAATGTTTTAAATCAAAAAACTTGTTACGATATCTATGAAGAAGAACATATTCATGTTGTTTGCGCCAAATGTGGTGGTATAGAGGATTTAAGTTTTAAAGATGCTAAGCTTTATGAATATCAAGAGCATTTAGAAAAAAAGATAGGCAATCTCGTCAATCATCTGTCTGTTTGTGCTTATGTTGATAGTTGCAAAAAGTGTCATTAAGCAAAATAAGGTTAAAATAACCCATATATTTTAAGGGTTATTTTAATGGTTTATGAAATTCAAAAAAACTTTTTACTATCTGATTGCACTCTTTTAGAGAATTTAAAAAAAGATAATATACCTTTTCGAAATTCTAAATTTGAAACTTTTTATACTCAAATAACTTCAAATCATAGTGTTAAATTTCAAAGTTTTTGCAATGAATTTTATAAAATTACAAAATTTAATAATTCAATTTTAGAACAGAATCAAGAAGAGAAAATTTCTAAAAAAAAATTTGAAAAAGCTCGAAAAAAGATTATAGGAAAGAGTATTAAAAAAGAACGCTTCGAATTTAAATTTTGCTCTTTAAAAAGTTATATTGATATTTATGAAGAGCCTAAAATTTGTATTTTAAAAATATTTTTTCCAACTTTGGATAGTTCCAATGAATTTAAAATTCCTAAAGATTTTAAAATTCAAAAAGAATTACATCATGATTTAAATTCTAAACATATCGTTTTATATGGTTTTGAATATCAAAATTTTGATATAGAGAAATATTTTAAAATTATAGAAAAAAATCAGAATTTTAGCTTGGATTTTCCAAATTATATTAATGCTTATGATGGATTTAGAATTTTTTTATTTTATTTATTTAAAAAATTAAAATTTTATTGGACTTTATCTTTAGAGAGAAAAGATAAGCAAAGTTTATGCGAATTTTTATTTTATTCAAGAAGCTTGTATATAGTTTTATCAAGTATGAATACTATTTTAGATAAAAATTTGAGTAATATTTTGGCTTTAAAGTTTAAAGATATAACGAAAAAAACTCAAGATATTTTAGCAAGTGAAAATTCAAATCAAGATTTATTGCTATTTTTAAGCGATGAAAAAATCCAAGATTTGTTTAATGATTTTGATTTTTTCATAAAGGAAAATTCTTTTTATGAAGGAGATTGCAAAGATAGGTTTTTTAAACAACTTGTTGCGTTAGAACTTAGAAAAAAAATTATTTTATTTAGAAAAAATATACTAAAAAATTTTGATTTAGAGCTTTTTGAAAATAGTTTTTTTGAATTGGCAATATTTTTAGAATATTTTTATCGTTTTTTAGAGATAAAAAATTTAAACAAACTTTATGAAAAATATTGCAAAGATAGGGATAAAAATATTTTTTCGAAAATAATCAATAATAAAAATAAATTTTGCAAATTGCTTAAAAAATCAAGTAAAAATTTGAAAATTTACAAAGGATAAAAATGCAAAAACAAGAAAAAATTATAGAAATGTTTAATCAAATTGCACCTACTTATGATAAGGCGAATAGAATTTTAAGCTTTGGAGCTGATGTAGCGTGGCGCAAAAAAGCTTGTCAAAGAGTGATGAGTTTGTATTTAAAAAAAGATTTAAAAATCGCTGATATTGCCTGTGGCACAGGGGATATGATAGAGATTTGGCAAGAGAGTGCTTTAAAAATGGAAAAAAATATTCTAAATATTAAAGGTATTGATCCAAGTAGTGGCATGCTAAATGTTGCAAAAGAAAAATTTCCAAATGTCGAATTTATAGAAGCAGGGGCGCAAAATTTACCTTTAGAAAGTCAAAGTTTAGATATTTTAAGCATTAGTTATGGCATTCGCAATGTTGTAGAAAGACAAAAAGCCTTAAGTGAATTTGCTAGAGTACTTCAAAAAGATGGTATTTTGGTAGTTTTGGAATTTACAAAAAGAGAAAAGGGTGGATTTATAGCAGCTTGTAGAGATTTTTATCTTAAAAATATTTTACCAAGTATAGGTGGGATAATCAGTAAAAATAAAAGTGCTTATGAGTATTTGCCAAACTCTATTGAAGGATTTTTAAGTAAGGAAGAGTTCATCTTAGAACTTAAAAATGCTGGTTTTGAAATACTTGATTATAAAAGTTTTAGCTTTGGCGTGAGTTCAATGTTTATAGCAAAAAAACTATGACACCAACAGAATTAAATCTTAAAGCAAAGGCTTTATTAGAAACACATTTTGATGATATAGTTTTAAGTGGAGAAATTTCAAAAATTACTTTGCATGGTTCAGGGCATTGGTATTTTGATTTAAAAGATGAAAGATCAAGCATTGCTTGTGCTATGTTTAAAGGAGCTAATTTAAAAGTCGGATTTAAACCAGCTGTGGGGAATTTTTTAGAGCTTTGTGGAAGTGTAAGTTTATATCCTGAAAGTGGTCGTTATCAATTTATCGCTACTAGTATGAAAAAAGCAGGTTTTGGGGATTTGGAAGCACAGTTTTTGGCTTTAAAAGAGCGTTTGCAACAAGAAGGACTTTTTGATCCACGCTTTAAAAAATCTTTGCCAAAATTTCCTAAAAAAGTAGGCATTATCACTTCAAAAACTTCTGCTGCTTTGCAAGATATGTTAAAACTTATTCACCAAAAAGAATATTTTTTGGCAAAAATTTATATTTTTGATGCTTTAACTCAAGGAAATAATGCTCCTTTTTCTCTTATACAAGCTTTAAAAAAAGCCGATGATATGGATTTAGATGTTCTTATTATAGCACGTGGTGGAGGAAGCAGAGAAGATCTTTTTTGTTTTAATGATGAAAATTTAGCAAGAGAGATTTTTAAAGCAAAAACTCCTATTATTTCAGCCATAGGACATGAGATTGATTGTGTTATTAGTGATTTTGTTGCAGATTTTAGAGCTCCAACGCCTTCAGCTGCTATAGATACTTTGTTTTATTCTAAGTTGGATATAGAGCAAAGTTTGGATTTAATGGAAGAAAAATTAATGCAACTTTGGAATTATAAAATACAAAATTATGAAAATTTGCTTTTAAATTTAAGCAAATTTTTCAAATTTAATTCTTTGCCAAAAATAATAGATGAAAAAATAAAACAAAGCCATAATATAGAAAAGCAATTAAATCATCTACTGGCAAATCAAATGCGTTATAATGAATTAAAATTAGATAAATTGCAAAATGCTTATTTGCAACATGAGAATTTTTTTAATAAAAGCAAAAAGTTTATTTGTATCAGAAAAAATGGTAAAATAGCAAATTTAGAAGATCTTAAGAGTGATGATATCGTTATTTTAAGTTCTCAAACTTCTCAAAAAGAAGCAAAAATTTTATAAGGATAGATTATGAGAAAAATCAATTTCAGTGCAGGGCCATCGACTTTACCTTTAGAAATTTTAGAGCAAGCTCAAAAAGAACTCTGTGATTATCAGGGTAGGGGTTATTCTATAATGGAAATTTCCCACCGCACAAAAGTATTTGAAGAAGTGCATTTTGGAGCACAAGAGAAAGCTAAAAAACTTTACAGGTTAAATGATGATTATGAAGTATTATTTTTACAAGGTGGAGCAAGTTTGCAATTTGCTATGATTCCTATGAATTTGGCTTTAAATGGAGTTTGTGAATATGCAAATACAGGAGTTTGGACAAAAAAAGCAATTAAAGAAGCGCAAATTTTAGGTGTCAATGTTAAAACCGTAGCAAGTAGCGAGGAAAGTAATTTTAATCATATTCCTAGAGTGGAATTTAGTGATAATGCTGATTATGCTTATATTTGTTCTAACAATACTATTTACGGCACTCAATATCAAAATTATCCTAAAACTAAAACTCCTTTGATTGTGGATGCATCGAGTGATTTTTTTTCTAGAAAAGTAGATTTTTCAAATATTGCTCTTTTTTATGGCGGAGTGCAAAAAAATGCTGGAATTTCGGGTTTAAGTTGTATTTTTATCCGTAAAGATATGTTAGAAAGATCTAAAAATAAACAAATTCCTAGTATGTTAAATTATTTGACTCATGCTGAGAATCAGTCCTTGTTTAATACGCCTCCAACCTTTGCCATTTATATGTTTAATCTTGAAATGGATTGGCTTTTAAATCAAGGCGGACTTGATAAAGTACATGAGAAAAATTCTCAAAAAGCTGCTATGCTTTATGAGTGTATTGATTTAAGTAATGGATTTTATAAAGGACATGCAGATAAAAAGGACAGATCTTTAATGAATGTGAGTTTTAATATTGCTAAAAATAAAGATTTAGAGCCTCTTTTTGTAAAGGAAGCCGAAGAAGCTGGAATGATAGGACTTAAAGGACATAGAATTTTAAGAGGAATTCGTGCAAGTATTTATAATGCGCTTAATTTGGATCAGGTAAAAACCTTGTGTGAATTTATGAAAGAATTTCAAGGAAAATATGCATGATAAAGCGTTTTGATGAGTGCGATAGAATGTCGCAAATTATTGTTTTTGATAAATATTTTAAGACTGCAGGACAAGTGGCTTTTGAACCTAGCGGAGATATTAAAAAACAAACCAAAGAAGCACTTGCAGAACTTGATGCTTTGTTTGAAAAAATAGGCGCAAGCAAAGGAGATTTGATTCAAATTCAAATCTGGTTAGCTAATATGCAAGATTTTGATGCAATGAATGAAATTTATGATGCTTGGATTAAAAATTATCCTAAACCTGTTAGAGCTTGTGTAGGAAGTGCTTTAGCAGAGGGTTATTTGGTGGAAATTCAAGCTTTTGGAAAGCTAAGAGAGAATTAAAAATTCTCTCCTCCAAATTTTAAAAGCGCAGATCCCCAAGTAAAACCACCGCCAAAAGCATCTAGTAAGATCAGATTTCCTTTTTTAAGTCGACCTTCTTCATAGGCATCATTCATTGCCATAGGTATAGAAGCAGCTGAAGTATTGCCATATTTTTGTACAGTGATCACACATTTTTCATCGCTTAGATTGAGTTTTTCTTGGACGGCTTTAATGATGCGTAGATTAGCTTGATGAGGAATAAAAAGATCAATTTCTTGTGCTAAAATGTTATTTTTAGCTAAAATTTCTACAACATCATTACTAAGCGTGTTTACTGCTATTTTAAAAACTTCATTGCCTTTCATTTGCATAGAAAGTGTTTGACATAGGCTTGATTTTTGCGATCTTTGAGTCATTAAAAGATCTCCATAATTACCATTGCTTGCAGTATGTACATCAAGGATATGATTTTCATTATCCAAACTTACAACTCCAGCACCTGCACCGTCTCCAAAGAGTATGCAAATACTTCTGTCATTGTAATCCATAATTGAACTTGTTTTTTCAGCTCCTATGATTAAAACATTTTTTTTCAAACCACTTTCTACTAAGGCTTTAGCTTGTTCAAGCAAATAGATAAAACCAGAACAAGCTGCTGAAATATCAAAAGCGCTAATATTTACAAGTCCTAAATTTGAAGCAATTTTACAAGCCGTTGAAGGCATAGTAAAATAATCAGGACTTAAAGTAGCTACAAGAATCGCATCAATATCTTCAGGTTTTAAATTTGCTCTTTCTATGGCTTTTAATGCAGCTTTTGTGCCCAAATCGCTAGTATTTTCATTTTCACTAGCAATGCGCCTTTCTTTAATACCTGTGCGTCTAGTGATCCATTCATCTGTGGTATCTACCATTTTTTCAAGATCAGCATTGCTTAAAATTTTTTCTGGAATATAAGAAGCTATACTTTTAAGACTGGCTTTAAGCATTGTATTTCCCAAGTTCATTTTCTATAAGTTTATTGATATGAGATTGGCTAAAATTTATAGCTTGAAAAATTGCATTTTTAATAGCTCTAGAATCGCTTTTTCCATGACTTATGATCACGCAGCCATTAACTCCAAGAAGGGGTGCTCCGCCATATTCTTGCCAATCTGTGTGTTTTTTTAATTTTTTAAAAGATGACTTCATAAGTAAAGCACCTATTTTAGAAATAAAAGATTGCTTTACTTCGTTTTTTAGAAGCTGAAAAATAGCTGTTGCTACACCTTCACAAGCCTTTAAGATAACATTTCCATCAAAACCATCGCAGACTAAAACATCTATTTCACCATTGAAAATATCTCTACCTTCAGCATTACCTATAAAATTTGGAATTTTTTTCATAAGCTGATGACTTTCTTTGGTAAGTTCGTTGCCTTTGCATTCTTCTTCGCCATTAGAAAGTAAAGCAAGGCGTGGTTTTTGAATTTGCATAATTTCTCTAGCATAAACTTCACCCATTATGGCAAATTGAAATAAATTTTCAGCTTTACAATCTGTATTAGCTCCAACATCCAAAAGTAAAGTTCTGTTAACGATATTTGGCATTAAAGTGGCAATAGCAGGTCTTGAAATACCTTTAAGTCTTCCAAGCCTTAAGGTAGCCAAAGACATACTTGCTCCACTATGACCCGCTGAAACTACAGCATCTACTTTTTTTTCTTTTAATAAATTAATAGCTTTGTATATGGTTGTTTCTTTATTTTTTAAAGCATCTGTGGCATTTCCATTCATCGAAAAAATTTCACTAGCTTCTTCGTATTGTATATATTGTTCTAATTTTTTTGGTATTAAAGGTTTTAGAATTTTAGAATTTCCCACTAAGATAGCGTTAAAAGGTTTTGCTTCTAGTGCCTTTAAAACGCCTTCTATAATGGGTTTTTCTCCAAAATCACCACCCATTGCATCAATGGCAATGTTAATCATTGATTTTAATATTCCTTAGTTGTTGGATTCGCACGGTGAGGCATTTTGTAGCTTCCATCTTTGTCTTTTATAGGCATAGGAAGACTAACTTTATAGTGAGTTCTGCGTTTAGCTGCACGAGTTTTGCTCACTCTTCTCTTTGGTACTGCCATTTTTTCTCCTTTATAAAAATTTAATTAATTATTGCAATTTATGCAATAAAAATAATCACTCAAATAAACTTCAAGCTCGCTAATAGCAACTTCTATTAAATCAATATGTCCATCGAAAAATTCTATAGTATTGCTCAATTCGTTTGCTTCATCTTTAAAAATACCATCACTTGCAAAAAGTTCTAAATTTTCTTTAATTTCAAGTTCTAACTCAGTTCCACAACTATCACAAGGTCTATAGATAAAACCTTGCATAATAGCATTTATTTTAACAAGCTTAGGATTTATTTTTACTAAATTTCCCTCAAAAATCATATTTTCAAGATTAAGTTTAAAAGGATATTCCTTTGTATTAATCTTAGAAAAAGGGATTTTCATTTAGCAAATTTCATTTGGTTTAAAGAAAAAATCAATTTCTATTTTTGCATTTTCCAAGCTGTCACTTCCATGAACAGCATTAGCATCAATACTCTCAGCAAAATCGGCTCTAATTGTTCCTGCTTTAGCTTCTTTAGGATTTGTCGCTCCCATTAAATCTCTATTTTTTAATACAGCACCTTCTCCTTCTAGTACAGAAACAACAACAGGACCGCTAATCATAAATTCAACCAAGTCTTTAAAAAAAGGTCTTTCTTTATGAACAGCATAAAAATTTTCAGCTTGTTCTTTACTAAGTTGAACTTTTTTCATTGCAGCGATTCTTAATCCATTGCTTTCAAAACGATCTAAAATTTTTCCTATAACACCTTTTTTAACAGCATCAGGTTTAATTATAGATAAAGTTTTTTCCATCTTTGTAATAACTCCTTATTTTAATAAAGCTTAAAATTATACTTGAATTTGTTTAAAGAAAGTTAAATTAAAAGAAAAAGCTAGGAATCTCTAGCTTTTTAATTTTTTAAAATTATGCAAAAACTGGAGTGTCCCCACTTCTCATATCAGCGCCAATATTATCACGACTTGGTTGTCCTGATTCTACAGCACTCCAAACTATACATCCATCTGTTGGGCAAGCACTGGCACAAGCTGGTTGATCATTATGTCCTACGCATTCAACGCATTTGTTTGCATAAACATAATATCTATCTTCACCTTCTGGATTGTTAGCATCATCAACGATAGCACTCACTGGACACTCATCAATACAAGAACCACAAGCAATACATATATCTGTAATTTTTACAGCCATTTTTTCTCCTTATTTAATATTAAGATTTAAAAGATTTTAGCATAAAATTCTTAAATAATGTAAATTTTGATAATCAAAAATTTACATTATTTGATAATAATTATAACTTTCTTAAATTTTTAATATTATTTTAGATATTTAAAAAAAAATAAAGATTTAAACGATATAATTTCGTTATCAATAAAATTTATTATTTAGGAGAAAATATGATAGTTACTAAAAAAGCTTTAGATTTTACTGCTCCAGCAGTATTGGGAAACAATGAAATTGTTCAAGATTTTAATCTTTATAAAAACATAGGTCCAAAAGGAGCGGTAGTATTCTTTTATCCAAAAGATTTTACTTTTGTTTGTCCTTCAGAAATTATAGCTTTTGACAAAAGATATCAAGAATTTAAAAATCGTGGCATTGAAGTAATTGGAATTTCAGGAGATAATGAATTTTCACATTTTGCTTGGAAAAATACTCCAGTAAATCAAGGTGGTATTGGTCAGGTTAAATTTCCGCTTGTTGCTGACTTAACTAAGCAGATTGCTAGAAATTTTGATGTACTTTATGCAGAAGCAGTTGCCCTTCGTGGTTCGTTCTTGCTTGATGCTGATGGAACAGTTCGCCATGCTGTGGTTAATGATTTACCACTA
Source organism: Campylobacter sp. CFSAN093249 (assembly GCF_011067895.1). Lineage (NCBI taxonomy): Bacteria > Pseudomonadati > Campylobacterota > Epsilonproteobacteria > Campylobacterales > Campylobacteraceae > Campylobacter > Campylobacter sp. CFSAN093249. The sequence continues at coordinate 91,308 of NZ_JAAMWM010000001.1, read as the reverse complement.
GGTAGAAATATAGATGAAATGTTAAGAATGGTTGATACTATGCTTTTTACAAATGAGCATGGTGAAGTTTGTCCTGCAGGATGGAATAAGGGCGATGAAGGTATGAAAGCTAACCCTAAAGGCGTGGCTGAATATCTTGGCAAAAACGAAGCTAAACTTTAATTTCTTAGTATAAAGCCTCTTTACGAGGCTTTTTCTTTATTTTTATTCTTTAATTGAAATTCATAAATTTTCTACTATAATTTTACACACATATTAAAATTTTTATTTAGGCTAAAATATGGCAGGCGAAGATCAAGAAAAAACAGAAGAACCCACGTCCAAAAAGATAGAAGATGCGCGTAAAGAAGGTAATGTTCCAAAGTCTCAAGATGCGGCAGCTATTGTAACTTTGATAATTGGAGTAACTATAACTTTATTTATGATGAGTTTTATGGGCGAGAGAATTGTAAATTTATATAGATACTATCAAAGTTTTATTGGTGTTGAATTTGATTTGCGTATTATTCAAGCCATTATGATTAAAAGCATTTTTGAGGTTTTAATTATTCTTGCACCTATTGTTTTAAGTATTATGATTGCTGGGGTTTTGGGAAATATTATGCAATTTGGTTTTATTTTTACAACTAAACCTATTATGCCAAATTTAGGAAAAATCAATCCTCTAAAAGGTTTAAAAAACCTTTTTTCATTGAAAAAAATTGTTGAAAGTATAAAAATTATTTTAAAAGTGGGTATTGTTTTTACTATAGCTTTTATAGTTTTACTTAAATTTATGCAAGAGCTTCCAAGAGTTGAGCTTTATACTATGGTTGCACAGCTTACTTGGCTAAGAGACAGAGCTATTGTTTTAGCAGCTATTGTTATAGTTGCTTTTTTAATTATTGCTGTTTTAGATGTTTTTTTGGTGCGTTTTCAGTATTTTAAAGGTTTGCGTATGAGCAAACAAGAAATAAAAGATGAGTATAAACAAATGGAAGGAGATCCTCAGGTTAAAGGTAGAATTCGTAGACTTCAAATGGAAGCTGCGCGTCGTCGTATGGTTCAAGATGTTGCAGGTGCGGATGTGGTGATCACAAACCCAACGCATTATGCCGTAGCTATTCGTTATGATACAAGTAAAGAACAAGCCCCTAGGGTTGTTGCCAAAGGAGTGGATTTTCTCGCTCTTCGCATAAAACAAGTAGCCTATGAAAATAATGTTGTAGTTTATGAAAATCCTCCTTTAGCAAGAGAGCTTTATAAAGCTTGTGATGTTAATGATCTTATTCCTAGGGAAATGTTTAAAGCTGTAGCTGAGGTGCTAGGATTTGTTTATAATACAAATAATAAGAGTCGTTTAGCTGGTCAAGTAAAAAAAGGAAACTAAAACTTTTAAGGTGCTTTAGTTCCTATTTTGTTAATAAGCTCAAGAACCGATTTTTGAGTACTTGTATCTGCTGTATCGACTTTAAAATATATTTCTACTCTATTATTTTCTAGAGCTTGTGGATTTCCATTGATAGGATTATTAAGCCCGTAGCTTTTAATGCTAATATTTTTCAAATTTGCTCCACCTTCTATAAAATATTTTAATACATTTTCCGCTCTTTGGTAGGCGAGTTCATAACTTCTTATAATAGAGTCGCTATTGTCTGTATAGCCTCTAATTTCTATTTTTGCTTGAGGTGGCAAATATGTTGTTAGCTCAGCCATACGTTTTAAATAATCTTGCATATCAGCTGAAACGATTTGAGCACTACCTCTTTCAAATTCAACTTTAGATGGAAGGTTAAGAGCAACCTGATTATCGTTTTGATCTAGAGCTGCTTGAAGACGTTTGATAGTTTCTTGCTGTGTCATAGTCATTTGTTTTAACGATTTGAGTTCATCGCTTTCTTCTTTTGCTGCGCCTTTATATTTTTCTTGGGTTTTACTCTCTTCTTTGACTGTTTGAGTAGAGGTGTAATCAAAGATTTTAACAAATTCAGTTTTTAAAGCCTCTACTTTAGCAGGATTTGTTTTAGAAATTGCCCAAAGAGCAATAAAAAGTGCCAAAAGCAAACTTAGAAAGTCTGCATAAGGCACAGCCCATTTTTCACCTGCTGGACATTCTGGGCATTTATGTTTTTTAGCCATTTTTAACCTTTGTCAAATTGTGAAATTCTTGGATCATCGTGACTTAAGAAGTTAAAAAGTTTAGCTTCTAAATCTCTAGGATTAGCACCTTCTGCAATTCCTTTTATAGCTTCAGTAATAACAATTTGCTCTTTTACAAAATCCATTCCATTAGCTTTTAATTTTTTCCCCCAAGGAGCAAAAAGTGCATAAGCGCCAAAAATTCCCGTAACTGTAGCTGTGAAAGCACCTGAAATACCTGCTGCCATTGCTTGAGGATTGTCTAGTAATTTAAGAGCTAAAATAAGTCCAAAAACCGCTCCAACAAGCCCCATGGTAGGACAAGTCTCTCCAAATACTATCCAATATTCTGCACATTCTTTATAATGCTCTTCAAGTTGTTCAGTTTGTATTTCCATGCTTTCATGAATTTCTTCAAAGCTTTTACCATCTACAAGCATCATCATAGCATTTTTTAAAAATTCATTTTCAATCTCACTGGTTCTTGATTCTAACGCTAAAAGACCATCTCGTCTTGCAATAATAGCAAATTCTATTAACTGGGCTATCCTTTCGGGTAAATTTACTCCAGAACCTTTAAAAACAACTTTGAGTTCTTTGTAGGCTGCTTTTACAATTTTTTTATGCGTAGAAGTCATTGCGCAAAATGCAGCTGTTGGCATAACTATGAGAAAGGAAGAAAGATGCACAACATGCAAAGGATTGCCTCCCTCTAGTATATCTCCTACCGAAATACTAGTAACTGCAAGCACCATTCCTAATATGGTTGAAAGATCCATTAATTATCTCCTTGATTATTTTAAATCGCCCCAATTTTTGGCGATACTTGAACTTGTTTTTAATTTTACTTTTAATTTTACTATATTTTCCATAATATCTCTAGTTTTTTTTACAAAATTTTCACACAAATCGTCTTTTACTTCAAAAATTAATTCATCATGAATTTGTAAAATAAGCTTTTTATCTTCATTTAATTCTTTATTGATTTCTAGCATTGCAAGCTTGATTACATCTGCTGCTGAGCCTTGCAAGATTGAATTAATGCTTTCTCTTTCATACATGGCAATTTGCATAGGTTTTGCGTTTTCAAAATCAAAATAACGCTTGCGACCGCTTAAAGTAACAATAAAACCATTTTGTTTAGCTTCGTTTTTAACTTTTTCAAAATATTTCTTAATGCTAGTAAAATTTTCAAAATATTTTTCTATGTAAGATTTGGCTAAATTAGCTTCTATTTTTAAATTTTGACTTAAGGTTTTATAACCCATACCATAAATAAGTCCAAAATTTATACTTTTTGCAACACTTCTGGTTTCATAATTGCTTTCACCAAAAATCATTATTGCTGTTCTTGCGTGTATATCTTCATCATTGGCAAAAGCATTTAAAAGTTTTTCATCTTCGCTAAAATGTGCAAGTATTCTAAGTTCGATTTGAGAATAATCAAGAGAGATAAAACTAAATCCATCTTTAGCTACAAAGCAAGATTTATAATCTTTTGCATATTGTCCGTGTGCAGGGATGTTTTGCAAATTTGGATCCTTAGATGAAAGACGTCCTGTAGCGGTTCCAGTTTGTAAAAAACTTGAATAAATGCGTGAATTTTTATCTTTTAACGCTAGTTTTAACAAAGGTTCGCAATAAGTGGAATAAAGTTTGGCAAGTTCTCTATAATCTAAAATTTTAGCAATTACAGGATGTTTATCTAAAAGTATATTTAAAACTTTTTCATCGGTAGAATATCCTGTTTTTCCTTTTTTTCCGCTTGGGAGTTTGAGTTTTTCAAAAAGTATATCACCCATTTGTTTAGGTGAATTTAGATTAAATCTATCCTCGCAAAGAGTATAAATTTCTTCACTTAAATTTTTGATTTCATTTTCAAATTTTTTCATAAGGATTTCAAGTGCATTTGTATCAAGCTTTATGCCATTTTCTTCCATCATCATAATGATTTTAATGAAATCAAATTCGCAGTTTTTAGCAAGTTCTAATAAAGGAGTTTCAAGATTTTTTAAAAAATAAAGATAAAATCTTAAAGTGATATAAGCATCTTCTGCAGCGTATTTACAAGCTTTTTCAAGTTCTACACTTGCAAAATTTTCTCCTTTTTTAACAAGGCTTTCAAAATGCAAGGTTTCGTAATTAAAAAGTCTTAAGGCTAAATCATCCATATTTACTCTTAAAGAAGGATTTTTAAGCCATGCCAAAATCATTGTATCTGCGTATTTTTGAGGTAAATTTAAGTCAAAATTGTTTTGAATGATTTTAAAATCATATTTGAGATTGTGCCCTATAACAAAATGATTAAAGATTACTTCTATAGCTTTTTTGGCACTTTGCAATGAGATTTGCTCACCTACTCCAAGATAATTATGAGTTAAAGGCACGTAAAAGGCTTCATTTTCATTCATGCAAAAACTAAAACCAACAATTTTTGCTTCTTTAGTATCAAGTCCTGTGGTTTCGGTATCAAAAGCAATAATACTTTCTTTATCAAGGGTATTTAAAATTTCAAAAAGTTTGTTTTCATCTTGTACTAAAGTGGCTTTAAAACCTAAATTTTTATCTTTATTATCAGGATTTTGACGCAGTTTTTTAAGCAAAGTATTAAGTTCGTAATGTTCTAAAATTTCAAGTATTTTTAAAAGAGGTTCTTCATCAGGATAAGTGGCTTTTTCTATGAGATTTTGTACTTCTAAATTGTCATACAAAGAAGCTAATTTTTTGCTTAAAAATGCATTTTCCTTACCCTCTAAAAGCAAGTTACGACTTCTTTCGTTACGTACTAGGGTTAAATTTTCATAAATTCCCTCTATGCTACCAAACTCATCAAGCAAGGTTTTAGCTCCTTTTGCACCTATACCTTTAACGCCTGGAATATTATCAGAACTATCCCCACAAAGAGCTAAAAAATCTCTGATTTGATTAGGTTTTACTCCGTATTTTTCTAAACACGCTGCTTCATCATAGTCGTTTTTAGAAATAGGACTGTAAATGCTTGTTTTACCATCTTTTATGAGTTGATAAAGATCTTTATCTTGAGTGATAATGCGTACAAAAATATCTCTATTTTCACAAGTTTTTACAAAAGAAGCGATGATATCATCGGCTTCATAACCTTCTTGAGAAACGCTTATAAAACCCATTTTTTCTATCATCTTTATGCAAATTGGAATTTGTTCTAGAAGTTCAGGCGGTGGTGGAGTGCGATTTTGTTTATAGTTTGGATCAATTTCACTACGAAAAGTTTTTCCTTTGGAATCTAATGCAAAAACAATATAATCACTTTTATGTTCATTTTTTAAGCTATAAATAAAATTTGCAAAACCGCTAATCATTCCACTAGCTTGTCCTTGTGAATTTTTAAAATCTTTTAATGCGTAGTAAAGTCTGAAAAAAAATCCAAAAGTATCAATAATAGTTAAAGTTTTCATAATAATTTCTTTTTTTGATAAAATATATTTTTTGATTATATTATTTCAAAATTTTGCTTAAAATGTCTCGAAATTTAAAGATATTTAAGCGAAAATACTCCAATTTTTAGTCATAATTATAGAGTAGAGTAAAATTTTATATGAATAATGTAAGGAAAATGTAATGACAAATCAGCAAATTGATGGAATTGCAGATAAGAATTTTAACACACCTGAAGGTAGAAAAGTTTTTAAAAAGGCAGTTTTTTCTTGCTGGTTGGGAACTGCTATGGAATATGCAGATTTTGCACTTTATGGTTTAGCAGCTGCAACAATTTTTTCAGAAGTGTTTTTTCCTGAGCAAACTCCAGTAATTGCACTTTTGCTTAGTTTTGTAACTTATGGTATAGGTTTTATTGCAAGACCTATTGGGGCTTTGTTTTTTGGTCATTTAGGTGATAAACACGGAAGAAAAAATGTTATGATGGCTACAATAGCTTTAATGGGAATTTCAACTACTCTAATAGGTTTTATCCCAAGTTATGCAGTGATTGGTGTTTGGGCGCCTATTTGTTTGGTTGCATTGCGTTTTATGCAGGGTTTTGGCGCAGGAGCTGAACTTTCAGGTGGAACAGTTATGCTTGGAGAATATGCTCCTAGCAAGAGAAGAGGGCTTGTTTCCTCTGTGATTGCTTTAGGGTCAAATAGTGGAACTTTGCTTGCGTCTTTTGTATGGCTTTTGATGGTACAAATAGATGAAGCAAGTTTTAAAGAATGGGGCTGGAGAGTTCCTTTTATGGGAAGTATTTTAATCGCTCTTTTTGCTGTATATATTCGTTTTCATGTCAAAGAAACCCCTGTTTTTGAAAAGCAAAAAAATGAAATGATGAAATTGCGTCTTAATAACGAAAAGCATATGAAAAAAGATGAAAGAAGTTTTTGGCAAAGAAGTCGTGCTTTTTGGACTATGGTTGGCTTAAGAATAGGCGAAAACGGACCTTCTTATCTTGCGCAAGGTTTTATTTAGGTTATGTGACTAAAATTTTACTTTTAGACAAATCAGTAGTTACTACAGCGGTAATGATAGCTTCATTGGTAGGGTTTTTAGTTATTCCTTTGGCGGGTTATTTAAGTGATAAATTTGGAAGATGTATTACTTATAGAATGTTTTGTTTGCTTTTAATGATTTATGCTTTTCCTGCTTTTATGCTTTTAGATAGTAAAAATGAAATTATTGTGATTTTAACTATTATTGTAGGTATGTCTTTAGCATCTTTAGGGATTTTTGGTGTGCAAGCGGCTTGGGGTGTGGAGCTTTTTTGGGGTAAAAAACCGTTATACAAAAATGGCTTTTGCTAAGGAGCTAGGTTCTATTCTTTCAGGAGGAACAGCGCCTATGGTGGCTTCTGCTTTGCTTGCATATTATGGCGCTTGGTGGCCTATCGCGACATATTTTGTATTAACTGCAGGTATAGGTTTTGTGACTACATTTTTTGCGCCAGAAACTAGAGGTAGAGATTTAAATAAAATAGAAGATGCGATATGAGACTTATCTTAGACACGGACATAGGCAATGCTATTGCAGGAGCAAATACTGATGATGGTTTAGCACTTGCTTTGATTTTGTCATCTAAAGAAATCAAACTTGAAATGCTAAGCACAGTTTGCGGTAATGTTCCAAGCCTTGTTGCCTATAGTGTGGCTAAGGATTTATTTAAACGTTTAAATTTAAATATCCCCGTTTATTTGGGAGCGAATGAAGCTCTAAAAGAACCAAGTAAAGCTTGGCGTCAAAGACTTGATGAAAGTGTTAAAAATTTTAAACTTGAATATCTTTGGGAAAATATAAAAAGTCCTGAAATTTTAGAAAATATAAATCCTGATGCGATTTTTAAAATGGGTGAGTTGGTGAGTAAAAATCCTAAAGAAATTTCTATTTGTGCGATAGGACCTTTGACAAATATCGCTATGACTATGAAAATTTTTAAAGATTTTGATATAAATCTTAAAGAGCTTTTTATTATGGGCGGCAGTTTTGATATGCCTTATTACACTAAAGATACAAATTTTGGTTTTGATCCTGAGGCGGCTAGTATAGTGCTAAATTCAAGAGCTAAAATTACACTCATACCTTATAATGCAACCATGCAGACTTTATTAACACACGAGGATTTAAAAGAGTTGCAAGGTAAGAATATTTTATGTGATTTTATCGTTGAAACTTTAGGTGTTTGGATTGATTATGCCTCTAAAACACGTGGTACAAAGGGAACCTGGATACATGATGCTTTAACGATAGCTTACGCATTAGATTCTAGTATTGCAGATTTTGATGAGTGTTATGCTGATGTTATTTGCGATAGTTCTTTGGCAAGAGGTATGAGTTGGCGTTGTTTTAAAGAACCAAAAATGAGTATGGGGGTGGATTTAAGCACTAAAAATTGTGTTAAAATTCTAAAAAATGTAGACAATGCAAAGCTTTTAAAACTTATAAAAGAGAGGTTTTTAAAAGGAGTTTGCTATGAAAATTATGAAAGCATAACGACTTAATTTTCCAAGTAAGATAAAAAATATAGTTTTTAAAAAAGAATATTTCGCAAAACCAAGTCCCAAGGCAAAAAGATCTCCTACTAAAGGTAAAAAAGTAAAAAAAGCAAATATACTTCCAAATTTAGCAAAATTAGCATTGAAATTTTCTAATTTTTTTAAGGATTTGCTAAAGTATTTTTCTAAAATTTTTTCTTTTCCAAAATACGCTAAAGCATAAGTACTTAAACTTCCTAAGGTATTACCCAAAGTGGCTACGATAAGTACCAAATTCGGAGTAAAATCAAGTTTTATAAAGCCTAAAACAAAGGCTTCACTTGCTAAGGGTAATAGTGTGCTTGAAAGAAAACACACCATGAAAAGCCCCAAATAGCTAATATCATTATATAAAAAATCAAACATAAAATTATGATTTTTGTGTATTTTTAAGCTCTAAGTCTAGATAATATCCTGTGTAAGAACGGGTTTTTTTGTGTTCTTTAGCGACTTTTTCCACGCTTCCTGTGCTTATAACTTTTCCACCTTTAACTCCGCCTTCAGGCCCCATATCGATGATATAATCAGCATTTTTAATCACATCTAAATTATGTTCTATCACAAAAACAGAATTTTTAAGATCAACTAAATGTTGTAAAACTAAGATGAGTTTATTGACATCTTCAAAATGCAGTCCTGTTGTAGGTTCATCAAGTATATAAAGCGTTTTTCCTGTATCGCTACGGCTTAGTTCTTTAGCAAGTTTGATTCTTTGTGCTTCACCTCCACTTAAGGTGGTGGCATTTTGTCCTAGAGTTAGATAATCTAAACCCACTTTTACTAGAGTATCTAATTTTTGTTTGATTTTAGGAACGGCTGTAAAAAATTCACTCGCTTCTAAAACACTCATATTTAAAATTTCACTGATATTTTTGCCTTTATATTTGATTTCTAGCGTGGCATCATTGTAGCGTTTGCCCCCGCAAGTATCACAAACTACCATAACATCAGGTAAAAAATGCATTTCTATTTTGATTTCTCCATCTCCGCTACATTTCTCACATCTTCCACCCTTGACATTAAAAGAAAAGCGTCCGGCTTTATAACCACGCATTTTGGCTTCTTTAGTGGCGGCAAAAAGATTTCTGATTTCATCCATAGCACCTGTATAGGTGGCAGGATTTGAACGTGGTGTGCGCCCAATTGGGCTTTGATCAAGATAAATGACTTTATCAAGTTTTTCAAGTCCTTCTATTTGTACTCCGCCAAGTTTTTTAACTTTTTTCGCACGGTTTAATTCCTCTTGTGCAAAAGGAAGTAGGGTTTGAAGTATCAAAGAGCTTTTTCCAGAACCTGAAACTCCTGTTATAGCGACTAAATTTTGCAAAGGAAATTTTACGCTTAAATCTTGGATATTGTTAATATTTACATTTTTAAGCTCAAGCCATTCTTTCTGTGTTCTGTTTTGAAGTTGTGAAATTTGTTTTTTACCATTCATATAAAGTGCAGTTTCGCTTTTGCTTTTTAAAAGTTCTTTATAAGTTCCACTAAATACAACCTCACCCCCAAATTTTCCTGCTTTTGGACCAATATCTACAATAAAATCTGCTTCTTCTATGGTCATTTTATCATGCTCTACGACAATTAGGGTATTGCCCTTTTGTTGTAAATTTCTTAAAGTTTTAATCAGTTTTGCAGTATCTCTTTCATGAAGTCCTATGCTAGGCTCATCTAAGACATACATCACTCCGCTTAAACCACTGCCAATTTGTGAAGCTATGCGGATTCTTTGTGCTTCACCCCCACTAATCGTTCTTGCATCGCGCCCTAAAGAAAGATAACCTAGCCCCACATCATACAAGAAAAACAATCTTTCGTTGATTTCTTTTAGGATAGGTTTAGAAATAAGTTTTTGTTGCTCGCTTAAATAAGAAAAATTTTTCTCATCTGCAAAAAAGGCCGTACTATCTTCTATGCTCATATCTAAAATTTCACCCAAGCTTTTTTTGGCTACTTTCACGGCTAAACTTTCGGGTTTTAAACGATGCCCACCGCAGTCTTTACAAATTTTTTCACTCATATATTCAGCTAAATCTTTTTCATCTTTTAGCATTTCATAAGCCATTTTAACCACGCCTTCAAAAGTGCGTTTTAGGCGATTTCTTTTCCAAAGAAATTCTATAGTTTTGGCATTACCATACAATACAAGACGTTTTTGTTCTTCGTTTAATTGCATAAAAGGTATTTTGATAGGAATTTCATTTTGTTCGCAAAAGGCGATTAGGAATTTATAATAATAACTTTTATTAAAACCATACATGATTTTAACAGCACCGTTTTCGAGACTTAAATTTTCATCGATGATTTTTTTCATATCTAAAGTATAACGAATTCCAAGTCCATCGCAAGCTTCACATGCTCCTTTTGGAGAATTAAAAGAAAAGCTTAAAGGTTCAAGTGGAACAAAGGAAATTTTACAATCAAAACAAGCTGAATGCTCGCTAAAATGATAGTGTTTATTAAGGTTTATTTCCTCATGATTTAAAACTTCTATTTCTATTTCTCCAAAGCTTTCCTGTAAACCTTTTTCTATATCGCTTGCAAGACGAGAAAGTAAATCTTCTTGAATTTCAAGTCTATCTATGACAAGTTTAATGGTGTGTTTTTTGGTTTTGGCTAGTTCAATTTCTTCATCAAGTCTTACCAAAACTCCATCAATTTGAGCTCTTACATAGCCTTTGTTGCGTAAATTTTCAAGCAAATCTGCATAAGTTCCTTTTTTTTCTCGTATGAGTGGGGCGTAGATGATGATTTTTGCACCTTTTGGAAATTTTAAAATTTCACTGACTATATCACTTACACTCATAGATGAAATTTTTTGTCCACATTGATGACAATGTTGAATGCCAACTCTTGCGTATAAAAGTCTTAGATAATCATAAATTTCAGTGATGGTTCCTACAGTAGAGCGTGGATTTTTAGAAGTAGTTTTTTGATCTATGGCAATGGCTGGAGTTAAACCTTCGATTTTATCGACATCAGGTTTGCCTACCTTATCTAAAAATTGTCTGGCGTAAGCACTTAAACTTTCTATATAACGGCGTTGTCCTTCAGCATAAAGAGTTCCAAAAGCAAGGGTTGATTTTCCACTTCCGCTCAGTCCTGTAAAAACAATGAGTTTGTTTTTGGGAATTTCAAGGTGGATATTTTTTAGGTTATTTTCTCTTGCGCCAATGATTTTTATGGTATCGTTCATAGTCTTTCCTAAACATTAAATAAATTTAAGATTTTAGCATAATAATATTAAAAGAACTTGGATAAATCCAAGTTAAAAATTTATAAAATTTAGCTTATTAAGCAAAGAGTGGGTGGTTCCAAGTATTGATAAGGCATATACGCAAAGTAAAATTTTTCTATGAGCTGAAATATGCATTTTTTCTATGATTTTAATTCCTATAAAAACTCCAACCATAGAAGCTATACCTACTAGTATTCCTTTATGAATAACTTCAGAGTCTATAACTCCAGAATTTGAAAAAGATATAATACCAGAGACTGAAGCAAAAATAACAAAAAACAAGGATAAGGAAACAACTTTTTTACTATCATAGCCTAAAAAATAAGCTAAAATCGGAGCAATTAAAAGTCCGCCACCAATTCCCAAAGAAATAGCAAAAATACCAGTAAAAGCTCCAGCAATAAATAAAATGACATTCTTTACCCAAACGCTTCTTTGATTTTGTACAATGTTTTCTTTAATTCCAAAAGCATATTTGATAAAAAATATACAACTTACCGCCAAAAATACGCTAGTAAGAGCTACATCACTTAAAGCTTTTAAAAGCATTCCGCTAAAGCTTGCCCCTATGAGCCCTCCAAAACCTATCATAATACCATCTTTAAGATTTAGATTTTTTTTCTTATAATTAATATAAGAGCCAAAAACTGCTGCAAAAATCATTTGCAATACTGAAATTCCGATAGCATGGTGAGCACTTGCTCCAAGTGCGAACATAGAAGGAACGATAATCATACCTCCACCAATGCCAAAAAGTCCAGAAGCAATACCTGAAATGATTCCTATGATTAGATAAGGTAAATCTGTGATTTCCATAGCTTTTCCTAAAAAATATTAAATATTTCAAATACGGAATAATTTTATCTTATTAAGCTAAGTATTATCTTAGTTTTTTTATAACAATAGAATATTTTTTGGTAACTTTAAGCATCGTAAAAATGTTTCAAAATATTATAAAATATAAAGATTTTATAATATTTATTTTAAATTTAAAGCAAAATTTATATTTATTGATTAAAATTAATTTAGACTTTAAAAATTTTCATAAAAGTCTTAATTTTTGAAATATTTTATAAGAAAGGTAAAAGATGAGTGAAAATGGTTTTTTTAGTAATTCTTTGATTTTAAAACTTACACATACTCTTCGCTCTTGGCGTTTCTAAACTTCTTTTTATCTAAATTTTTTCTTTAATATTATTTTAATTTATTTTTTAAAAAAAGGTTTATTATGTTTGTTAAAAATGTAAATTTTTATTACAGACAAATCCTTGAAAAATTTGAAAATTCTTATTTTGCAGAGGATTTGACTAAGGTAATTATAGGGATTGATTGTGATTATTTAGATGCTAATGAATTATCCTTTAGCGAGTTTAAGGCAAAATATTATGAAGCTTTAAGCAAGAATAAAATTTGCGACTTTGCTGGATTTTTTGGAGTTTTTAGTGCAAATTTTGTATCTTTGTTTGAAAAAATTCCACTTTCTTCTAAGAAAAATTATGATTTTCCTTTATTTTTATTTGCCAATGCTAAGGCTTATTTGATTTATGAGAAAAATAGCAAGATGTTTTTTAAATTTGGTGCTTCAAAATATTTTGAATATTTAAAAGATGATATTGAACCAATGAAAAAGAAACAAAAAAATGATTTTGAAATTTTAAATTCTTTAGAAGATGAAAAAAATGATTTTCTAAAAATGTGCGAAAAAGCCAAAGAATATCTTTTAAGTGGAGATATTTTTCAAGTGGTCTTAAGTAAGCAACTTTGTATCAAACATCAAGTAAATGCTTTTGATTATTATGAGAGTTTAAGTGCTTTAAATCCAAGCGCTTATATGTTTTATTTTCCAAGTAAATATGGTGTTGTTTTGGGTTCTTCTCCAGAGTTTTTATTGAAAATTAAAAAAAGAGAGATTTATTTAGCCCCTATTGCTGGAACTAGAAATTTGGAAAATAACTGTGATCTTTTAGCTTTAGAAAAAGATCTTTTAAGCGATGAAAAAGAACTTAGTGAACATAAGATGCTTGTAGATTTAGCAAGAAATGATGCTTCTAAATTTGGCACTCAAACAAGAGTGGAAAATCTTTTTTCTATTATTAAAAATAAATTTGTAATGCACATAGTGAGTGAAGTGTATGCCAATATGAAAGAAGATGCGAGTATTTTTGATGTGATTGAAGCAGTTTTTCCAGCGGGAACTTTAAGCGGAGCTCCTAAAATAAGAGCTTTAGAGATCACTAGCGAGCTTGAAGATTGCGATCGTGGAATTTATGGTGGTGCGGTAGGATTTTTAAATTTTAACGAAGACATAACTTTAGCGATTTTAATCCGTTGCGCTTTTTTTACTCAAGATAAGGCTTATTTGGCAAGTGGGGCGGGTATTGTTTTGCAAAGTGAGAGTCAAAAAGAATATGCAGAAATTTGTGCTAAACGCAAGGCGCTTTTGGTAGCTTTTGAAAATTTAAAAAAGGAAAATCAATGATACTTTTAATTGATAATTATGATTCTTTTGTTTTTAATGTTAAAAGCATGTTAGAGCAACTCAGCAATGATGAAATTTTAGTAAGAAGAAATGATGCAATTTCTCTGAGTGAAATTAAAAATTTAAATCCTACTCATATTATTTTAAGTCCTGGTCCAAAGCATCCAAGTCAAAGTGGGATTTGTCTTGAAATTTTTAAAGCAAGGCTTAATATCCCTGTTTTGGGCATTTGCTTAGGACATCAAGCTTTAGCTTTAGCTTTTGATTCTTTAGTGGTTAAGATGCAAGAGCCTATGCATGCAAAAAATTCTTTGATAAAACAGTGCAGGGAAAATGAATTATTTTCTAATTTGCCTTCAAATTTTAGTGTAATGCGTTATCATTCTTTAGAGGTTAAACAGCTTAGTGATGAGCTTGAAATTTTAGCCCTTGATGAAAAGGGTGTGATTATGGCTTTGGGACATAAAAATTTACCTTATTATGGTGTGCAATTTCATCCTGAAAGCTATTTTAGTGAATATGGCTTGCAACTTTTTTCTAATTTTTTAAAACAAGATATAAAAAAACCACAAAAACAAGAAAATCCTTTAAGTTTTTATTTGCAAAAAATGAGTGAAAATCATTTTTTACAAAGCGATGATTTTGAGCAAATTTGTAAGATTATTATGTCTAAAGATTATGAAATTTTACAAGTAGTGGCTTTGTTGATTTTAATCACTGAAAAGTCCTTAAATGAAAAATCTTTAAGTGCTTTTGTAAGACAAATTTTAAGATATTCTCAAACTTTTAGTGATGAGAGTGAGATGATTGATATTTGTGGAACAGGTGGAGATGGTTTTAAAAGTATCAATGTTTCTACGACTAGTGCTTTTATTTTAGCAGCTTTAGGAGTAAAAGTAGCCAAACACGGAAATCGTGCCATTTCAAGTTCTAGCGGAAGTACAGATGTGTTAGAAGCTTTAAATATAACTACTCCAAACACTTTAGAATCAGTTTTAAAACAACTAAATAATCAAGGGCTTAGTTTTTTACATGCTCCATTTTTTCATCCTTTGGTAGGAGAACTTAAAGAGGTCAGATCAAGACTTGGAGTAAGAACGGTTTTTAATGTTTTAGGTCCTTTATTGCACCCTAATTTAAAGTTAAAATATCAACTTATGGGAAATTATCACGCACCTGTGCATAGGCTTTTGATAGAGGTTTTAAAAAATTTAGGACGCAAAAAAGCTTTAGTGGTAAGAGGAAATGATGGTATGGATGAGCTTAGTATTTGCGATGAAAGTAAAATTTATGAGCTTTGTGAAGGAGAAATTTTAGAGTATTCTATCTGTCCTGAACAATTTGGTTTTAAAAGAGCTTTTCATAGTGAAATCATAGGATCTAGTGCATATGACAACGCTAAAGATTTAAAAGATATTTTAAGCGGTAGAATGCAAGGGGCAAAATTTGATTTGGTAGTTTTAAATGCTATGTTTGCACTTTATACAGCCAATAAAGCAAGTTCGCCTTTAGTGGCTAAAGATATGATTTTAGAAGCCATTTATTCAGGTAAGGTTATAGAATATTTTAAGGAGTATCAAGCTTATGCTAAAGCTTAAAATTTGTGGTATTAAAGATGAAAAAAATGCCAAAGATTTAGCTTTTTTAAATATTGATTTTTTTGGACTTATTTTTGCTAAAAGTCCAAGAAGAGTGAGTTTAGAACAAGCAAGAAATTTAAGTGCAATTTTTCATGAAAAAGATAAAAAAGTTGTCGGTGTTTTTGTAGATGAAAATTTGGAACAAATTTTAAGATGTATTAAAGAAGCTAAGCTTGATGGGATACAAATTTATCGCACTATTACCAAAGAAGAATTTGAAATTTTAAAGGTGCAAAATGTTTTTGTTTGGCAGGTGATTAGTGTGGAAAATAGTTTAGATTTAAAAAGTGAAATTTTTGCTAATTTAGTACTTTTTGATGCTAAGGGAATTTTAAAGGGCGGTAATGGAATAAGTTTTGATTGGACTTTATTAGGTTCTTATACTAAAGATTTTGCATTAGCTGGAGGCATAGGTTTGGATAATGTTCATAAGGCTGTACAAACGGGAGCTAAAATTTTAGATCTTAATTCAAAACTTGAAGATGAAAAAGGCTTAAAAGATATCAACAAAATAAAACAAATTTTAAAGGAGTTGAAAAAATGAAAAAAGCGTATTATGGGGATTTTGGTGGGCAGTTTTTGCCTGAAAGTGCAATGTTTGCTTTAAATGAGCTAGAAGGTGCTTTTTTGAAATTTTCTAAAGATAAACTCTTTAAAAAAGAATTAAACGAGCTTTTAAAAACTTATGTAGGGCGTCCTACTCCACTTTATTTTGCTAGAAATTTAAGCAAAAAATATCAGCATGAAATTTATTTAAAACGCGAGGATTTAAATCATACCGGAGCACATAAAATCAATAATGCCATCGCTCAAGCCCTTTTAGCAAAAAAAATGGGAAAGAAAAAAATCATAGCAGAAACAGGAGCAGGTCAACACGGGCTTGCAACAGCCACTGCAGCAGCACTTTTAGGACTTGAATGTGAAATTTATATGGGGGCAACCGATGTGCAAAGACAGGCTTTAAATGTTTATAAAATGGAGCTTTTGGGTGCTAAAATTCATGCAGTACAAAGTGGGCTTAAAACTCTAAAAGAAGCTACTACTGCGGCTATTCAAGCTTGGGTTGGAGATATTAAAAATATTTTTTATGTGGTTGGAAGTGCGGTAGGTCCTTATCCTTATCCTAAAATGGTAATGCATTTTCAAAGTATTATAGGAAAAGAATGCAAAATGCAACTTCAAAAACTCAATAAAAAAGTAGATTATATTATCGCAGCTGTTGGGGGTGGAAGCAATGCAGCTGGGATTTTTTATGATTTTATCAAAGATGAAAATGTTAAACTTATAGGTATTGAAGCAGGGGGGCTTGGCATTGATACGCCTTATCATGCAGCGACTTTAAATAAGGGAAAAACAGGCATTATTCACGGTATGAAAACCAAGGTTTTACAAGATGATTTAGGCAATATCTTGCCTGTACATAGTGTTTCTGCAGGGCTTGATTATCCAGGAATTGGTCCTTTGCATGCTTTTTTATTTGAAAGCAAAAGAGCGCAATATCATGCTATAAGTGATGAAGAATGTATGCAGGCTTTAAAATTACTTTGTAAAGAAGAAGGTATTATTGCAGCGATTGAAAGTTCGCATGCTTTGGCATTTTTAGAAAAACTTTGTCCAACTTTAAAAAAGAAAAGCGTGATAGTAGTAAATCTTTCAGGCAGGGGAGATAAAGATATGCAAATGATTAGAGATTATAAAAAAGGGGTGATTTATGGTTGATTTTAGAAAATTTTATAAAGAAAATGCAAATGTGGCTTATACGGTTTTAGGTTATCCAAATCTTCAAACAAGTGAAGCTTTTTTGCAAAGATTGGATCAAAGCCCTATTGATATTTTAGAACTTGGTGTTGCTTATAGTGATCCTATTGCCGATGGTGAGATTATTGCAGATGCGGCAAAAATAGCTCTTGATCAAGGCGTGGATATTCATAGTGTTTTTGAGCTTTTAGCTAGGATAAAAACTAAAAAAGCTTTGGTTTTTATGGTTTATTATAATTTAATTTTTTCTTATGGCTTGGAAAAATTTGTGAAAAAAGCAAAATCTTTAGGGATTTGTGCTTTGATTGTGCCTGAATTGAGTTTTGAAGAAAGTGATGATTTAATTAAAGAGTGTGAAAGATATAATATAGCTTTAATTACACTTGTAAGTGTTACAACCCCTAAAGAAAGGGTTAAAAAGTTAGTAAAACATGCTAAAGGTTTTATTTATTTATTAGCAAGCATAGGTATTACAGGTACGAAAAGTGTCGAAGAAGCAATCTTACAAGATAAAGTAAAAGAAATCAGATCTTTTACAAATTTGCCTATTTTTGTAGGCTTTGGCATTCAAAATAATCAAGATGTAAAAAGAATGAGAAAAGTTGCTGACGGAGTGATTGTGGGAACTAGCATAGTAAAGTGTTTTAAACAAGGAAATTTGGATATAATAATGAAAGATATTGAAGAAATTTTCAAAAAATAAAATTTTAAAACATATTTTTATTTTATATTTACTATAATTTTAAATTAAGTTTTTTATAAAGGTGGTAGTTATGTTAAAGATTCTTGAGTATTCCATCACTCATTTTTGCGAGCATATCTTAAGACTTCGCATTGAAGCAGCTCAAGATATAAGCGGTGAACTTTATGGAGCGAGTATTCCTATCATGGGCAAAAGCGAAGGAGAATGTAATTTTTATTTATTTTTTCCAAAAGAATTTTTAAAAAAAATTGCAGAAATTTTAATTAATGATGAAAAATTTAAAGAAGATGACTGGTGCGATTTAACTAAAGAATGTGCCAATCAGATTATAGGTTATGCTAAAAATTTGTTAAATGATGCTAAGGGTGATGACGAGTATAAACTCGGAATTCCGGAATATTTAGGAAAAGTTGATTTTTCTGAAATAGTTCTAGATGAAGCTTTAACTTATAAATTTGAAAATTGTTATTTTAGAATAGGATATTGTAAATAATGAGCGATGATATAGAGTTTAACATTTATCATGGGCTTTTACAATCTTATGAAGATATCTTAGATATTACAGTAGATTTTGTAAGCGAGCTTGGAACTACAAATATGAGTGTAGCGGAGCTTTTAAAACTTGAAGTAGGTTCGGTTATTGATCTTGAAAAGCCTGCTGGAGAAAGCGTTGAGCTTTATATCAATAAAAGAATTTTTGGCAAAGGCGAGGTTATGGTTTATGAAAAAAATCTCGCTATAAGAATTAATGAAATTTTGGATTCTAAGACTGTGCTTCAATACTTTAAAAAAGAAATTTAAATGAGATTGCTAGTATTATTTTTTTTAATTTTACCTTTATATAGTGTTGAGCTGATTAGTTTTAATATCTACGATAGAAATGATCGAGTAGATTTAATGCTTTCTTTTGATAATGCCTATAATGGCAAGATTTCTCAAAAAAAAGAAAAAAATTTAACTCTTTTAACTTTTAGTGATTTAACGTATTCTAAAGATGAATTAAAAGAACTTAACTCTCAACTTGTAGATAAAATTAGTATTAGTTCTAAAAATAATAATACCTATATTATGCTACAAAACAAACAAAATATTAATTTAGAACTTAGCTCTATCAATGATAAATTTGGAGTAAGGATACGAGCTATAGAGCAAGGAAAAGCAAATATCGAATCTGTACCTACAACTACTGTGAATAATTCTCAAGAATTAATGCCTAAACCAAAAAGTACAAGTTTAGAAGGGTATGATTATACAAATTATATCTTAGTAATGCTAATTTTAGTTATTTTGTTAATAGTGCTTTGGTGGTTTAAAAAGACTATGGTTTATAAAAATAACAATGTTTCTAGAGATTTTACTATGATTTTCCAAAGATTTTTAGATAAAAATAATCAACTTGTTATTTTTGATCACGCTAATAAACGTTATACAATGATAATAGGTAATTCCAATGTGCTTTTAGAAAGTGTTGAAATTCCAGAGGAACAAACAATAAAACATACAGAAAAAACAGAGAAAAATTTTGATTCTTTTTTTGAAGAGAATAAAAAAAGAATTCAAAATCTTATAGAGCAGCGTCAAAAAGGTAAAAAATCTTAAATTTTTTGATTGATTGCTAATGCTATGGTAGCTGGTTTTGCAATTTTTTTGAGCTCATCTTTGGGTAAATTAAGAATTTTGTTTTCTTGATATATATAAAGAGTATTGTTTGCAAAAGCAAAATCAATCTTATCTTCATTTGTGCTTAAAGTTTTAGCTAGGCACAAAATAAAATTAAGCCATGAAATGGTATGAATATTGGGTAAAAGTTGCTTATAGGGTTCAAGATTATAAGGGTTAACTTTTTTTCCATTAAGCTTAATAATGCTAGCAATTAAAGCTTTTTCTTTATGTGAAAATCCATAATTTAATCCACCTAGTACAAAATGAGCAGAGTGTTCATTAGCAAAATAGAAATTTAAATATTCTCCAATATGGCATAATTTGGCAGCATTTAGTAAAGTATGCTTATAGCTATCGTTAAGTTTATGAAGATTTTTAAGGGTTGTAAAAATTTGCAGAGCAAAATGTGGAGTTTTATTTTTTTGTTTTGATTGTAAAAATTTATCTTGTAAACATTTTAAGCTAGGATTAAAATTTGGTGGAAAAGTGATTTTAGGACGAAGCAAATCTTGCAAATAAACTCCTTCTCTGATTCCAACCCCACTCGTGATAACTTGTTTGGCTTTTATTTTTTCCGCAATCTTTAAAAAAATAAATATACCCTCTTTAATGGTATCAAAACGATCCTTTTTTATGCCAAAATTGATTAAAGAGTCTAAGTTTGAATTAAAAATTTTTAAAATATGTCCTTTTTCTTCATCTAGCATATAGCGAAAATCATGTAAATTTTTCAGTGGATAGGAATTTTTTTGCATGATGGAATTAGATATTGCTCTTAAGCTTCCACCTATTGCAATAAGGTTTTGATTGCAAAATTCTTTAGGAATTTGTTCTAAAATTGGTTTTATAAATTCTTCTAAAGAATCCATTTTTCCAGTATCATAGAACAATTCTTTTAGCCTAACAGTGCCAATATCAAGAGATATGCAAGAAATAATTCTATTATTTTTTATTAAACACAATTCACTAGAACCACCACCTATGTCTAAAGTGGTTCCATCTTTAAAAGGACTTAATAAATTTAGAGCTGCAAGACCACCTAAGTAACTTTCGCTTTTTCCATCTATACAGCGTATATTTAAAGACAGATTATCTTTGATTCTTTTAATGAAATTTTTTGAATTTGGGGCATCTCTTAAGGCTGATGTGCCTACTATAAATATTTTTTTGCACTTATGCTTTAAAGCGCATTGTTTGAAAAAAGCTAAGGCATCTTCGGCTCTTTGCATGGCTTCTTCTTGGAGAATTTTGCCATTATTATAAGCATTTTCTCCAAGTCTTACTTTGCGTTTGTATTCGCAAGTTGTATAAAAACCATATCTAGAAGTTTTTTCAAAAATCACCATTCTAATGGAGTTTGAGCCAAGATCAACAACGGCTGTTTTTTTTGCCATTAAAATTCTCTATCTCTATGTTTGAGTTTTAATTCTTCTATAGTTTCTACATTATCAGGATCAGGAATGATACATTCATATGGGCAAGCAACAATACAGGCAGGCTCTGAAAAATCATTAACGCACTCTGAACAAAGATCAGGGTCTATTACATAAATTGGACTATTTTCATAAATAGCTTCATCAGGACATTCTTCTCTGCAAGCATCACAACATACGCAGTCTTTTGTAATTAAAAGAGACATCATAACCTTTCAAAAATTTAAAAAATAATTTTAGTTTATACAATAACCAAACTTAAATAAAATATAAAAATAGAAATAAAGATAAATTTTTTGCACCGAAGGTGCAAAATTGTTAAGATTTTTTAGGGAAGCAGAAACGGTATCCTCTACGACGAACTGTTTCTATGGTAGATATATTTAATGGTTTATCCATTTTTTGACGAATTTGATTGATAGCTACTTCGATAACATTTGGAGTTACTAGCTCAGGTTCTTCCCAGATGGCATCTAAAAGTTGTTCTTTGGATACAATTTGATCCGAATGTCTTGCTAAGTGCGTTAAAACTTCAAAAGGTTTTCCTTTAAGTTCTATATCTTGACCTTTATAAGTAATTTTTTCCTCATCTGGATCAATAACTAAGTCTTCAATTTTAATAACATTGGTTCCGCCAAGTCTTAGTCTTGCTTCAATTCTTGCGAGTAGAATATCAAAATCTAAAGGTTTTTTAACAAAATCATCAGCTCCAGCTTTCAAAGCTTTGATTTCTGTTTCTTTGTCTGTTTTTGAAGACATAATCATAACCGAAGTTCTTGGAGATTTATGCTTAATAGTGTTAACAAGTTCCGCTCCATCTCCATCAGGTAAAGTCCAGTTTGCTAAAACTAAATCATAATGTCTAATGCCGATAAAGTATTCTCCATCTTTAAAATTTTCAGAAGAATCAGTTTGATAACCAAATTCATTAAGATTGTCTATAATTGTTTTATTTAGGCTAATCTCATCTTCTATAACTAAAATTCTCATTTGTTCTATCCTTATTAAGAAAAATTTAAAGAATTATATCATAGCTTAAGTAAATGTTTAGATATCTTTAAAAAAAAATTAATATTTTTTTTTCAATTTAACCCCAACTGTAGCATTTTTTATTATATGGGGTTTGAAAATTTTTATGTTAAGATTGGTTAAATTAGGAAAATCTTTTTTTAAATTTAAGCTTACAAAGTCTAAAGACTCTTCAAGGGTGTAAAATTCTTCTTTTTTATACCATGTTTTAATTTTGGTAATTACCTCTGCATAATTTAAAAATTCATTTGCTTTAGCTTTAAGCTTGATAATAATTTTTTGTTTTTTTCTTCTTTCGAAATCTAATATACCAATGATACACTTAAAGTGAAATTTTATTTTTATATGACTTTGCATTCTTCTTTAAAAATCAATCTTTTAATATTAGGTAGATGTTTATATACTATAATAAAAGCGATAATGAAAACGGGTGCATGTGTATGAATTTCTAAGTCATAATTAAATATAAAAGAACTTATAACAAAAGCAAGTAACGCTGCTAAAGAAGCTAGCGAAGATATTTTAAAAATTTTTCCAATAACTACCCACACAATAAATGCTGTAAGCACTTCCAATGGAAGTAAAACTATCATAGCGCCTGCTCCTGTTGCTATGCCTTTCCCTCCTTCAAATAACAAGTAAATTGAAAAACAGTGTCCAAAAATAGCCAAAACTGCGACGCTCCAAAGCAAAGCTTGATCATAATGAAGAAATTTCAAGATTAGTAAAGGAATAGCTGCTTTTGCAAAATCTAAAATTATTGTAGCAATGGCAAGTTTTTTTGCTAGTTTGGGATTTTTTTCTTTTACTACTCTTAAAACATTGGTTGCTCCTATACTTTTTGAACCTTCTTTTTTGATATCAGTTTTAGCAAAAAATTTAGCTAGGATTAGCCCAAAAGGGATTGAACCTAAAAGATATATAAAAGCGTAAATTATTAAATTTTCCATAATATCCTTTTCAAATCATCTTAAAATTTTAAGATTTATAACTAAAAATTATATCTTATGAAAATAAATAAACAAAAAATAATTTTTAAGATAAAAATAGTATTAATTAATTGTAAATATTTTTTAATAATATTTATTTTTATTTAAGCTCTAAATGATTATTATTTTATTTTAATTTATCTTTAATAGGAGTTTATAAATGAAAGTAAAATCATTGCTAATCGCATCCTTAGTTGCTTTTTCAAGCTTAAATGCTGCAAGTCTTATAGATGAAGCTAAAAATTCAGGTCTTGTTGCCTTACCAAAAGATCAAAAAGGCGTTGATGAAATTTTAAAACAAAATGGAGTAAAGGCTAGTGAATTTACTCTTGAAAAAGCAGAGCTTGGCAAAAAGCTCTATTTTGAACCACGCCTTTCAAAAAGTGGTATCATTTCTTGTAATACCTGTCATAATGTAGGACTTGGTGGAACAGATGGAATCAGTACTGCAATAGGTCATAAATGGACAGCAAATCCTCATCATTTAAATTCACCAACAGTTTATAATGCAGTTTTAAATAATACTCAATTTTGGGATGGTCGTGCAGGAACATTAGCCGATCAAGCTAAAGGTCCAATCCAAGCTGATCCTGAAATGGCAACTCCTGCTAAACTTGCAGTAGAAAAAATTTCATCTTTGCCTGAATATGTGAGTGAGTTTAAAAAAATCTATGGTAAAAGCGGTGTAAATTTTGACAATATTGCTGATGCAATTGCAAATTTTGAAAGAACTTTGATCACTCCATCTCGTTTTGATAAATTTTTAGAAGGCGATGAAAAAGCTTTAACAAAAGAAGAACAAAAAGGCTTAAAGCTTTTTATAGATAAAGGTTGTGTAGCTTGTCATAATGGTGTGAATTTAGGTGGCAATATGCAAGCGTTTGAAGTTGCTGGTAAATATAAATTTGCAAATTTAGGTGATTTTAAAGGTGATGCAAATGGCATGGTAAAAACTCCAACTTTAAGAAATGTTGCTGAAACTGCTCCATATTTTCATAATGGCGCTATTTGGAATTTAAAAGATGCTATTAAGGAAATGGGTAGTGTGCAACTTGGCATTAAAATTTCTGATAAAGAAGCAAAAAGTATTGAAACTTTCTTAAAATCTTTAACAGGAACAAAACCAGCAATTGTTTATCCACAACTTCCTATTTCTACTGAAAAAACTCCTAAACCTGAACTATAAGGTTCCAAACAAGCTCTAATTTTAGAGCTTGTTTAAATTTCTTTATCTTAGCTTTGTTATAATTGTCTTTAAATTTTGCTAGAAAGGTTTGCAATGAAACTTTTTGGAACTGATGGAGTTCGTGGAAAAGCGGGTGAATTTTTAGATAGTTTTTTGGCTATGCGTTTAGCAATGGCTGCGGGTATTTATTTTAAAGATAAAAGTATTACTAATAATATCTTAGTAGGAAAAGATACAAGAAGAAGCGGCTATATGATAGAAAATGCTATTGTTTCAGGGCTTACTTCTATAGGATATAATGTTATACAAATTGGTCCTATGCCAACTCCTGCGATTGCATTCTTAACTGAAGATATGCGTTGTGATGCAGGGATTATGATTTCAGCTTCTCACAATCCTTATTATGATAATGGTATTAAATTTTTTGATGCTCATGGAAACAAACTCAGTGAAGATATAGAGAAAAAAATAGAAGAAATTTATTTTGATGATAAGCTTATACAAGCCTCTAAGGTAGATATGGAGAAAATTGGTCAAGCAAAAAGAATTGATGATGTTATAGGAAGGTATATTGTTTCTATTAAAAATTCTTTTCCAAAAGATCTTACTTTAAAGTCTTTGCGTGTGGTTTTAGATGTGGCTCATGGGGCAGCTTATAAGGTAGCACCTACTGTTTTTAAGGAATTAGGTGCTGAAGTTATAGTAATGAGCGATAAACCTAATGGACTTAATATCAATGAAAATTGTGGAGCTTTACATCCTGCAAATTTAGCTGCTGAGGTAAAGCGTTTGCGTGCAGATTTGGGCTTTGCTTTTGATGGTGATGCAGATCGTTTGGTGGTTGTAGATGAAAAAGGCGAAGTGGCTAATGGGGATAGTTTATTGGGCGTATTGGCACTTTATCTTAAAGAACAAGGTAAATTACAATCAAGTGTTGTGGCTACTATAATGAGTAATGGTGCTTTAAAAGAGTTTTTAAATAAACATGGTATAGAACTTGATACTTGTAATGTTGGCGATAAATATGTGCTTGAAAAACTAAAAGCCAATGGTGGAAATTTTGGTGGAGAACAAAGTGGGCATATTATTTTTAGCGATTATGCAAAAACTGGAGATGGTTTGATAGCCGCCTTGCAATTTAGTGCTTTAATGCTTTCTAAGAAAAAATCTGCAAGTTCTATTTTGGGTCAAGTTAAACCTTATCCTCAGCTTTTAACCAATCTTAAAATTGCAGAAAAAAAAGATTTAGATAAAATTAAAGGTTTAAAAGAATTAAAAAAAGATTTAGAAAATAAAAATATTAATACCTTATTTCGCTATTCTGGAACAGAAAATTTGATAAGACTTTTACTAGAAGCCAGAGATATTAAGCTCTTAGAAAAAGAAATGAAAAATGTTGTGGAGTTTTTTAAGAAAGCTTTAAATGGCTAAAACTTTTAAATTTATTTTTTATTTTTGGGGTGCCTTTGTTTTGGTTTTTGCCCTTGATCAATGGGTAAAATCCTTAACTTTAGCAGGATTTAGATGGCAGAGTGAATACTTAGATTTAACTTATGCTCTAAATACAGGCGTAGCTTTTTCAATGTTGAGTTTTTTAGAACATAATTTAAAATATTTACATCTTGCTTTAATTGGCGTGCTTTTTATTTATCTTTTTTGGCAAAGAACACTTTTAAAAACTCATAGCATAGCTTTTGGAATGATGCTTGGTGCCGGCGTTTCAAATTTATTGGATCGTTTTATACATGGAGGTGTAGTGGATATGTTTTTTTGGCATAAATGGTTTAATTTTGCTATTTTTAATGTTGCAGATGTCATGATAAATATAAGTGTGGCTTTGATTTTAATACAAGAAATATTTAAAAAAAGGAAAAAAGATGACAGAATGGATTAATGATTATTATTTTTGGATTAAATGGGTGCATTATTTGGCATTTGTTTCTTGGATGGCTGGACTTTTTTATTTACCTCGTCTTTTTGTGTATCATGCTGAACATAAAGACAATAAAGGTTTTGTTGAGGTTGTAAAAATTCAAGAAAGAAAACTTTATTATTATATACAAACTCCTGCAATGATTGTGACTTTAATCACAGGAAGTTTAATGTTGCATGCTCATAAGGAAGTTTTAATGGTAGGTGCGGGTTTTATGCATGTTAAACTTACCTGTGTTACACTTTTGATTATTTTCCATATACATAATTATTATTGTTTAAAAGCTTTAGCAAATGATACTTCTACTAAAAGTGGAAAATATTTTAGAATTTATAATGAATTTCCAACTATAATGTTTATTATTATCGCTCTAATGATGGTTGTTCGTCCCTTTTAGTTTGTCTCCGCTTTAAATTCCATGCTAGTGGAGTTAAGCGGATCAATATTTTCTTTCATGATATCGATATAATCTTTATTTTTAAGACGCTTATCATCTCTAAATACTGCGCGCACAAGATCCATTCCTGTGTAAAAATCTTTCATTAAAACCACAAAAAGATATTGACCAAATTTGGTTGCGATTAAAGCATTTTGATCTTTTATGATGGCACCGCTTGTTTTAAGCCCTAAAAGTTCTATGAAAAGTTCTTTTTCGAGATTGCAATTTAGAGTTTTGTTAAATTTATCAATTTCTATTTTCCCTGAAAAAATTTCAGTTAAAAAGACATATTTGATAATTTCTTTTTTATCAAAACAAGCTTTGGCTATATTAGCATTTTGTTTTTCTTGTATAAATTTGGCATAATCATTTAGATTAAATGCATTAATTAAAAGCTCTCCATCTAAGAAGCTAAATGCTCCACTACCTACTCCTAGGTATTCATGATGAGAGCTAACATATTCATCATTGAGTTTATTTTTTTCCAAAGAAAAACTCCAACCATTGTTTTGGGTATAGTCTTTAAAAAATTCGCGTATGATTTGATAATAAGCAAATTCATTGTCTTCAATGCTCACTCCTAAACTTTTGGCGATATTGTCTTTGGTAAGATTTGATTTCATTAAAGGATAGGTTGTGATTTGTTGCGGGGCTAAATTTTTGGCAATTTCTAAGTCATTTAAAAGTTGTTTTTCGCTTTGTCCTGGAAGATTGAAAATAAGATCTATACTAAAAATAGGCAAAATTCCTAAAGCTTTTGAAATTTTTTCTTGAAGTTCTTGAGATGAACCAAATTTATTATATCTTGCCACTTTTTTTAAAGTTTCATCATCAAAACTTTGAATCCCGCAACTTAAACGATCAATTATACCTTTAAACATAGAAAGCTTATTTGGATCAATATGATTTGGATCGCTTTCGCATGAAATTTCTTTTATATTAAATAATTTTTTACAAAGTTCTAAGGTTTTTAATAATTCCTCTTCGTTAATCAGTGTTGTACCACCACCCACATACATGGAGGTAAAATCAAAACCTTTATCTTTCATGATTTTAATTTCTTCTCTAAGATTTTGAAAATATACTTTGGCTAAATTTTCATCATAATAATATTTATGAAAGCTACAATAAGGACAAAAAGTATGGCAAAAAGGTACATGAGCATAAAGCATATAGCTTTTATCTTGTTTTGGAATTTTTTCTTTGGGTTGTTTTAAAAGTTCAACATTGAAACCTTTTTGAAGAGATTTTTCCATCATAGTATGAGAGTATTTTAAAGCTAAATTTTGAAATAAATTCATAAGTGGCCTATATATAAAATATTTAAGACATAACTTTATCAATTTTTAGCTAAAATAGGAGTAAATTTTTTATTTCTTAAATAAAAAATAGGATTAAGTTTTTAAATTATTTAAAAAGGATATAAAATGGATAAAACCAAAATTGTTCAAAATTTAAATGCTTTGTTTAAACAAAGAGCAGAGTTTTACTCTTATTTTGATGAAAATGTTGCCAAAATCAATAATACTGAAGTATTTGATTTTAAGAATGCTAAAAATTTAAATCCAGAAGAGGTATATAAGCAATTTTATCATTTTGATTATGCTATAAGAAAATTATTGCCTGCTATTTACAAGGCTTATGAAATTACAGATGCAGATTTAGACAAAGATTTTTAATTTATTTAGAGAATAGAACAAACTATTCTCTAAAAGACATATCTAAATTTTTGATTCTTCTTTTATATTTTTGCTTGTATCTTCGCTTTGCTCAAATCCTCCGCCAAATGCTTTGATTACATCTACTATGGAATTGGCATAAGAATATTTAGTATTATTAAAAGCAACGGCAGCATTAAGCCAATTTTGACGTGCTTCTAAATAATCTTGCAAAGACATTTCTCCTATATCATAGCGTTCTTTAGCAATTTCATAGATTCTTTTGTAAGATTGTTCGCTTGCTTGTGCATTATCGTATTGTAAGCGTATAGTTTTTCTAGCTACTAAAGCATAGCGAATTTCTCCAAAAGCAGTAATCAAAGTATTTTGATAATTTACAAAAGCTTCATCTTTATTAAGCTTAGCTAAATTTACATTTTGGTAAATTTCACCCCAATGAAAAATAGGCAGAGTAAAGTTTCCACCTATATTCCAAGTCTTAGAACCTCCTTTAACCAAGGTATCTAAATCCCCACTTTCAAATCCCAATAATCCTGTTAAAGAAAGGCTAGGTAAGAAAGCCGTGCGAGCTACTCCAACAAGATAATTTTGCTGAGTTAATTTTTCTAAAGAAGAGCCAATATCTGGACGTTGAAGCAAGATGGTGCTTGAAATTCCAGTTGGAATGTCAAATTCTTTAAGATTAAAAACTTGATAGCTTTGATTTTTGTAAAGTATGTCATTTAAATCATTTGAAGTTAAAATTTTTAAAGCTTTAAGGTAATTTTCTTTATTTAATTTTGCTTCATTATATTGCAAAGCCATACTTTCTAAGTTGGCTCTTGCTTGAGCAAATTCATATTCACCTACAGCGCCAACTTGAAATTTTTCATCATTAATCCTATAAATTTCTTTTGCAGATTCATAGGCTTCTTTAAGAGCATTTTCATTTTCATAAGCATTTACAAGATTAAAATAAGTTTGAACCGTATTTGAAATAACAGAAAGTCTTGCAGCTTCATAATCATACTCACTTGCTTTAAAGCTTGATTTTGAGGCGCGATATGTATCGCGATATTTTCCCCAAAGATCGATTTCATAGCTTAAATTAAGCCCCATTTTAAAATCATTACCGTAACTTACTTCCCCAGTTCGATTGCTTGGAGCATTTATAGCTGTTTTTGCACGACTACCGCTTGCGCTACCATCAAATTTTGGCAACAAACTGCTAAAATCTATACCTAATTGAGCAGCAGCTTGTTCCATGTGTATGAAGGCAAGTTTTAAATCATTATTATTTTTAAGTGCTAAATCAACCACTTTATTTAAATTTTCATCATCAAAATCTTTCCACCAATTTTTTGTGATAGAGCTATTGTTTTCTTTTTCCCAAGATAAGGCTCCAAGCTTATTATCAATGTTATAGTTTGCTTCGGGAATATTTAAATTTGGACTTAAAGAGCAAGCTGAAATCAAAAGAGTAAAACTTGCTATAGCACTAATTGAAATTATTTTATTCATGAACCTTACCTCTTTTTTTATCTAGCCATTCATTAAAATTTTCTAAAAGATAGAAAAATAAAGGCACAAAGAATATCGCTAAAGTTGATGCTGCGATCATTCCACCAATAAGCCCTGTTCCTAAAGAGTGTCTTGAAGCACTTCCTGCTCCTGTTGCGAAAATCATTGGCAAGACCCCAAAAGTAAATGCCAAAGAAGTCATTATGATAGGACGAAAACGAAGTTTTGCTGCTGCAACAGCTGCTTCAAAAACCCCTTTACCTTTTTTAAAGCGCTCTTCCATTGCAAATTCTACGATTAAGATAGCATTTTTAGCTGAAAGTCCAATCAAGAGCAAAAGTCCTGTTTGAAAATATATATCATTGCTAAATCCTCTTAAATATACCAATAAAAATGATCCAAATACCGCAAAAGGCACAGCTGTTACAACTGCTAAAGGTATAAGCCATCTTTCATATTGGGCAGCTAGGATTAAAAAGACAAATACCATGCCTAAAGCAAAAGCATAGCTTGCTGTTCCTTTACTAGAAACTTCTTGATAAGCTGATCCACTCCAAGCTATCGAATAATCATCCCCTAAAGTTTCTTTTGCTACTTGAGCAATCGCTTCTATAGCTTGGCCTGAAGTATAACCTGGTGCGGGTTGACCTTGAACTTGTGCTGCTGGGAAAAGGTTGAATCGTTTTACATCATCAGGCCCTGAACTTCTTTGTAAAGTTAAGAAAGAATCAAGTGGTATCATTTTTCCATCATTTGATCTTACAAAAATATTTTTTAACGCATCTTGTGTATTTCTAAAATCACCTTTTGCGCGGATATTTACTTGGAAATTTTTACCTAGCATAGAAAAATCATTAACATAATAAGTGCCTATAGTTGCATTCATCGTGTTAAAAACATCTTGCATGTTAAGATTGTAGTGTTTTAATTTATCTCTATCAATTATAAGCTTGTATTGAGGGAAAGTTGTATCAAGGGTTGTTCTTACTCTTGATAGCTCTTTTCTTTGGTTGGCCACAGCAACAAGTTTATTTACATCTTTTTGTATTTCATCATAGCTTTTTCCGCTTTTGTTTTGAACATACATTTCAAAACCGCCTGTGATACTTAATCCAGGTATAGGAGGTAAGCCTATAAATACACTTGAAGCATTGCGATCAAAAGCAAATTTTTTATTAAGTTCGGCTATAATTTGATCAGCGCTTACATTTCTATCTTTCCAATCTTGCAAACCTATAAACATTGCAGCGGCATTTTCTTTGAGTGAACTTGTAAAAAGATCAAATCCTATCATAGCCATTGCATCTTTAACTCCATTAGTTTTTAAAACTTCTTGGCTTATGTGATCAACCTCTGAAATTGTTCTATGGAGTGCTGAAGCTGAAGGAAGATTAATAATGCTAATCATCAAACCTTGATCTTCTTCAGGAACTAAAGAATTTGGTACTGCTTTATAGAGATAAAAAATTGCTCCAAGCATAATACAAAAAATTAAAACAAAACGAATGGTTCTTTTTAGGATATATGCTACTCCTGCGCTAAATACAGAGGTACTCCAATCAAAAAAATCATTAAATTTCTTTACAAATTTAAATGGCTCTCCTTCATTGCGTCGCAAAAAGAGTGCACATAAAGAAGGTGTTAAGGTAAGAGCAACAAAACCTGATATGGTTACAGATATAGCTAAGGTAAGAGCAAATTGTCTTTGAATCTCTCCAACAAAACCTGATATAAAAGAAACTGGTACAAAAACAGCACAAAGCACAAGAACAATTGAAATAACCGGAGAGCTAACTTCTTGCATCGCTTGGATAGCAGCATCTTTTACGCTTATTTGCTCATTTTCATGTAAAATCCTATCAATATTTTCTACAACTATAATCGCATCATCTACAACGATCCCTATGGCTAAAATTAAAGCAAAAAGCGTAAGCAAGTTAATACTAAAACCTAAAACATAAAGTCCAGCAAAAGTTCCTAACAATGAAACAGGTACAGCTATCATAGGAATAAGTGTTGCACGGAAATTCTTTAAGAACATATACATAACAATGATAACTAAAATTAGAGCTTCAACAAAAGTTTTAACAACTTCTTTGATTGATTCTATTACAAATTTTGTTGTATCGTAAGGAATTTTATATGTTAAACCTTTTGGAAAATTTTTTGAAAGTTCTTGCATTTTGGCTTGAACAAGTTCTGCTGTATGCAATGCGTTTGCCCCTGATTGAAGATTGATCATAATTGGAACTGCATCATTGCCATTTAATCGTCCTTGTGAGCTGTATTGTTGTGATCCTATTTCCACATCAGCTACATCTTTAAGTCTTAAAAATGATCCATCATTATTTGTTCTTAAAATAATGTTTTCAAATTCACTAGGATTTTGTAGTCTTCCTTGCATAGTGATTGAATAAACATAAGGGGATTTTTGGGTTACAGGTTCTTCGCCAATTTTACCAGTTGCGTATTGGGCATTTTGGTCATTAACCGCAGAAATTACATCAGTAGCTGTGATTCCAAATTTATTTAATAAATCAGGCTTGAGCCAAATTCTTAAAGAATAATTACGATTTCCTATAGCGTTTGCATCTCCAACTCCTGGAACCCTTTTTAACTCATCTAAAACATTTAAAGTGATATAGTTATATACATCTACTGCACTCATTGAGCCATCACTTGAATACATAGAAATTGCAGCAAGTGTTGTTGAGGAAGTTTTTCTAACTGTTACTCCAAGTTTTTTAACTGCATCTGGCATTTTTGCAGTTGCGGCTGAAATTCTATTATTAACATCTATGGTGGCTTGATCAGGATCTGTACCGATATCAAAATAAACAGTCAAACTCATAGTTCCTGAAGAACTTGAAGTTGAATCCATGTAAATCATATTATCTGCGCCATTGATTGCATCTTCGATAGGACTTGCAACTGTTGAAGCAATGGTTTGTGCATCAGCTCCTGTGTAAGTTGCACTTACTTTAACTGTAGGAGGGGTTAAAGAAGGATATTGTTCTATAGGTAAATTTGTAAGACCTATAGCTCCAGCTAAAGAAATGATAATTGCAACAACTGAAGCAAAAACAGGTCTTTCGATAAAAAATTTAGAAAACATTATTGTGCTCCAATTTCTTTAACTTCGCTACCAACTTGAATTTTTTTAAAGTTATCTAAAATGATTTTATCGCCATTTTGCAATCCTTTGTCAATAATGGCATATTCATTGTTTTGGTAGCTTATATGTACAGAAGATTTTTCTACTTTTCCATTTTTAACAAGAAGAACATAAACATCATTTTGATTTTGTTTAACAGCTATTTGAGGCACTTTAAAGCCATTTTTTTGTATAAAACCTTCTGAAGTAATTGTTGCAAAAGCACCTGGTAAAAGTGTTGAGTTGTTGTTGTCAAATATAGCTTTGGCTTTTACTGTTCCACTATTAGCATCTATAACAGAATCAATAAAATAAAGTTTGCCTTGAACGGTTTCTCCATTAAGATTTAAATTTGCATGAATGCTGTCTAAATCCCATTTTCCACTTTGAGTATTGCGGACTAAATTTAGTTTATCTGTATCTGAAATAAAGAAATTTGCGTAAATAGGATTTAAATTTGTAACTCTAACTAGTTCAGTTGTTGAAGCACTTACATAATCTCCTATATTAACTAAAGCATCTCCTATAGTACCATCAAAAGGAGCTTTTATTTCGGTATGATCTAGATCAATTCTTGCATTTGCAAGCTGTGCTCTAGCACTTGCTAGACTAGCTTTTGAATTGTTAAATGTAGCAAGAGAAGAGTCGTATTCCTTTTGAGAGATTGCACTTTTACTAAAAAGAGCTTTAGAACGATTAAAATCCTTGCTTGCATTTTCGAAAGTTGCTTTAGCCATCAAAGCTTGTCCGTAAGCCGAATCAACACTAGCTTTAAATTTATCTTGTTCTATAATAAATAATGTTTGTCCTTTTTTTACTTTATCTCCAGCTTTAAAAAGTTTATTTTCTATTACGCCACTAACTTGAGGTTTTATAATGACATCATAATCACTGACAAGTTTAGCAGGGTAAGTAAAACTAAGTGGTAAATCTTCAGATTTAGCACTCATGGTTGTTACAGGTTGAGGCGGCATTTGTATTTTTGGTGCTTCTTCTTTGCTGCAAGCAGTGAGTAAAAGCACAACACCTAAAGCTAAAATAGTATTTTTTTGAAATAATTTCATGGTTTTGCCTTGAAAAATTAAATTAAAAATTGTAATATTTATTACAAAAATTTTTGGCTAATTATATCTTAATTTTGGTTAATAAAATTATTTTTAAGCTTTGGATCCATTGATCCCATTTAGAAAAACATTTACAACAAATTCAACATGTTCTTTTTGTTCTTTTTTATTTTTCAAAGGAGCATTAATTAAAACATTAAGATGATGATAAGGTTCTTTTAACATAGTGCAAAAAAGAACAGCAAGTTTTTCTGCATTTTTTTTCATATAAGAATTATTTTGTTGCTTGAAAAAATCCATAAGTATGTTATAGGAAAAATTTTGTTGATTGTTTTCTATCCAATTGGCAAGATGTCTATCTTTGTCATAAACTTGAGAATAGATAATTTTACCAAAAGCTACAGCTTCTGGTTGATTGAAAATTTCTATAAAAGCTAAACCAAAAGAAGTTAAAATTTCTTTTAAAGTGCCATTTTCAATTTCTTGTGTTTTGGAATAAATAAGATGAAAGTGTTTTTTACATATGTCATCTAAAATTTCAAAGAATAGCCCTTCTTTACTTTTAAAACCATCATAAATATTAGAATAAGATCCTCCAGATAATTTAATAATATCACTCAAACTTGTTTCTTGGTATCCTTTTGTTAAAAAAAGCTCTAAGGCCACTGCTTTGATTTTTTCTTGTCTGGCTAAAACTTTTTGTGATGGTGTTCTATTTGAGTTCATTTTTATCCTTTATAAGAGTGCTTTTAGGGTATACAAATATACTTTTTCTAAAAACCGAAATTTTTTCATTATCCTTTGCGTAAGCTTTTATATGTAAAGGAAAGATTACGTCTTTTTTATCATTATTTGCTAAATTTTTTGTAGCCCTGATAACAACTATTTTTTTGACTTGTTCTCCTGCTTTTAATTTAAAAGGTTTGTTTGGTCTTATGATTTCAATTCCATCATTTATTCCTTCTAAATTTGCTGTAAAATAATATTCATGAGGTTTAGAATCTGTATTTTGAAATAAAAAGGTATAAGCATTTGAAATGACTAATTCACCTTTAACATTTGAAATATTATATAATTCACTACTGCGATTGATATTTAAAAGCATGCTTTCTTTTTTGCTTCCCATGATGATTAAAGCCAGTAAAGCAATTAGAAGAACTATAAAATATGCTATCGTTCTAAATCTTAAATAATGAACCTTAGAATGCGTTTCAATAGCTTTTGCACTTGTCCAATTGATCAAACTTGGACGATTAAATTTGCTTTGAACCTTAGAGCAAGCATCGGCACATTCAAGACAATTAATACATTCAAGTTGCATTCCTTTGCGTATGTCAATATGAGTTGGACAGATGCTAACACAGGCTTCGCAACCTATGCATTCTCCCTCAGGCGGTTTTTTATGAAGTTTGGTGTGTCCATCATAGATCAAGCCCCCGCGTTTTTCATCGTAGATCACTTGCATTGTATCATGATCGAACATTACAGATTGTATTCTTGCATAAGGACAGACATAAACACAAAATTTTTCTTGTAAATAGGTAATATCCAAAGTAAAAAGTAAGCTAGCACAAAATA
The DNA here is from genome assembly GCF_011067895.1 of Campylobacter sp. CFSAN093249. Lineage (NCBI taxonomy): Bacteria > Pseudomonadati > Campylobacterota > Epsilonproteobacteria > Campylobacterales > Campylobacteraceae > Campylobacter > Campylobacter sp. CFSAN093249. Next base: position 55,730 of record NZ_JAAMWM010000001.1, on the reverse strand, counting down.
AAATTCCAAGTAAAAGTAGATGCTCGCCAGGATTTTGAATATAATTGAAAAAATCTTCAGGAGGAATAAAGTACCAAAGTAAATTACTAACAGCAACTAAAGATATAAAATAAAAAATTATTACTCCAAGAAATTTTTTAAAATATTGCCTCTCATATTCTTTTTGTTTGTTATTGATATTTTTGCGAATTTTAAGAAATTTAGTTTGTATGATATCTCTATATATAACTCTAAAAATCGTTTGTGGACAACTCCAAGCACACCAAATTCTTCCACCTAAAGTTGTAATAAAAAAAATAAATAAAAAAAGAAATATAAGAACAAAAGGCATGAGATAAAATTCTTGTGTTGAAAAAGAAATAAAAAATAGGTTTAATTTAGAATGATCAAAACTTAAAAGAAAAAAATGATTCTCATTAATTCTTATGAAAGGTAGGGAAAATATGATAATACTTGCAATTAAATATACAAAATATCGTTTTTTTGTATAGTTTGTAATGTGTCCTTGCATTTTTAGACCTTAATTATAATTTTTTAGCACTTTGTAATTAAGGATTATAACCGATAAAAACTAAAACAATTTTTAAATGCTTTCTAAGTTAGAATTAATAAGAAGTGTTTTATAATTATATTTCACAACAAAAATTTACACAGAAAGGTGGTGAGGACTGTGCCAGGAATCAAGGTGCATCCTAACGAGTCTTTTGATGAAGCGTATCGTAAATTCAAAAAACAAGTAGATAGAAATCTAGTTGTGACTGAAGTAAGAGCAAGAAGATTTTTTGAGCCTATGACTGAAATTCGCAAAAAACAAAAAATTTCAGCACGCAAAAAAATGCTTAAAAGACTTTATATGCTTAGACGCTACGAGTCAAGACTCTAACCCAAAAGCCCGAAAGGGCTTTTTTATATCTACAAACTTCATTTGGTATTAAATTAAAAAGTATTTATTATTTTTTGTTAAAATTTCTAATTTAAATTTTCTGTTTTTAGGATAAACTTATGAAAAAAATCAAAAAAATCATTCAAATTGGTATGATAGGTGGTTTAGCAGCTGTTGCTGGAGGTGCTTTAGCAGGTTGTGGAAGTAATAATGACAATGCAGATACTTTAAATCAAGCAGCTAATGCTCAAGGAGCTTTTGTAATTATCGAAGAAACAGCTCCAGGGCAGTATAAAATCAAAGATCAATATCCAAGTGATGAAACAAGGGTAGTTTTAAAAGATCTTAATGGTACAGAAAGAATTTTATCCAAAGAAGAAATGGATGCTTTGATTAAAGAAGAAGCAGCTAAAATTGATAATGGAACTTCAAATTTAACTAAAGACAATGGACAAATCAGTAGTGGGGGATTGAGTTTAGGGGAAACTTTACTCGCAAGTGCTGCAGGTGCTATTTTAGGAAGTTGGATAGGTTCAAAACTTTTCAATAATCAAAATTTTGCCAACCAACAACGCGGTGCTTTTTCAAATCAAAGTGCTTATCAAAGGAGTGTTAATAGTTTTAATAAAGCAGGCACAACAAGCTCTGCTTCAAGTGCTAAAAAATCAGGTTTTTTTGGTGGAGGCTCTAAAGCCACAAGTTCTAGTTCTTCTTTTGGCTCTTAAGGATAAATAATGCAATTATTACAAGTAGACAAACTTCAAAAAGATTATTTAGAAAATATAGGTTTTTCTTGGCATACAGATGAAGATGGAAGTGATTATATTAGCAATAAGTTAGTTTGTGTTAAGGAAAGTGAAGCTAATGCTTATTATGAAGCGGTAAATGAGCTTTATGATATGTTTATTGCTGCAGCGCAAGAAGTGATTAATAATGATCGTTTTGATGAGCTTGGAATTCCTTTTAATCTTATTGATGCGATTAAGATGAGTTGGGAAAATGAGGTTCATTGGCATTTATATGGGCGTTTTGATTTAGCGGGTGGACTTGATGGCAAGCCTATAAAACTTATAGAATTTAATGCTGATACCCCTACTGCTCTTTTTGAAAGTGCGATTTTACAATGGGCACTTTTAAAACAAAATGGAATGGATGAAAGCGCACAATTTAACAGCATTTATGAAAGTTTGATGGATAATTTTAAAAGACTTATTACCCTTGATGAAAGTGTTGAAGGGTTTGAAGAGCATTATCAAGGATGGAAAATTCTTTTTTCAAGTGTTGCAGGAAGTAAAGAAGAGGAAATCACTACAAAATTGCTTTCACATGTAGCCAATGAAGCAGGTTTTCAAACTAATTTTTCCTTTGTAGATGAGGTAGAATTTAGTGAAGAAGGAATTTTTAAAGAGGGTGAAAATTATGAGTATTGGTTTAAGCTTATTCCTTGGGAAGATATAGCCATAGAAGAGGGTGAACTTGCTATGCTTTTAACTCAAATCATGCGTAATCAAAGAGCAATTATTTTAAATCCTGCTTATACGCTTTTATTTCAATCTAAGGGAATTTTAAAAATTCTATGGGAACTTTATCCAAATCATCCATTACTTTTAGAAACAAAAGATACTCCTTTGGAAGGTAAAAACTATGTTAAAAAACCTGTTTTTGGTAGAGAAGGTGCAAATATCAGTATAATTAAAGATGGAAAAACTTTGCATGAGAATGTAGGTCCTTATGGGAATAATAAGGCTATTTATCAAGAATATGTAGAGTTTAATTCATGTGAAAACGAATACTATCAAGCAGGTGTTTTCTTTGCTTATGAAGGGTGTGGCTTAGGATTTAGAAAAGGAGGACTTGTGCTTGATAATTATTCTAAATTTGTAGGACATATTATAAAGGATTAGAAATGAAAATTGTTTGTTTAGATGCGGCAACTTTAGGGGATTATGATTTAAGTGTTTTTGAAAAATTTGGTTCTTTGCAAATTTATACCACAACAAATAAAGAGCAAACCATAGAGCGTTTAAAAGATGCTAATGTCGCCATGACAAACAAGGTTGTAATTGATAAAGATGTGATTGATGCTTGTAAAAATTTAAAACTCATTTTGGAAACTGCTACAGGGGTTAATAATATCGATATTGAGTATGCTAAAGAAAAAGGTATTATTGTAAAAAATGCTGCTGGGTATTCTACTATGAGTGTGGTGCAACATACTTTTGCGTTTATGTTTGCTTTTTTAAATCAAGTGCTTTATTATGACAAATGGAGCAAAGAGGGTAAATGGTGTGAAAGTCCTATTTTTACAGATTATAGTAGAATTTTAAACACCTTAAGTGGTAAAAAACATGGTATTATAGGTTTAGGAACCATAGGTAAAGAAGTGGCAAAAATTTCAAAGGCTTTTGGAGCCGAAATTTATTATTATTCTACGAGTGGAGCTAATAAAAACGCAGATTTTGTACATTTGGAATTAAAAGATTTATTAAAAACTTGCGATATTATAAGTATCCACGCACCTTTAAATGAAAAAACCAAAAATTTACTCGCCTTTGAAGAATTAAAGCTTTTAAAAGATAATGCGATTTTGATTAATGTAGGAAGAGGTGGGATTGTCAATGAAAATGATTTAGCTAAAATCATAGATGAAAAAAATATTCGTGTAGGGCTTGATGTTTTAGAAATTGAACCTATGATGAAAAATCATCCACTTTTAAGCATTAAAAATAAAGAAAATCTTATTATCACTCCTCATGTTGCGTGGGCGAGCAAGGAGGCTTTAAATGCTTTAATGGATATAGTTTATAATAATTTAAAAGAATGGATAGAAAATGGCAAGTGAACATAGTTTTGATATTTCAGCAGCTTTAGATAAACAAGAGTTAAAAAATGCTTTTGAACAAGCTAAAAAAGAACTTGATAGTCGTTATGACTTAAAAGGAATTAAGTGTGAGATTGATTTAAGCGAAAAAGAGAGTATTTTTAAACTCAGTTCTTCTAGTGAAGGAAAGCTTGATGTTTTAAAAGATATAGTGATTTCTAAACTTATCAAAAGAGGAATTAATCCTAATGCTATTAAAGAGCTTTCTCGTGAAAGTGGAGCAATGTTTCGTTTAAATTTGAAAGCAAACGATGCTATTGATAGTGAAAATGCCAAAAAAATCAATAAAGCTATCAAAGATAGCAAACTTAAAGTTAATTCTTCGATTCGTGGTGAAGAAATTCGTGTTGTAGCAAAACAAATTGATGATTTACAAGCTGTGATGAAGCTTGTAAAAGAGCTTGATTTAGAGTTAAATATCAGTTTTAAAAATCTTAAATAAGGTCAAATTTGAAGCATTGTTTAGCTCTGTGTTTTATTTTTTTTCTTTGTGCTTGTAGTGTGAAAAATCAAAATTTTTCGAGTCAAAGCTTGATGGTTTTGATTGCTTCTCCTATGATAAAAATCAATGACGCAGCTTTTTTAAAAAAAGAAAATAATGCTTTAAATTTAGAAGTTTATAAACTAGGGCAAGCTTTTTTTGAACTCAAAATCAAAGATAAAATTTGTATCAATGCAGTGTGTTATGATAAAAAAGTGTTTAATCAAAAATTTTTTAAAAATGTATATTATGATGATATTTTAAGTGATATTTTAAAGGCAAATGCTTTATGGCAGGGTAAAAATTTAGAAAAAACTGATTGTGGTTTTGAACAAAATTTAAAAGCAAAAAATTATGAAATTTTTTATCAAGTTTGTGATAATAAAGTAAGTTTTTTTGATAAAATTTCACATACTAAAATTATCTTAACGCATATTCAAAATTAAAGGATAGAGTTTGAAATTTTTTTTACTGGTATTTTGCTTTGTAAATCTAGCTTTAGCGCAAGTTTATAAAGGTGAATTGTATTTTTATCATTTGCAGGATAAAGAAATTTTTGCCATAGTTTATGATAATGCGCCTATGACTCCACTTTTTGACAGGGATAAAAATCAAACAAGTTCTAGTTTTTTAATTATTGATGATATAAATGGAAATTTAGAGATTCCGCTCGTTAAGACAAATGATTTTTGGCAGGATGAGCGTAAAAAATATAAAATCAATTCTTCTAAAATGCTTACATATGATAATAAAAATTTTCAAGGAGAAATTTTAGGAACAACTACTTTAGAACTTGTTGAAACGCAAGATGGCATTCGTATAAAGCGTAGTCTTGATTTTATAGGTTTTAATGATGATTTTAAAGAATTTCATCCTGTTCATAAGAGTGTATTTAGTTTTGAACAAATTCGCCAAAAGCCTATTTTTTTACAAGATGGAAAAATTAGTTTTGAAGAATGGTATTATTTTTATGAAGATGGTATGAGCCGTGCTATTTTAGAGTTAAATAATTTTGTTTATGATATTAATGCTCACGCATTTGTAAAACTAAATGATTTGTATAATACTAAAAATCAAAAATTTCAAAATCTTTTACATGAGAAGCTTAAAAATACATGTGATGAGTGTTTTGAAGATCTGCAAAATTTACAATTTAATAATAATTTTTTGCTTAATAATGGAAAACTAAAAATTTGTTATCTACCTTTTGAAGGTCATTTTTTAGATGAAAATATTTGCGTAGAATTTAACGAAGATGAGCTTAAGGAATTTAAAAAATAATGGAAAAATTAAAAAATTTTTTAAGTTTGAAAAATATAGAAGATACTCAAATTTATAAAGAGCTTAAGTGTGCTAAAAATGAGGCTTTGATTCTTAGAGAACTTTGTAGAAATTATGTCGTTTCTATTTCTTCTATCAATGCCTTTACTTTATTATCGACAATTTTTGGAAATGATAAGTATCTTTATCTTGATGCTTTGGAGGATTTAAAAAAACTTATCGAAAGAGGTTTTGTAAATCAAAATTCGAGTTTTTTTAAAAGTTTAGAAAATAATAAAACTCAAACATTAACTCTTGCCTTATTGCAAAGTGAGCTTAGTCTAAGTGAATATTTTTTAGAATTTTTAGAAGCAAAACCTCGTTTAAATTTTGAGAAACAAGAGGCTTATGCAGATTATTTAGAATATTTAAAAGATGAATTTGCGCGTATTCAATTATACGAAAGATTAAGTTTTATACAAAAAAGTGCTTATAATAGTGAAATAAAAAATCAAATTAAACTTTATGAAAAACATATCAAAGAAAGACTAAAAAAAAGTAAATTTTATAATGTATTGGCTGATATTTTTAAAGAATACAATCTTGAACATAAAGAACAAATTATTTTTCTAGCACTTTTAAAAGAAGAATACGCCTTAAGTAATGAAAGTTCGATTTCTAGAGAAATGAATTCTTTACTTTCTTTAATCAGTGAAAATGATTTAGAAAGGCATAAAAATAAAAAACTATTACAAGAAAATGCTCCTCTTTTAAACTTAATCGAGTATGATGAATATTTAAATGCTTTTGGAGATATTTCTAAAAGTTTTTTTATTATCGATGAAATTTTACAAAGAATTATAAATTTTGAACCAAAACAAAGTAAAAAAATCAAAATTGAAAGTGTTTTAAAAGATCAAGATATTTTCGAGCTTATAGAACCAAGCACTGACATCAATGATATTATTATGCCTGAAAATACAAAAGAGCTTTTAGAAAATATTTTAAAACAACAAGATAAAAAAGTCCTAGAAAGACTTCATTCTTGGGGTATAAAGAGTAATAAAAATATAGAAGCTAAAATTATTTTTTATGGTCCTGCTGGTACTGGAAAAACTATGTCAGCTTTAGCTATGGCTAAATCAATGAAAAAATCTGTTCTTAGTTTTGACTGTTCTAAAATTTTGAGCAAATGGGTTGGAGAGAGTGAGCAAAATGTAAGAAAAATTTTTGATACTTATAAAAATATCGTGCAAACTTGTAAACAAAGTCCTATTTTACTTCTCAATGAAGCTGATCAGTTTTTAAGTACGCGTGTAGATGGAAGTAGTGGTAGCGATAAAATGCATAATCAAATGCAAAATATATTCTTAGAGCAAATTGAGCGTTTTAGTGGTGTGATTATCGCTACGACAAATTTTTTAGAAAGCTTAGATAGTGCATTTTCAAGAAGATTTGATTATAAGATAGAATTTAAAAAACCTGATTTTAAAGATAGGCTTAAAATTTGGGAAAAATTTCTACCTAAAAAAGCATTATTTGAAAAAGATTTTGATATAAATATTTTATCAAATTATGAATTAAGTGGAGCACAAATTTTAATGGTGGTGAAGAATACAGCTTTGAAAGTAGCTGTATCAAAAGATGGGGTTTTTAAAATGCAAGATTTTATAGAAAGTATACAAAAAGAATTAAATTCAAGTTTTGATAAAAGTAAGATTGTTGGATTTTAACTTTTTTAATGTTTTTGTATAGCGAACTATAAAATAAAACAAAGCTATAATTAAAGCACTCCATTCCCAAAACATAGGAATTTTTGGGGTTAAAAAATAATGATAACTTGCCAAAACTAAGCATAAATATCCTAGTTTTCTGATTTTACTAAGTTTTTTAAAGATTTTAAAAGAACTTAAAAGCATTAAAAATATGATTAAAAATGCGATAAATCCACTTGCTTCTAATAAACGATGTGAAATATCATCGAAAAGCCTTAAAATTTGAGCATTTCTATCAAAAATAAAATAATTTAAAAAGTGCAAAATCGCCCAAAAAGCTGCAAAAATACCTAAAATTTTAGGATAATTTCTTGTTTTTTTAAATTTAAGTAAAGAAAATAAAAGACTTAAATTTAAAAAGATTAAAGCAAATATTCCAGTGTAAATATAGGCTTCTTTTACAAAATCAAAGGCTTTTATGATATGATAAAAGCCATAAATTAAACTTATGATAAAGCTAAAATAAGCAAGAAATTTAAAGTATTTTGTCTGCATTAAAAATTCACTTTCAAGTCCATGTTTTTATATAAACTTGCCACTTCTTTTTCATATCCATTAAACATTAAAGTAGGTTTGGTAAAGAAGTCTCCTAAAGCCCTCTCGTTAGCTTGAGACCATCTAGGATGAGAAACATTAGGATTGACATTAGCATAAAAACCATATTCACTTGGAGCGTAACTTTCCCAAGTGGATTTAGGCTGTTCTTTGGTAAATTCTATTTTAACTATGGATTTAATACTTTTAAAGCCATATTTCCAAGGAACAACAAGGCGTATTGGAGCGCCATTTTGAGGCTTTAAGGCTTTTTTATACATTCCTACTGCAAGCAAGGTAAGAGGATGCATAGCTTCATCCATGCGAAGTCCTTCTACATAAGGATAGTCTATAGTTGGAAATAAAGCGTCTTGATCGGGAAATTGGCTCTTATCTAAAAGAGTGGTAAATTTAACAAATTTTGCCTCGCTTGTAGGTTTTGCCATTTCAATCAAACGACGCAATTCAAAGCCTACCCAAGGTACCACCATAGACCAAGTTTCAACACAGCGAAAACGATAAATTCTTTCTTCTAGTGGAAATTTTAAAATATCTTCCATGCTTAAAGTTAAAGGTTTTTCTATTTCTCCACTGATATCGATTTTCCAATTTTGAGTATTGAAATTTTGTGCCAATGATACAGCCTTTCTTTTATCTGTTGAAAATTCATAAAAATTGACATAATTTGTAGCCAGTTCTTCATCGCTGATTTCAAGTTTGTTTGGATTAGTATCGCTTGTGAAATTTAAAGCAGATAGTTTAGAAGCAAGCACGCTTGAACTTATTAAAGCACCCGCTCCAAGTTTTAAAAAATTTCTCCTTTGTTTATAAAGTTTTTCAGGTGTTATAAGCATAATTTTTCCTTATTAAAAATTTTTATTATTAAACTATAACAATGTTAATACAGGATTAATTTTGTGTGATTTTTTCAAGTTCTATATTGTAGAATATTTCTTCGCAAAATTCTTTATAGTGATTAAGTAGTTTCATTTTTGAAGTTTCTTGCATTAGAATTTTAAATTCTAATTTTTTTAATTTTCTAAGTTCATCCTTGAGCTCTTTATCTTTTGAAAACAATAAAAAATATTCTTTAAAGATGAGCTCATAAATTTCAAAAGTTCCATCGACAAGATAATTAATCGCTTTATCAAGATGCCGATTAGAGTCTTTAAAATTTAAAGGATTTAAAACCATGAAACAAAGATGAATCATGGCGAAGTGAAAATATTTAAGATGTTTTTCAGGTAAGGTGAACAAATCGCTTTTTTGAAAATTTTGAAGATTGTTAAAGTCAGAATTCAAGAAATGATAGCCAAAACAGTCATTGATATTTGAAATCAAATTTTTAATTTTTTGTTCTCCATCAAGTTTTTTTCTAAAGGCTACAAAATAAGCGAGAGCCTTGTAAAATATTTGAAAAAATTTAATATGTTTATTTTCTCTTAGACAAATAAGACTTAAATCTTTTGGAGAAGTGGAGTGCTCTTGCATATAATTATAAACTTTCAGGGAAATTTTATTTCTTACCTCAAGCAAGTAGCTCAAGTCTTTTTGTTTTAAAATTTGATAATAAAAAAATATAAAATCTTTAATTAAACCTTTATGATCTTTTTCAAATAATGAAATTTGAAAATCCACGCTAAGAAACTGATTGTAAAGATTAAAGTAATCGCATTCTAATTGTTGATAATTCAATATTTTATCCCACACTTAGCATAAAATTCTTTTAAAGCATGTTCTTTATCAGGCTGAGTTTTAATCCATTCTTCAAAGTGATTACACATATCCCATTCTTTTTGCTGAATTACTTCATAATTTTGCTCTATATCGTTTTCGCTTATATTTTTTCTGTGTATTTTGTTTAAAATTTTTTCACATACAGCCCTAGGATTTTCATTTTTATATATAGGCCTTCCCACAACGATATAATCACTCAAATTTTCTCTAGCCATTGCAAGATTAGCAACACGTTTTTGATCATCACTTGTTTCTCCAAAAGGACGAATTCCAGGAGTAAGGGTTAAGAAATTTGAACTTGTGTGCTCTTTAATTTTTTTGCTTTCAAAAACAGAGCATACCATACCATCAAGTCCATTTTCATAGGATATTTTTGAAAAATTAATTACAGCTTCTTCAATTTTTTGTCTATAAATACTAAAGAAATTTTCTTCATCAAAACTCGTAAGAGCAGAAACTGCTAAAACTAAAGGTCTTTTTGAAAATTTGCTAAGCCGTGTCATAACTTCTTGTATGGCTATTTTTCCAGCACTTGCGTGGATATTGATCATATCAACACCAAGTTTTGATACTTCTTCGCAAGCATCTGCCATAGTGTTGGGAATATCATGAATTTTAAGATCAAGAAATATTTTAAAATCATCAACTTTTTTAAGTTCTTCTATGAATTTAAAACCATCTCTTAAATATGCTCTTAAACCTACTTTTAACCATATGTCTAAATTTTTTAATTCTTTGGCAAGTTGTAAGCATTCTTCTTTTGTAGAAAGATCAAGTGCGACACAAAGCTTCATTTTTTAGCCTTTATTAAGGCATCTAAAACTCCATTTATAAATTTTGGAGAATTGTCATTAGCAAGTTCTTTAGCAAGTTCTATAGCCTCATTGATGACAATGGCGCTAGGAGTATCGGTAAAAAGTAACTCATAAGCTCCAAGTCTTAGTATAGCTCTTTCTACATGTCCTAAAGCTGTAATTTGATTATCATTTAGAAATGAATTTAAGGTTTCATCAATATTGTTTAAATTATCTAAAATTCCATTATATAAATTTAAAGTAAAATTTTTTTGTTCATTGCGTATTTTTTTTTCATTTAAAATTTCATCTACAAAAACATTGTTTTGAGAATTTAACTCAAAAGCATAAAGCAAGGAGATGACGCTTTGGCGAACTTGATGACGCGTTGCCATTAAAGCTCCTTGCTTAAATTTAACATCTCGATTACAGTTGTCATAGCTTCAAAGCCTTTATTGCCTGCTTTGCTTCCAGCTCTTTCTATGGCTTGTTCTATTGTATCTGTAGTTAAAACACCAAAGCTTACAGGGATATTATGATTTAAACTCACATTGGCTATGCCTTTGGTGGTTTCTGCTGAAACATAGTCAAAATGCGGAGTTGAGCCACGAATTACTGCACCTACGCAACAAATTGCATCAAATTTTTTGCTTTCTATAGCTTTTTTTAACGCATACGGAAGTTCAAAAGCACCAGGAACAAGTATAAGGCTTAGATTTTCCTCTTTGCCTCCGTGTCTTAAAAAAGCATCTTTTGCTCCTTCTACAAGGCGATCTGTGATGATATGATTAAATCTTGCATTAATGATAGCAATTTTTGTATTTGAGTCTAAATTTAATTTTCCTTCAATAATATTCATTTGTTTTCCTTTATGATATTTTGTATTTCTAGTAATGTATTAACGCAATTTTTAAGGCGTGTAAGATTAAGCATATTGGGTCCATCGCATAAAGCCTCGCAAGGATTAATATGTGTTTCAAAGAAAAAGCCATCTATGCCTACGGCTGCTGCCGCTCTTGCTAAAGGTTCTACAAATTCGCTTTTCCCTCCGCTACTTCCACCTGCAGCCCCTGGCATTTGTACGCTATGGGTAGCATCAAAAATAACTGGAGCAAATTCACGCATGATAACTAAAGAACGCATATCTACTACTAAATTTCCATAGCCAAAGCTAGCTCCTCTTTCAGCTACAAAAACACCATTTTTTTGAGCAGCTTCATAGCCTTCATCTTCTATACCACGGGTTTGTAGAACTTTTTTAACGCTGTATTTGATATCGCTTGGGTTTAAAAATTGTCCTTTTTTGATATTAACTTTTGCCTTAGTTTTTGCTGCAGCTACAAGTAAATCGGTTTGACGACATAAAAAAGCAGGAATTTGCAAGACATCAGCTACTTCACTTACAGGGTTTGCTTGATTGCTTTCGTGTATATCGGTTAAGATTTTCATACCAAATTCATCTTTTACGCTTTGTAAAATTTTTAATCCTTCTTCAAGACCAGGACCTCGAAAAGAATTAATACTTGTGCGATTGGCCTTATCAAAACTTGATTTGAAATAAAATTCTATATTTGGATTTTCATTAAAATTTTTTAACTGTTCAGCAACTTTAAAAATCAAATCTTTGCTTTCTATCACGCAAGGACCAGCAATGAGTATCATTTTTTTCATTTTTTTCCTTTGTTCTTAACTAAAATTAATCCACCAAAAATAATGCCTATTATACCTAAAAAAACCATAGTACTTGGTAAATTATCTCCCAAAATTATCCCAACTATCATACTAAATACTACATCAAGATAACTAACTCCGGCAACCACTCCTGCTTGTTTAGCGATACCATAAGCTTTAGTGACATGAATTTGATAAATGGTGCCTAAAGTTCCCATAATGGCAATGATAAGCCAAGCTGCAAGACTTGGCATCACAAAAGGCGCTAGAATGAAATCTAAATGTAAAGAATCAAGATGCTGTGGTTCAAAAAATTCAGCACTGATCATAGAAATTAAAGGCATTAAGGTTCCTAAAAGGATAAAAGAAAAGGCAATTTGTTCTGTAGTGTAAGATTTTCTAAGTTCTCTTACACTTGTAAGAGCTAAAGCGGCTAAAAATCCACTCGTGATACCTATAACTGAATTTTTTAAATCAAAGCCTGAATGATTTAAATTATGAGCCCAAGGCTGAGCGATTAAAAGTACTCCACCAAATGCTATTAAAATTCCTATCCAGCCTTTGATACCAATATTTTCTTTAAAAACAACAAAAGCTATTAAAGTAATAAAAATAGGAGCAGTTTTTTGAAAAGCAAAAGCTCCACCTAGTGTAATATTTGAAACATTATAGAAAAACATATATAGTGAAAGCGTGCCTACTACTCCACGAAATACCAAGAGCCAAAAATGCCCCCCTTCTTTATGCGCCTTAGATCGTTTTAAAAGATAGACTATGAAAAAAATTCCTATGATATTTCTAAAAAACATAATTTCTATAGAACTCATTTCCTTGCTAAGAATTTTTGCACAAGCTCCCATAAGTGCAAAATCCAAACATGCTAAAATCATGAAATAAATTCCTAAATTATGCTTGATTACTTTTAGCATTTTTTTCCTTGACTAAAATCTGGGTTAATTCTAGTCTTTTTTTGCTTAATATTAAGCCAAATTTTATATAATTTTAAAAATATAATTTTCTAGGAAAAAAATGCAAAGCATTATACTTATAGGTAAGCCAAATGTGGGAAAATCAAGCCTTTTTAATAGAATGGCAAGACAAAGAATAGCTATTACAAGTGATATTTCAGGTACAACTAGAGATACAAATAAAACAGAAATTCATATTAATTCAAAAAAAGCCATGCTTATTGATAGTGGAGGGCTTGATGAAAGTGATGAACTTTTTAAAAATGTGAAAAAAAACACTTTAAAAGTAGCCAAAGAAAGCGATATCATACTTTATCTAGTTGATGGGAAATTAGCGCCTGATGACGAGGATAGACAATTTTTTTATTCTTTAAAAAAACTTGGAAAACCTATAGCCTTAGTGATTAATAAAGTAGATAATAAAAAAGATGAAGAAAGGGCTTGGGAGTTTGCAAATTTTGGCGTAAAGGAAATCTTTAATCTTTCAGTAACCCATAATGTAGGCTTAGATGAACTTTATGAATGGCTTGAAAAATTTTTACATGAAGAGTTTTTAATCCCCGATGAAGAAGAAAATTTAGAAGATTTTTTAGAGTATTATGAAGAAGGAAAAGAATTTCAATTTAAAGAAGTCGATCAAAATCATATCAGAGTGGGTATTGTAGGGCGTGTAAATGTTGGAAAATCAAGTCTTTTAAATGCTTTGGTTAAACAAGAACGCAGTGTTGTAAGTTCTATTGCAGGAACTACTATAGATCCTGTTAATGAAAGTGTAGTTCATAAAGATAAAGTGATAGAATTTGTTGATACTGCAGGTATTAGAAAAAGGGGTAAAATTCAAGGACTCGAACGCTTTGCCCTGAATCGCACGGAAAAAATTTTATCTCATTCTCAAATAGCACTTTTGGTTTTAGATGCGCATGAGGGCTTTAACGAGCTTGATGAACGCATTGCTGGGCTTGTGGCTAAGCATTATTTGGGTGTGATTATTGTTTTAAATAAATGGGATAAAAGTGAGATGGATTTTGATAAGACTGTAAAAGAATTGCGTCTTGATCGTTTTAAATTTCTAGCTTACGCACCCGTGATTAGCGTATCAGCTTTAAGTGGAAAAAGGGTGCATGTTTTACTCGATAAAATTTTGCAAATTTTTGAAAATTTCACTCAAAAAATCCAAACTTCTAAGCTTAATACCTTGATAGAAAATGCCACAAGAGCACATCCTTTGCCGCATGATTATGGGAAATTGGTTAAAATTTATTATGCAGTACAATATGACTTAGCACCGCCAAAAATTGCACTTATTATGAATCGTCCTAAGGCCTTGCATTTTAGCTATAAGCGTTATTTACAAAATCAAATCAGAAAAGAATTTAATTTTGAAGGTGTGCCTTTAGTGATTGCTTCGCGTAAAAAGGGCAGTAAAGAAAATGATGAAAGCTAAAAATATCGTTTTTATAGGATTTATGGGTTCTGGAAAAAGCACTTTAGCAAGAGCTTTAGCTAAGGATTTAGATCTTGTTTTTTTAGATAGTGATTTTTTAATAGAACAAAAATTTAATCAAAAAGTCAGTGAAATTTTTGAACAAAAAGGGGAAAATTTTTTTAGAGAACAAGAGCAAAAAATGGCTGATTTTTTTAGTTCTTGTGAGAAAGCTTGTATTGCTACAGGTGGGGGTTTTGTTAATGTTTCAAATTTAGAAAAAGCAGGTTTTTGTATTTATTTAAAAGTAGATTTTGAATATTTAAAAAAGCGTTTAGACAAAGATGAAATTTCTAAAAGACCTTTATTTTATGATGAAATTAAAGCAAAAAAATTATATAATGAGCGTTTAAGCAAGTATGAACAAAAGGCAAATTTTATTTTAAATATAGAAAATAAAAATATAGATGAGCTTTTAAGCGAGATTAAAAAGGTGATAAAATGAGAGTATTAACAGGCCTTCAGCCAAGTGGCGATTTGCATATAGGTAATTATTTTGGTGCGATTAAGCAAATGGTAGATGCACAAGAAAAAAGCCAAATGTTTATGTTTATTGCTAATTATCATGCCATGACTTCTTCTCAAGATGGAGAAAAACTTAAACAAAATTCCTTAAAAGCTGCTGCAGCTTTTTTAAGCCTTGGTATAGATCCTCAAAAAAGCGTTTTTTGGTTGCAAAGTGATGTTAAGGAAGTTATGGAGCTTTATTGGATTTTATCGCAATTTACTCCTATGGGTTTATTAGAGCGTGCACATAGTTACAAGGATAAAGTTGCTAAGGGACTTAGTGCTTCACATGGGCTTTTTTCTTATCCTGTTTTAATGGCGGCAGATATTTTACTTTTTGATACACGAATTGTCCCTGTAGGAAAAGATCAAATCCAGCATGTTGAAATCGCACGCGATATTGCTTTAAAAGTTAATAATGAATGGGGTGAAATTTTTACCCTTCCAGAAGCGAGAGTTAATGAAGAAGTAGCTGTGGTTGTGGGTACTGATGGAGCAAAAATGAGTAAATCTTATCAAAATACTATAGATATTTTTAGCAGTGAAAAAACCTTAAAAAAACAAATTTCTTCCATAGTTACAGATAGTACCGCTTTAGAAGATCCAAAAGATCATGAAAACTGCAATATTTTTAAAATCGCAAAGCTTTTTTTAGATGAATCAGGGCAAAAAGAATTACAAATACGCTATGAAAAAGGTGGTGAGGGTTATGGACATTTTAAAATATATTTAAACGAGCTTGTAAATGCTTATTTTAAAGAAGCAAGAGAAAAATATAATGAGCTTTTAGAAAAGCCTTCGCATTTGAAAGAAATTTTGGATTTTGGTGCGACAAAAGCAAGAAAAATCGCCCAAGAAAAAATGCAAAAAATTTATGAAAAAATCGGACTTTAAGGAGTAGAAAATGCTAGATTTAAAAAATTTGCAAAATAATTTTGATGAAGTGGCTAAAAAGTTAAAAAATAAAAAAGTTGATGAAAATATCTTAAAAAAACTTGCTGAACTTTTTGCAAGTTTAAAAAAAGAAAAAACAGCTTTAGAAGAATTTCAAGCTTTTCAAAATAAATTCAGTAAAGAACTTGCTACAGCCGAAGATAAAGAAAGTTTAAAAGCAAAATTAAGCGAAAATAAAAGCAAAATTAATGAGCAAAGCGCTAAAGTAAATGCTTTAGAAAATGAGCTTGAAGAAATCGCTCATGCCATCCCAAATATCCCAGATGAATGTGTGCCTGTGGGTGAGGACGAAGATGAAAATGTGGAGCTTAAAAAAGTTTTAAATCCACCTAGCTTTGATTTTACTCCAAAAGAGCATTTTGAATTAGGAGAGAGTTTAAATTGGCTTGATTTTGTGCGTGGGGTAAAAATTTCACAAAGCCGTTTTTGTGTGCTTAAGAACGAAGGAGCTTTATTAAGCCGTGCTTTGGTAAATTATATGATAGATTTTAATAGAAGTCGTGGATTTGAATTTGTTAATGTACCTTTTTTGGTAAATGGTGCTACTATGTTTGGGACAGGTCAGTTGCCAAAATTTAAAGAAGATATGTATAAGGTAGATGATGAGGATTTGTATTTGATCTCAACTTCTGAAATTCCAGTAACCAATCTTTACAGCGGAGAAATTTTAGCTAGTGAAACTTTACCGATAAAAATGACTTGTTATAGTGCTTGTTTTAGAAAAGAAGCAGGCAGTGCAGGGCGTGATACAAGAGGTATTATAAGACAACACCAGTTTGAAAAAGTAGAGCTTGTAAGTATCACTAAACCTGAGCAAAGTGATAGCGTGTTTAATGAAATGCTTGAGTGTGCAAGTGATTTGCTGAGTTCTTTAGGTTTAGCGCATAGACATTTGATGCTTTGCACCGGAGATTTGGGTTTTAGTGCGGCAAAAACTGTAGATCTTGAAGTGTGGCTTCCAGGACAAAATAAATATCGTGAGATCAGCTCGGTTTCAAATTGTCGTGATTTTCAAGCAAGACGCGCTAAAATTCGCTATAAAAACGAACAAGGAAAAAATGAACTCGTTCACACTCTTAATGGCTCATCTTTGGCAGTAGGAAGAACCTTGGTAGCGATTATGGAAAATTATCAAGATAAAGAAGGAAAAATTCATATTCCTGATGCTTTGAAAAAATATTTTTAAAGAGTATAGATGGCTGAACAAGAAGATATAATACTAGAAAAACCCGAAGATGGCTTAAATCAACCAAGACTTGATGAGAGTTTAGAGGGATTTAAGGGGCAAGAGGGGCAAGCTCCAGAAGATGAAGAATTTGCATCATTGCCAGAAGAATTACCTCAAGAAAATAGTGATAGTGGTTTTAAATTTACAAGAGAAAGTGCGCCTGAAGATGTATCAACTTTTGAAGAAGTTGAAAGTCAAGAGCCTACGCCTTGGTATAAAGATCGTAAGTTTATGTCTCTTGTGGGTTTATCTTTGGGGATTATTTGCATTTTAGTTTTTACACTTTTTTATTTAACTTTTAGTGAAGGAAAAATTAAACCAGATATTATAGCTTCTAAGCCTTTAGAACAACCTGTTATTATGCCTGATGAATCATATAAATACAATGATATGCAAAGAATTGATGGTATGATCCAAAAAGCAAATGCTTTATATTTAAAGGGTGAGGTTGAACAGGCTTTAAAAGTTTATGAGCAAGTTGCCGTATATAACGAATCTTTATCTAATTATAATTTAGGCGTTTCTCAAATGAATGAGAATAAATTCCAAGAAGCTTTTGAAAGCTTCAAGAAAGCTATAGCCAATGGAGAAAATCAAAGTGTAGCTGCTATCAATGCTGCTGTTTGTGCTTTAAAGCTTAATGATAAGGAAAAATTTAGATATTATATTGATTTAGCTCAAGTGTATCTTCCAAAAGAAGGAAAATCAAAATTATATGATTATTATTTAAGCTTGATTAATTATTACAAAGGATATTACCCTGAGGCCTTGCAAATGTTACAAAGAACAGATGTGGAGCCGTATTCTGATGTTGCAAAGTATTTGTCTGCTAAAATTTATGCAAAAATGGACTTTGATTCCAAGGCTATACAGCAATTAAATTCTCAAGGTAATTTTGAATCTAGTTTATCTTTAGGTCTTTTATACGCTAGAATAGGAGAATATGCTAAAGCTAAAGTCGCTTTAAGTACAGCGATGAAAATTGAAAGAGATTTTAATCAGAGTTTAGCGGCTTTAACATTGGTTGATATTAAAACAGGAAATTATCAAGATATGTTAGCGCGCTTGCAAAATTCTTATGATAACGATAAAGATAGATATAAGATTTTAGATACTTATAAAATTCAAGTTCGTTTAAATAAGGATCTTTTTAATATAGCAGTTGCTCAAAATTCTTTTTCAAAAGATTTGCTAAAAAAACAAAAAGATCAATTCGATTTGCTTTTTTATTTTGCACCTTATCAGGTTTTTGATAGTAAGCAGGCTGCTTTATATATTAAAAAAGCTAATGTTACAGATTTCGTTGATGATAGTACTGATGCGGGAATTTATCTTAATATAAGCAAAGCTCTTTCATCTACCAATGTAAAAATTGCCAATATTATTAACTATGCATTAAATCAGAAGTTACGCCTTGCTAACCAAGAATTTCAAAAACTTATCAAGGATTATCCAGAACATAGTATTTTACATTATAATTTGGCTTTAACTTATGCCCAAATGCAAAATTATGAACTTGCTTATAAGCATTTTTCAAGTTCATATCATCTTAATCCTAAAAATTACTTAGCAGGTGCTTTTGCTATGTTTTGTGCAAAATTAATTGATATTGATACAACTAAACTTTACAATGAAATTCTTGATAATATAGCTGCTGATTCTAATTTTAAAGCTAATATGCAAAAAAGTATGTTATTTTTAGTTAATAATAATTATATTTCTATGCTTCCTTATTTAGATGAAATAAAAAAAGATACGCCTTTGAGTTTGATTTTTGAAGCTATTATTGCTAAAAATAATAACCTTAATAATCAAGTAGATGTGAAAATTGCTAAATTGCGTTCAGAGTTGCCTGAAGATATTTTGGCAAATATTTTGTATTTTAATTCTTTAAATTCAAATTTAAATATTAAAGAATATGCTCAAAATGCTCAAATTCATTTTAAAAATTTAAAACTTGATTATCGTAGTGTTTTTGGTGGGCCAAATATAGCTAGGGAATTTTATGTTAATTTAATGCATATTGCAGGGCTTTTAAATTTAGAAAGACAGAAATTTAAAGAGTTGATTAATGTTTCAGGAGCAAAAGATGAGGGTATTTTACAAACTTTAGCTTATTTGGATATTTTTGCACAGCAATACGAGGAGGCTTATGCGCTTTATAATTCTTTGATTGATGATTATGGAGCTAAAGATACTAAAACTTTATTTTTAGCAGCCGTAGCAGCCGTAGGTGCAAATAATCCAAATTCAGCTATAGCGCTTTTGCAGCTTTCTAAACTTACAGATAAAAATAACAAAGAGAGTAAAGCAGCTCTTGGTATGTTGTATCAAGAAGTAAAGAACTATGAAGCTGCGATATCTCAGTATAAAACTTTACCTAATAATTTTAAGAGTGAATTTTTTACTTTTGATATTAATAACAACTAAAAATGCTTAGAAATTTCTAAGCATTTTTAGTTAAGCTTGAAGATCTAGAGTTTTTCCGCCTAGTTCATCGATGCGATCGCTAACTTTTTTAAGTGCCGCATCTATTGTATCTTGACTGATTTGAGGAAGTTCTCCACCCCACATTTTTTCTGCTTGCTCAAATCCTTTTTTCATACCTTCAAGACCTTTTTTTAATTTTTCAACATCATCGCCACCGCCTTTAATAACAAAATCCGCGATGCGATTGGCTGTATTTTCCACTCCAAAAAAACCATCTTCACTTACAAGTTGTTGAAGTTCATCTGTATTCATATCAAGTGGATTTTTGCCACTGTAGCCTAAGGATGCAAAATCAATATTTGTAAGTATAGATTTCGCAGTATCTAAATTGGCACCATTTAAAAGACTATCTAGTCCAGTTTGGGCATTGCTCGAACCTATTACAGCATTCATTGTTTGCTGTTGAAACTGAACTAGGTAAATTTGTGTAATGCCTTTTCCACCAAGTGCATTTAATTTTTCAAGGGTATTTTTATCTACATCCTTGCTAGAATTAGCACTTTGAACATTTTTGTCTTTTGTGTTTTCCTTAGCATCATCTGCCTTCTTATTGCTAACTTGTGTTTGTGCCATGCTAGCGATATTTGAAAAAGTATTCACTTGCATATTTGCTCCTTTGTGTGAGGCTTTAATTTATATCGACTTTTGACTTAAAAAATTTATAAGGACATTAAATTCCTTATTTTCAAAGGAATTTAATGTTTTATTGTAGATAATAAGTAATTTGCTCTTTATTGAGAATGCGGATAAGATTGCTAGTGCCTTCTACCCCTGTTGGAAAGCCTGCAGTTAGAAGATAGCATTTATCTTCATCCATAAAACCTTTTTCAACACTTGATCTTACAGAGTCTTTTAATAATTCTGTAAGTTCATTACTTTTGTTAACTAAAATCGCAGGATTAACTCCCCAAACTATGCTTAAAGAGTTTAAGGTTTTTTCAGAATGTCCTACTGCTATGATTTCTATATTTGGACGATATCTCGCAATCTTAATAGCAGATTTTCCGCTACTTGTTAAAGAAAAAATAGCATCAGCGTTAAGATCTGTTGCAAGATGAGCTGAAGAACGCATGATTTTATCTGTATTGTCTAAATCATTAAAATCATTAAATTTGTTATATGGATAGCGTTTTTCTGTTTCTATTATAGTTTGACACATTATATCAACAGCGTTTGCAGGATCTGTACCAACGGCACTTTCTTCACTTAGCATTACTGCATCTGTTCCATCTAGAACAGCATTTGCAACATCTGAAATTTCAGCTCTTGTGGCGGTTTTGCTTTTGGCTAATGAAAAAAGCATTTGAGTCGCAGTAATAACAGGCTTAGAGGCATTGTTTGCTTTTTGTATGATTTCTTTTTGGATATTAGGAACTTTATAATAAGGTACCTCAATACCTAAGTCTCCTCTTGCAACCATTATACCATCGCTAGATTTAATAATCTCATCAATATTTTCTACTGCATCAAATTTTTCAATTTTTGCAAAAATAGATATTTTTGCGTTATTTTGTGCTAAAATTTCACGAACTTCATCAATATCGTGCGCATTTTGTACGAAAGATATTGCTAAAAAATCTACTTCATTTTTTATACCCCAAAGTAAATCATTTTTATCTTTTTGTGTAATAACATCAATATTGATTTTAGTATTCGGAAAATTAATACCTTTATTTGAGTTTAAAAAACCATCATTTTCTATAATGGTTTCAATTTTTTGATCATCTATGTTTTCTACTTTAGCACGAATTGATCCATCATATAGATAAATATATTCATCAATTTTTAACATATCTAAAATAGATTTTTGATTGATACTGATTTTATAATGATTTTGAGCAATCTTCTCCCCTAAAATTGTTTCACGATAAAAATCAAGTCTATCACCCTTTTTTAATTCAAATGGTTCTTTAAGTTCACCTGTACGAATTTTAGGACCACTAATGTCTTGTAAAATTCCAATACGAGTATGCAATTCTTTAGCTACTCTTCTTATGGTATCTAAGTTTTTTTTATGATACTCATGTGTTCCATGAGAAAAGTTTAAACGGAAAACATTTACACCATTGATAATCATTTGGCGTAGAATTTCTTCCTTTTCACTTGCTGGACCTACTGTGGCTACAATTTTTGTTTTTTTAAGCATGGTAAACTCCTTTTGAAATTATTGTAGCTAAAAATAGAAACAAAATGATTACAATAATTCTGAAGAAAATTTATCTTCGTTAAATTCCATTCCTAGGTAATTACATATAAGCTTTGCATCTCTTTCAGCATTTCCTAAACAACTTGTTGCCCCAGGACTTGGAGTCATATTGAAAATAATACCAGGGGTTTCTGTGATGCTTGCTTCACCTAGCATTAATTCTCCTTTAGTTTTATCAATAACTTGTGGTCTTACGCCTCCAAAACCTTTCGCATAATAAATATCGCTTGCTTTAAGACTTGGGACTATTTTTTTGGCATCTTTAACAAATAAGCTTTTATCAATAAAAGGTAGTTCAAAAAGATAATTATAAAAGATGTAATTTCTAATTGTTGCATCTTTAAACATATTAAAAGTTACTTTTAAAACAGTTTTATCAAGTTTTAGTGCTTCAAAAAATTCTGGAACTGATTTTAGACCATGATAACGTTCTAGTTTTGGAATAACAAGTGCAGTAGGTCCAAAGCGAGTGTTCATATCAGCAAGCAAATCAGGATCTCCATGAAGGGCTGCAAATGGAAGTTTAGGATTTTGCACCATATAAACTTTGCCATTTAAAAGTTTTTGTTTGGTTAAATAAAAACTTCCTGCAACAGGCCAACAAGACTTATCCATACCTAAGTTCATTTTATGTGCTAAATATAAAGAGTGCGCCCCAGCATTGACAACTACGCTTTTGGCATGGTATTCTTGATGATTTGAGGTTTTTAATATAAAAATATCATCTTTTTTTTCTATGTGAATAATTTCTTGATTAAAGCCAACGAAAGTATTTTTATTTTGTTTTTGGGCTTGTTCTATTAGATTTATACTCATTTTCCCAAAATCTACAGTTGTAAAAACCTCGCCGCTTTCAACACCCATGGCACAGATATTTTCAGGTCTATCTTGATTGCAATCTTCTCCTAAAACAACCTTGGGTTCAATTTGTTTGATTTTTGCTTTATCGAAAAATTTTATATAAGGATAAAGTTCTTTAAATTCTTCATAGCGTTTTTTCATATAATCACATTCTATATCTCCAACAGCTAGAGCCATTTTTTGATGAGAAAACATGAAATTATTTTGCGCATTTTGCATGAGTCCATATTTAACTATCATATCAGCTGTTCTTTTTACTTTTCGCGCTTTTTCTAAAGTATAATTGGTTTCAATATCTCCACAATGAATGGTTTGAGAATTACTCGTTCCCTTAGAATTTAATGTTGCAGCTGTATTATATTTTTCTATCAAAGCAATATTTTTAATATTTGTATATCTTGCAAGCTCGTAAAATAATGCTGCTCCCGAAATTCCAGCTCCGATGACAAGCACATCAAATTCTTGTTGACCCATTGTTTTTCCTTTTTTTATTTTAATAAACTTTTTTCTAAATAAAGTTTAATTGAATTTGTTTTACAAAAAGTTAAATTTCATTAAGGTTTGATATCAATGAGAATTTTTGTAACATTTTTAATAAAGTAAATTGGGATTTTCTTTTATAATCTTTTTCATTCCTCGAAAGATTAAAAGTTTATCATAAATTGCGTGATCGAAATAATTTGCTAAAAATTGTCCATCTCCACCAGTGAAATAAAGCTTTTTATTTTGAGCGGCATCTTTTATCAGTAGGTAAATTCCTTTAAAAACACCATAACTTAAAGCATCCATAGTTTTTTGCGGGAATGCATCAAGACTAACTTGAGTGTTAAATTCACTTTTTAATCGTGGTGAAATATGGCTATAAATTTTTTTATAATTTGCAATACCTGGTAAGATAAAACCACCAAGATGTATAGAATTAGAAATAATATCAATTGTAATAGCACTACCTGCATCTACAACAACCCCATCTTCAATAGTATAACAAGCTGCTATGCGATCGATTCCTAATCCTTGATAAATTGTATCAAATAAAAAATAAGGTTCAAGATTGATAAAATTTTTTTGATTTTTTAAATGTTCTTTGAGATGTTCATTGACATTGATATAAAAAATTTTTTGTTCATTTTTAAATTCTAAAAACTGATCTATACTAAGAGTAAAATATTTGTTATCATCTAGGAAATTAGCATTTGAATTCCCAATATCACAGAGCAACATAGATATTAAATCCTTTCATTTCTAGATGATTTTTTGCTTTAGAGCAAAGAGAAGCCATGCTAAAAAAATATTTGTTATTTATGTTAATTTGCTGTGCTAGATTTTCTAAAAATAAGGCATCTTTCATTAAAAATTTTGTTTTTCCTGTATACATAAAAAGAATGTTATTTTGATCTTTAGCACAAATATAACTTTTTTTTCTAGTCAACATACTTAAGTCATAGGGCTTTAAATTTAATTTTAAAGACTTTATTGTTTGTTCTAAAATTTTTATCATAACAAATCTAAAATTTTATCTCCGTAGTAAAATTTACCATTCCCCATGAAAGAAATTTTATCAATAGCTTCTGAAAGTTTAAATACTTGTGTATTATCTAAATTTAGATTCATTTTGATAAGATAGCCTGTTTTTTCAAAAATATATAAATAATTATTGTATATATTACTTTTTACAAAAATAGCAAATTCAAATTTTTTTTCCGCAATTTTTCTTAAGTTATAATCAGTTTTAATAATAGTGCCATCTTTTTCTAGTATAAAAATACCATCATCGCTAAGTGCAACATCTTTTATGTCAGCATCAAGATAAAGAGTTCTAGCGGGGCTTACAATAATGATTTTTTTAGCTGTTGCTGCTATAAGTTTATCTCCGATTACGCTTAGATGGATTACATTGTTGAAAAAATTTTCTGCCGAAATAACCACATCTTTAATGACTTGAAGATTGTTTCTTGAAAGAATTAAAATTTTGCCATCTAGCGTTGGATATACGATGATATTGTCTAAAAATATAGGATTAGCGGTACGACTGTCTTGAGCTGGAGCTGAGGTTAGGGTTTGACTAAATTTAATACCCAAAGAACGATTTGCAAGAACTATAGTATTATTTGCAAGTACAAGGGCTAAATCATCTCCATTAGAAGCTACTCCTACAACACTAGCGTCAAATTGAAAATTATAAATTTCATTATAAGAATTGTCAAAAATTTTTAAATTTCCATTATTATCTGCAGTAAAATATTCCCCATCTTGATAAGCTAGAAGCATATAATTTTTAGGAAGTTTAAACTTGTCTATGGAAATATTATTTTTTAAGATAGCTGTATTATTGCTAAGTTTTGCAGAAACTAGATTCCAATCAACGATTTTACTTTTTAAATTGCTATTATGACTTAAATCTCCATCGGTTTGTTTTGGTTCAAAATATTGTCTTTTGGTGCCACAAGCACATAGAAATATTAAACAAAATAGTGTTAAAAATATTTTTTTCATTGTGTAATGCCTTGATAATGTTTGAGATTTTTAGCTATTTGATTTAAACTTGAATTTTCTTTTATCTGAGAAAGTAAAACATTAGCTTCTTCGATTTTATTTTGCTCTAAAAGTTTGTAAGCTTCTAATAATTTATCATAATTTTTTAAAAATATTGATTTATCTCCTAAAGATAATGCAATAATATTTTTAAGTAAAGTGTTTGTTTGAGCATTATTATAAATTTGTTTTAGTTCATTTTGAAAGGCTGTATTATTAAGATCATTAATATTTTCTTTTAGTAAAAAGATAGTGTAAAGATTAGTATTTTTATTTTTAAGTTGTTCTAAAAGATTTTTATTGCTAGGATCTTGTATTAGATTGGCATAAATTTCATTTGTTTCTTTTGTTTTATAATCGTTTATTTTTGAGATTATAAAATTTCCAGCAAACCAAGCAACTAAAATTATCACAACAGCAGATATATAAAATTTATACTTGCGTATAAATCTCTCTCCTTTGATAAAATTTTCTATAAATTGTTCTTCTGTGTTAAGTTCATTTTTAACAGCTTTTAAATTATCTTTTAGTCCCAAAATTTATCCTTGAAAAAATATTTTTATTTTTGTATAGAAAAATTATGATATTGTATCATATAAATTGCAAAATATCCTAAACAATTTAAAGCTTTTTATGATATAATTTTCAAAATTTTAACTTTTTTATTAAGGTTTAAGAAATGCAAATAGATGAGAAATTATTAAGCAAGCTTGAAAAATTAAGTGCTTTACAAATAACAAAAAACAGAAATGAAACTATTGCACAGTTAAGTGAAATTGTGAATTTTGTTGAAAAATTAAACGAACTTGATTTAGATTCCCAAGAGATTACTGTGAGTACTATAAAAGGTGGAGCTCCTTTGAGGATTGATGAGATAAGAAATAGCAATGTTATTGATGAGGTTTTAGATTGTGCTCCAAAAAAACAAGAACATTTTTTTGTTGTTCCTAAAATCATAGAATGATTAACTTAGCATTTAGTGCTTATTTGTAGAATAAATTTAAAACAAAAAAAATCAGAGAGTGATTGAAATGAATTTTTATTGGTTTGATGCTTTTATTTTAGGATTTACCTTGCTTTTAGGGCTTAAGGGTATTATCAATGGTTTGATAAAAGAAATTTTTGGACTTTTGGGTATTATTGGTGGTGTTTTTATTGCTTCAAAATATGCAACTCAAGCAGCTGAATTTATACAAAGTACTTTTTATAAGATAGAAAATCAAAGCTTAGCTGGATTTGCTGGATTTTTAGCCATATTAATTATTTTTTGGATAGTTTGTTTATTGGTGGGTAATTTTCTTTCTAGGTTGATTAAATTAAGTGGCCTAGGTTTTTTAGATCGTATTGGTGGCTTTATATTTGGTGGAGCAAAAATCTTTTTAATTTTTGCAATTTTAGTTTTTTGTGTGGCAAGAATTGATTTTTTAAATGATAAATTAGATAATTTTGCTAAAAATAGCTATACTTTAAATTTACTTAAAGAAACGGGATCTTTTATTATGAATCAACCTTTAACAGAAAATAGTCTAGATCATGCTAGTGAAAAGTTGCAAGATATTGTAAGTGATTTAAACAATACTCAAAAAGGGGAGTGATATGCTGATAGAAAATGTGGAATATGATGTTTTACTTGAGAGATTTAAAAAAATATTAAGACAAGGCGGACTTAAATATACCAAGCAAAGAGAAGTACTTTTAAAAACTCTTTATCACAGTGATACTCATTACACACCCGAAAGTTTATATATGGAAATCAAACAAGCTGAACCTGATTTAAATGTAGGAATTGCAACTGTTTATCGTACTTTAAATTTACTTGAAGAAGCAGAAATGGTAACTTCCATTTCTTTTGGTTCAGCAGGTAAAAAATATGAGCTTGCTAATAAACCTCACCATGATCATATGATATGTAAAAATTGCGGAAAAATTATAGAGTTTGAAAATCCTATTATAGAAAGACAGCAAGCCTTGATTGCAAAAGAACATGGTTTTAAACTTACAGGGCATTTGATGCAGCTTTATGGTGTTTGTGGTGATTGTAATAATCAAAAAGCAAAGGTAAAAATATAAATGTTTGATAATATTTTAGAGCAGCAAAGAATAGAAAAAGCTAAAGAGTTAAAAAAATTAGGGATTAATCCTTATCCTCATTTTTTAGAAAAGGAAATGTCTTTAAAGACTTTTAAGGATAAATTTTCTTATATTTTAGAGCAAGTTGAAAAAAGAGATGAAAGTGTCAATGCTGTTGTTGCAGGACGTTTGAAACTTTTGCGTATAGCTGGGAAATCAATTTTTGCAAACATTGAAGATGAGGATACAAATTTACAAATTTATTTTAGTAAAGATAGCGTAGGCGAAGAGCTTTATACGATTTTAAAAAAGAATTTAGAGGTGGGTGATATTGTTTTGGTTAAAGGTTTTCCTTTTGTAACTAAAACAGGTGAATTTAGTTTGCATGCAAGCGAAGTAAAACTCGCTACAAAAGCTATTGTTCCTTTACCTGAAAAATATCATGGATTAACAGATATTGAGCAAAGATATCGTAAACGTTATGTTGATATGATAATGAATGTCGAAGTTAGAAAAGATTTTTTAGTGCGTTCTAAAGTGGTGAGTTTAATCCGTCATTTTTTTGAAAATAAAGGCTTTTTAGAAGTAGAAACTCCTATGATGCATCCGATTGCAGGTGGAGCAAACGCTAAGCCTTTTGTAACTTTTCATAATTCTTTAGGCGTAGAAAGATTTTTAAGAATTGCTCCAGAACTTTATCTTAAAAGACTTATAGTAGGTGGTTTTGAGGCGGTTTTTGAAATCAATCGTTGTTTTAGAAACGAAGGTATGGATTTAACTCATAATCCCGAATTTACAACTATAGAATTTTATTGGGCCTATCATAATTATAAAGATTTAATGGATTTAACCGAAGAACTTTTTGCTTTACTTTTGGATAAACTTAATTTAGGAAAAACAATAGAATTTGATGGAAAAATGATAAATTTTTCCAAACCTTTTGAAAGAATAACCTATAAAGACGCACTTTGTAAGTATGGTGGTTTAGATAGGGATTTAATCGAAGATAAGGAAAAAATTCTTACTAAATTAAAAGCAGATGGTTTTGAAGCGAATGAAAAGCTTGAACTTGGACATTTGCAAGCTGAACTTTTTGACAATTATGTGGAAGAAAAATTGATCAATCCTACTTTTGTGATTGATTTTCCTATTTCCATAAGTCCTTTATCAAGACGTAGCGATGAGGATTCTCAGATTGCTGAGAGATTTGAGTTGTTTATTTGCGGAAGAGAATTGGCAAATGGTTTTAATGAGCTTAATGATCCTCTTGATCAATATGAGAGATTTTTAAAACAAATTGAAGCTAAAAATGCAGGCGATGAAGAGGCTTGTGAAATGGATGAAGATTTTGTAAATGCTTTGGGTTATGGAATGCCTCCAACGGCAGGGCAGGGCATAGGTATAGATAGACTTGTTATGCTTTTGACAAATAAAAAATCCATTCGTGATGTGATATTGTTTCCTGCAATGCGTCCATTAAAATCAGAACTAAAGGAGAAAGAATGAGTTTAGAAATGTTTGATAAAGAAATTTTTGATTTAACAAACAAAGAGTTAGAGCGTCAATGCGAAGGTCTTGAAATGATAGCGAGTGAAAATTTCACTTTACCTGAAGTAATGGAAGTTATGGGAAGTATCTTGACGAACAAATACGCAGAAGGTTATCCAGGTAAAAGATATTATGGTGGTTGTGAATTTGTTGATGAGATTGAAACTCTAGCTATTGAAAGATGTAAAAAACTTTTTAATTGTAAATTTGCTAATGTTCAGCCTAATTCAGGTTCTCAAGCTAATCAAGGTGTTTATGCGGCTTTGATTAATCCAGGTGATAAAATTTTAGGAATGGATTTAAGTCATGGTGGACATTTAACTCATGGTGCAAAAGTAAGTTCTTCGGGTAAAATGTACGAAAGTTGTTTTTACGGCGTAGAACTTGATGGAAGAATTGATTATGAAAAAGTAAGAGAAATTGCTAAAAAAGAAAAGCCAAAATTAATAGTTTGTGGAGCTAGTGCTTATGCAAGAGTGATTGATTTTGCTAAATTTAGAGAAATCGCTGATGAAGTAGGCGCCTATCTTTTTGCTGATATAGCACATATTGCAGGTCTTGTTGTAGCAGGTGAGCATCCAAGTCCTTTTCCACACGCTCATGTAGTAAGTTCAACTACGCATAAAACTTTGCGTGGCCCAAGAGGTGGTATTATTATGACAAATGATGAAGAGCTTGCTAAAAAAATTAATTCTGCCATTTTTCCAGGTATTCAAGGTGGTCCTTTGATGCATGTAATTGCTGCAAAAGCAGTAGGATTTAAATTTAATCTTAGCGATGAGTGGAAAGTTTATGCAAAACAAGTAAGAACCAATGCTCAAGTTTTAGCTAATGTTTTAATGGATAGAAAATTTAAACTTGTTAGCGATGGAACGGATAATCACCTTGTTTTAATGAGTTTTTTAGATCGTGAGTTTAGCGGAAAAGATGCAGATTTAGCTCTTGGAAATGCAGGTATTACTGCAAATAAAAATACCGTTCCAGGAGAGATTAGAAGTCCTTTTATCACAAGTGGATTAAGACTTGGAACTCCAGCCCTTACTGCCAGAGGTTTTAAAGAAAAAGAAATGGAAATTGTGTCAAATTATATTGCAGATATTTTAGATGATGTTAATAATGAAAAATTACAAAAGAATATTAAACAAGAATTAAAAAAACTTGCAAGTAATTTTATTATTTATGAAAGGGCTATGTTTTGATTTCACCAATGGATATGTCGCTAATTAAAATAATTGGCGATCATTATTATATAAGACGCGATAAAATTGTAAATAAAATTACACATAGAGGTCGCTTATTTTTTGATAAATTTGAAAGAGTTGATGCTCCTTTAAATTTAAATGTCATGAGAGAACACGCTGCTAAAAAAATTGTTGTTGCTCATGATTTAATAACAAAAGATAATAAAGTAGAAAATATTGTCTTTGATTATAATGGTTTTAATGCTGAAAGATTTTATCACCGTGCACAACTTATTTTAAGAGAAGAAGGTTTTATAAATTTCACAGCCTATAAGACTAAAACTCCAGGACATTTACATCTTTATATTCATAAAGGACATACGGCGTTAAACGAAGGTTATTCTTTAGCGTCTAAACTTTCAATGATGTTTGCAAGTAAAATGCCAGTAGAATGGAAGGTGTTTCCTAGCATGGATGTACCTAGGGAATTTAATATTTTAATATTGCCTTATGAGGTTTATCAAAAAGAACGAGGAAGTTCTTGGTCTAAGCATATGTAAGAAAGGACAAATTATGGAAAATCAAAAAAATGAATTTGATGATATTATTTTAGAAAAAAGTAATAAAAGTGAAAAAGTAAAAAAAATTCTTTTACGAGTTATTGCTTTAGTTATTTTGTTTTTAGCTATCATGATAGTTATGAAGCTTATTAATGGTAGTGGTGATGAAAATACGCAAAATCAAAGTGTATTGCCAAGTGAACCTATAGCAACTCAAGACAATAACAATGATACTTCTTTTGAAAGTATGCCAATTACAGATAATACTTCAGCAGAAGATCAATTTGAGGCATTAAGAAAACAATTTCAAGATGAACAAAATACAACTCAAAATACAACAACCTCTAGTTTAAATAACAATGATAGCACAAATTTTGCTATGCCTGATCAAGAAGTTCCAGCAGAACCAACAGCAACTACTTCAGAAAATACCACTCCACAAGCAAGTGCTCCTAAACAAGAAGTAAAACAAACTGCAAAACCTAAAGAAGAAGCAAAAAAACAAATAGCTGTAAAAAAAGAAAAAGAAAGTGCAAAACAAACCCCTAAAAAAGAACAAAATGCAAATGATTTATTTAAAAATGTTGATGCTAAACCTGTACATCCAAGTGGTTTAGCATCGGGTATTTATGTGCAAATTTTCTCAGTAAGTAATTTGGATCAAAAATCAAAAGAACTTGCTTCTGTAAAGCAAAAAGGTTATGATTATAAACTTTATAAAACTACAGTTGGAGGTAAAGAAATTACCAAGGTTTTAATAGGACCATTTGAAAAGGCAGATATTGCAGCAGAACTTGCTAAAATCCGTAAGGATATTGCAAAAGATGCTTTTTCTTTTACTTTAAAATGAAATTTTTAGCAGTTATAGGCGATCCTATTTCTCACTCTAAATCGCCTAGAATGCATAATAATGCTATTAAAGCCTTAGGGCTTGATAGCATTTATACACGCTATCATTTAAGAAATGCTAACTGTTTAAGAGAAGATTTTTTTAAATTAGGACTTAGTGGAGCTAATATTACTTTGCCTTTTAAGGAAAAAGCTTTAGATATTGCTGATGTGAAGGATGATTTTGCTAGAAATATTGGCTCTGCAAATACTTTATGCTTAAAAGAAGATAAAATTTACGCTTATAATACTGATGCTTTAGGTTTTTTAGAAGCTATTAAGGATTTTGATAATATAAAAAAAGCTTTGATTTTGGGTGCTGGAGGTACAGCTTTGGCGCTTGCTTATGCATTAAAACAAAAAGGCGTAGAAGTGTATATAGCTAATCGTAGTAAAGAAAGATTTAAAGATTTTTTAGCTTATCCAACTTATCTTTATAAAAACTTGCAAGATTTTGACTTTGATTTGGTTATAAATTCAACTTCTGCTGGATTAAAAGATGAAAATTTACCTTGTGATAGAGAGCTTTTAGATAGAATTTTACCTAAAGCTAAATTTGCTTTTGAGGTAATTTATGGCAGAGAAACACCTTTTTATAGATTATGTAAAGAGTATCATTTAAAAATTAAAGATGGACTTGATATGCTTTTATGGCAAGGAGTTTTTGCTTTTGAACTTTTTTTTGAAATACAAGATAAAAGAGAGATGATAAAAAATGCAATGCAACAGGCATTGATTTTAAAGTAGAATGATAGTTATTTTTCTTGTATAAGAAAATCTTATTTTTTGTGTGAGAAAGTTTAATTTTCCCACAAGTTTTATCATTCAAATATTTCTACCCCATCTTGATTTTTACTTTGATTATTTTGATTTGTTGAAGATGGATTTGTAGGAATATTTTGTGTAGGCGTGTTTTCAATTGTATTATTTTGATTAGAATTTGTTTGAGGTAAGCTTTCTTCAAAGGTAGCATCGCCATCAAAACTATTAAAACCACTGTTTGTATTAGGTATAGTTTTGCCTATGTCTGTTGCTTTTGGTAGATTGTTATAAAGTGTATTTAATGTATTTTTATAAAAAGCTAAAAAACTTTTATCAATTTCAAAAGCAGGTTGCTCTAAACCTTTATTGAGTTGAGTTGGTACGGTAGAGATAGTAGTTTTAAACATATTAACCCCATCATCATTTTTAATAGGATAGTTAAGCGCAACTAAAGAATCTAGTTTAGTGCTACTTGAAAGATTGGTTGAATTTTGTGGATTGTGTGCATCTATAAAATCTATTTTACCTTTAAAATTTATACCTAAATTGGATTTTACATAATCTCCACTCATAAAATTGCTTGTTTTTTGTGCATTTTTTTCTTCCGTATAAATACTGATTGAACTTTTAAGAGTGTAGTCTGGATTAGTAGTAACTATTTTATAGCCTTTTAGTTGAGCGATGGTTTTGATCTGCTCTTCTAAATTTTGTTTTAAAAGATCAATTTCTTTTTCTATGCGAATTTTAAGCACTGAATTTTCAAAATAATCAGAATAATTGTTATTTTGTTCTATATTAATAGGCTCAAGAGCAATGCTTACTCCAGAATCAATAGGTTCAACCTTTGTTGGAACTTGGGGTTTAAAATTTGGCATAGAAACATTGACAAAATTACTGCTTGTACCCCCACAAGCTGCTAAAATTAACATACTACTAGCAAGTAAAATATATTTTTTCATTTTTTACCTTTATTTAATGTGTTTGTGTTAATTATAGCAAGTTAAAGTTTTTTTGTTATATTTTTATAAAAGAAAATTAGGAAAGATATATGGAATTTTGGCAGCATATTTATTCAAATTTTAATGTTATAGCTTTTAGCATCTTTGGTTTAAAGGTGCATTGGTATGGCATTATGTATGTTATAGCTTTGCTTTTGGCTTTGCTTTTGGCTAAATTTTTTGTAAGAAAATTTCAACTAGACATTAATGAAAAACATTTGGATAGTTATTTTATATGGGTTGAAATAGGGGTTATTTTAGGTGCAAGGCTTGGATATATTTTGATTTATGATGCAAATACTATGTATTATATTACTCATCCTTGGCAAATTTTTAATCCTTATATTAATGGTGAATTTGTAGGTATTCGAGGTATGAGTTATCATGGAGCAATTATAGGATTTTTGATAGCTACTTTATTGTTTTGTAAAAAATATAAAACAAATCCTTGGATTTTTCTTGATTTGGTTGCTTTAAGTGTTCCATTGGCTTATGTTTTTGGTCGTATAGGAAATTTTTTAAATCAAGAGCTTTTTGGTCGCATTACAAATGTGCCTTGGGGAATTTATGTTGATGGAGTATTGCGCCATCCATCGCAACTTTATGAAGCATTTTTAGAAGGTATTGTTGTTTTTATTATAGTTTATTTAGCAAGATTTAAGCAAAGTTTTCAAGGGGAATTGATTCTTGTGTATGCTGGTGCTTATTCATTGGCAAGATTTATATGTGAATTTTATCGCGAGCCTGATTTTGGTATAGGTTTTGTTTTATGGGGTATGAGTATGGGGCAAATTTTAAGTTTTATAATGTTTATAACAGCTTTGTTAGTTTATATTTGTATAAAGTTTAAAAAAGTAAATATTTAATCTATCTTAAAGACTTTTGTAATATAATGAAATGGATTTTTTTAATTTCTTTTTACAAAGGAGTAAAGATGCGTGAGCTTATCGAAGGTTATTTGGGTAAGAGCATTGAGGGCAAAAAAAGTAAAATGCCTGCGAAATTAGACTTTATCCAAAGCGCCTCAGGGCTTTTTTTAGGTCTTTTTATGTGGGTGCATATGCTTTTTGTTTCTACAATTTTAGTCAGTGAGGATTTTTTTAATTCTGTGGTACATTTTTTAGAATTAAAATTTGTTTACGATAATCCTGTTATGAGTTATCTTACTTCATTTTTAGCCGCCTGTGTTTTAGTGGTTTTTTTCGTTCATGCTTTACTTGCAATGAGAAAATTTCCTATTAATTACCGTCAGTATCAAATACTAAGAACACACAGTAAAAAAATGAATCACAGCGATACTTCGTTATGGTGGGTTCAAGCTTTTACAGGTTTTATTATGTTTTTCTTAGGTTCTGCTCATCTTATTTTTATTGTAACCAATGCAGATAAAATCAGCGGCGATATGTCAGGAGATAGGGTTGTAAGTCATTTTATGTGGCTTTTTTATGCTGTTCTTTTAGTCTGTGTTGAACTTCATGGAAGTATAGGGCTTTATAGACTTTGTGTTAAATGGGGTTGGTTTGAAGGAAAAAATGTAAAAGAAAGTCGCAAAAAGCTTAAAACTGCTAAATGGATAATCAGTATTTTCTTCCTAGTTTTAGGTGTGTTAAGTCTTGCAGCATTTATAAAAATAGGTTATGAAAACTACCAAAATCAAACCCAAACTACTGCGATGATAAAAAACTACAATGGAGCAAATTATGAATATACAATATAGTGATGCTTTAGTAATAGGCGGAGGATTAGCAGGTCTTAGAGCGGCTATTGAAGTAGCAAAGAGTGGCCAAAGTGTAACACTTTTAAGTATTTGTCCAGTGAAGCGTTCTCACTCTGCAGCGGTGCAAGGAGGTATGCAGGCAAGTTTAGCAAATGGGGCAAAAGGTGAGGGTGATAATGAAGATCTTCACTTCGCAGATACAGTAAAAGGAAGTGATTGGGGCTGTGATCAAGAAGTAGCAAGAATGTTTGCTCAAACTGCGCCAAAAGCAGTGCGTGAGCTTGCGGCTTGGGGTGTGCCTTGGACTAGAGTTACTAAAGGTCCAAGAACTGTTGTAATCAATGCACAAAAAACTGTGATTGAAGAAAAAGAAGAAGCGCACGGGCTTATTAATGCTAGAGATTTTGGTGGAACTAAAAAATGGAGAACTTGCTATATCGCAGATGCAACAGGGCATTGTATGCTTTATGGTGTAGCAAATGAAGCTATTAAACATCAAGTAAAAATTATTGATAGAATGGAAGCAGTAAGAATTATCCATGATGGTAAAAAATGCTTAGGTGTGATTGCTAGAGATTTAACCAATGGACAACTCATTGCTTATATCGCAAGAGGAACTATGATAGCAACAGGGGGCTATGGTAGAATTTATAAACAAACTACAAATGCGGTAATTTGTGAAGGAACAGGTGCTGCTATCGCTCTTGAAACGGGACTTTGTAGACTTTCAAATATGGAAGCAGTGCAATTTCACCCAACTCCTATTGTACCAAGCGGTATTTTGCTTACTGAGGGCTGTCGTGGTGATGGTGGAATTTTACGTGACGTGGATGGATATCGTTTTATGCCTGATTACGAACCAGAGAAAAAAGAACTTGCAAGCCGTGATGTGGTAAGTCGTAGAATGATGGAGCATATTCGCAAAGGTAAAGGTGTAAAAAGTCCTTATGGGGATCATTTATGGCTTGATATTTCTATATTGGGTCGTGCTCATGTGGAAAAAAATCTCCGCGATGTACAAGATATTTGCAAAACTTTCAATGGTATTGATCCAGCAGATGAAGGTCCAAAAGGTTGGGCGCCAGTTCTTCCAATGCAGCATTATTCTATGGGTGGAATTAGAACTAAACCAACAGGTGAAAGTCAATGGTTAAACGGACTTTTTGCTTGTGGAGAAGCAGCTTGCTGGGATATGCACGGATTTAATCGTTTAGGTGGAAATTCATGTGCTGAAACTGTTGTAGCAGGTATGATAGTGGGAGATTATTTTGCAGATTATTGTAAGAATAATGGTGAAGTAATTGACACAAATGTAGTAAAAGACTTCTTAACTAAAGAGTATCAATATTTAAAATCTTTAGTAGATAAAGAAGGTAAATATAATGTTTTTGAAATTAAAAATAGAATGAAAGAAATTATGTGGGATAAGGTGGCCATCTTTAGAACAGGTGAAGGTTTGAAAGAAGCAGTAGATGAACTTGAAAAACTTTATAAAGATTCTCAAGATGTTAAAGTACATTGTAAAGAACTTGATTGTGCAAATCCAGAGCTTGAAGAAGCGTATAGAGTGCCAAGAATGTTAAAAATAGCACTTTGCGTAGCTTATGGAGCGCTTTTAAGAACAGAAAGTCGTGGGGCGCATTATAGGGAAGATTATCCAAAAAGAGATGATTTAAATTGGATGAAAAGAACCAATACTTTTTGGGTAGAAGGCGAAACCTTACCACGCATAGAATATGAAGAGCTTGATATTATGAAAATGGAAATTCCACCAGCATTCCGTGGATATGGAGCTAAAGGAAATATTATAGAAAATCCTTTAAGTGAAAAACGCCAAGCTGAAGTGGATGCAATACGTGAAAAAATGGAAGCTGAAGGCAAAGGTCGTTATGAAATTCAAAACGCTTTAATGCCTTATGAATTACAAGCTAAATATAAAGCACCAAACCAAAGAATAGGAGTTGATTATGAGTAGAAAATTGACAATAAAGGCATTTAAATATAATCCTTTAAGCAAAATTTCTAAACCACATTTTGTGACTTATGAGCTTGAAGAAACTCCTTTTATGACGGTTTTTGTATGTTTGACTTTGATCCGTGAAAAAATGGATGCGGATCTGAGTTTTGACTTTGTTTGTCGTGCAGGGATTTGCGGATCTTGTGCAATGATGATTAATGGAGTGCCAAAACTTGCTTGTAAAACTTTAACTAAAGATTATCCTGATGGAGTGATAGAGCTTATGCCTATGCCTGCATTTAGGCATATTAAAGATTTAAGCGTGAATACAGGCGAGTGGTTTGAAGACATGTGTAAACGCGTTGAAAGCTGGGTGCATAATGAAAAAGAAACTGATATTTCTAAACTTGAAGAAC
Source organism: Campylobacter sp. CFSAN093249 (assembly GCF_011067895.1). Taxonomy (NCBI): domain Bacteria; kingdom Pseudomonadati; phylum Campylobacterota; class Epsilonproteobacteria; order Campylobacterales; family Campylobacteraceae; genus Campylobacter; species Campylobacter sp. CFSAN093249. The sequence continues at coordinate 18,388 of NZ_JAAMWM010000001.1, read as the reverse complement.
GCATTGAGCCAGAAGTTGCGGATGAAACTTTTGAACTTGATCGTTGTATAGAGTGTGGAATTTGTGTAGCTTCTTGTGCAACTAAACTTATGCGCCCAAATTTCATAGCTGCTACAGGACTTTTAAGAACAGCTAGATATTTACAAGATCCGCATGACCATAGAAGTGTGGAAGATTTTTATGAATTAGTAGGCGATGATGATGGTGTTTTTGGTTGTATGTCATTGCTTGCTTGTGAAGATAATTGCCCTAAAGAATTACCTTTGCAAAGTAAAATCGCTTATATGAGAAGACAACTTGTCGCTCAAAGAAACAAATAAATCTTTCCCCTTTTTAAGGGGAAGATTATGAAAGAATTATTCCAAAAAATTTGGCAAAATGAACTTCAATTTTTAAATTTTGATGCTAAATTTCAAGATAAAAACAAACTTAATACGGCCGAGTGTGCGATTATTTTAAGTGTCAATAAAGACAATTATGAAAGATATTTTCTCTTAAAAGAATTTCAAGAGCTTTGCAAAAAAATTGATTTAAGAGTGGATATTTTTAGTATACAAAATGCTCAAATTTGTATTTTAAATTTTTTTAAATCAGGTTTTATTTCAAAGCAAGATTTGCTTAAGGCTCTAAAAATTTTAGAAAAAATTTCAAAAAATACTGAAATGCTTGATTTTATTTCACAAGAAAAAGTTCAAAGTATAGATCAAAAAGCTTTATTTCAAAATGATTTTAAAGAATTAAACACCATTAATTTAGAGCTTCAAAAGCTAAGTTTTGATGAAAATTTAAAATCAAGACTTCAAAAAACTTTGGAAAAATTTCAAAATTTAGAGTTTAATATAGCCATCACTGGCGTGATGAATGCAGGAAAATCAAGTCTTTTAAATGCTCTTTTAAAAGAAGATTTTTTAGGGGTTTCAAACATACCTGAAACAGCTAATTTAACAGTATTAAGCTATGGTAAGAGTGAAGAAGCAAAGATATATTTTTGGGATAAAAAAGAATGGCAAAATATACTTGAAAGTTCGCACTTTAATGCAGATTTAAAAGAATTTATTGACAAGCTGGATAAGAGTGTAAATATAGAGGATTTTATCAAGGATAAACCTTTAATACAAAATATCGCACTTTGTGAACTTAAAAATTTCAGTTCAGCTAAAAATAAAATTTCAGCTTTAATTAGAAAAATAGAAATTAAAAGTCATTTAGATTTTTTAAAAAATAATATTTCCATAGTTGATACTCCAGGGCTTGATGATGTTGTAGTTCAAAGAGAAATTGTTACAAATGAGTATCTTAGAGAAAGTGATTTTTTAATTCATTTAATGAATGCTTCTCAAAGCTTGACTCAAAAAGATGCAGACTTTTTGGTGCATTGTCTTTTAAATTCAAGGCTGAGTAAGTTTTTAATTGTTTTAACTAAAGCGGATTTGTTAAGCAAAAAGGATTTAGAAGAAGTCATTGTTTATACCAAGGAAAGCTTAAAATCAAGACTTGTGGATTTAGATGAAAATTTAGTGGAAAAGATTGATTTTTTATGTGTGAGTGCTAAAATGGCAAGTGATTTTTATAAGGGTTTAGCACCTAAGGAAAGTTTGCAAAAAAGTGGTATGCAAGAATTTGAAAACTATCTTTTTAACGAGCTTTATGCAGGAGAAAAAAGCAAGATTGCCTTAAGAGCTTACAAAAAAGAATTACATTTGGAACTTAAAAATATTCTAAGCGAATATGAAATGCAAAATCGTCTTATTAAGGAGAATAAACAAGGTGTAAGTGAAGAAAATCAAAAGCTTTTACTTGAACTTCAAAAGCAAAATATCTTATTAAAAGAAGCACAAGATGAAATTTCAAATTCCGTTGCAAAACTTAAAAATATAGATAGTGGCATAGATAATCTTGTTTTACTTTTGGCTAAAAAATTAAAAGAACGCTTGATAGATGAGTTTAAATATTTGAAAAATAATGCACAAAAGCTTAATCTTTCTCGTATTTTAAATATAGTTGATATTACCACAAAAGATGGGATTAATGATATTTTAAGAGAAATTAAATTTGAAAATATTAAAAAAATCGAGGAGCTTAAAACAAATTTATCTTTAAAATATGATTTTTTAAAAGATGATTTTGATAATGGTTTTGAAGGTTTTAAAGATGGAATTTCAAAAAATATAGATAGTATTTTTCAAAGCGAAAAATTTGCACTTTTAAGATTGAAAATTGAAAAATTAAGCAATCTAAAATCAGATTTATATGAGCTTGAAACGAATTTAGATACGGTTATTTTTGATACTTTTAAAGAATTTAAAATGAGCGAAATTTTAAACTCTTTAAATATCAATGGAGCATTTTTTGAGTTTTTAAATGATAAATTAAAACATTATGAAAAAAATCAAAAATCAAAATTAGAAAGTCTTGAAAAAGTTTTACAGAGTCTGAAAAATCAAGATGCCAATATTTTAAATTCTTTTAAAGAAAATTTAGAAAAAATTGAAAAATTAAAACAACTTGAAATGGGGCTTTTAAATGCAGATTAATCTTTTAAATGATTTTATAAAAGCCTATGAAAATACTTATAGTGTGAGTTTTGATGATAGTTTTAAAGGGCGTATTCAAGAGCTTTGCAAGGAACTTAACGAGCCTTTTATGCACGCAAGTTATGCTTTAGAAAATGAATTAAAAGAGCTTGTGTTTTCTTTGGATAAGAATGTTAATATCGCTATTATAGGGCAGTTTTCAAGTGGTAAATCAAGTTTGCTAAATTTGATCTTAGGGCGTGATTGTTTGCCTACGGGTGTTGTTCCTGTTACTTTTAAACCTACTTTTTTACGCTATGCAAAAGAATATTTTTTAAGAGTAGAATTTGAAGATGGAAGTGATATTATCACAAATATAGAAAAATTAGCCTTTTATACGGATCAAAGAAATGAAGTAAAACAAGCAAAAAGTTTGCATATTTTTGCACCCATTCCTTTGCTTGAAAAAATCACTCTTGTAGATACTCCAGGTTTAAATGCAAATGAAAATGATACTTTAACAACTCTTGATGAGCTTAAAAATATTCATGGAGCGATTTGGTTAAGTTTGATTGATAATGCAGGTAAAAAAAGTGAAGAAGATGCCATAAAAGCAAATTTAGAACTTTTAGGAGAAAATAGCATTTGTGTATTAAATCAAAAAGATAAATTAAGCACAGAAGAGCTAGATAATGTTTTAAATTATGCAAAAAGTGTGTTTTTAAAATATTTTAATGAGCTTATTGCCATTTCTTGCAAAGAGGCTAAAGATGAGCAAAGCTATGAAAAATCTAATTTTCAATCTTTGCTTGATTTTTTAACTCAGCTAGATACAACAGTTTTAAAAGAAAAATTTGTTAAAAGAAAAATTTTAAATTTATGCGAAATTTTAGAAGATGAAAACCAACTTTTTGTAGGTATTTTTGATCGTTTATTAAATCAATTTCAAAGTTATGAAAAGCATTTACTTTTAGCGTATGAATTTTTTTTAAAAGAGATTGAAATTTTAAATCATCAGATTTTAGAACAGCTTAAAAGCATTAGCGAAAGAATTTCTAGTGAAATTTTTGCAAGTGTTAAGGAAAAAGATGCTTATTTTTACAAAGAAAGCAAAGGATTTTTAAAGAAAGATTTATACACAAGATATGATTATAAAGCGCCTTATATTTCAAGCGACGATGCTTTTTTGGCGATGTTTTACAATAGTGATGTAATGAGTAAAGAGTTTAAAAAAATCAAAAATGAACTTTATAAATCTTTTGAAGAAATCAAGATGAAATTAAAAGATTTTATAAACATACTTGAAAGAGAAATTTTGCTTTTTAAAGCAGAATTTTCAAACATACAAAAAGATCACATTTTCCAAAGTGATAAAAATTTTAGTGAATTAAGAGCTTTTTGCAATGCAAGTGATGAGTACTTTTTGAAAGATTTTAAGGAGCTTTTATTTAAAAGTATTTTAGAGCTTGATTTATTTTTTGAAAAATTAAATCTTAAGGCTTTTACAAATTATGAAAATGCTACGAAACTAAGCCTCGCATTTTTTAGTCGTAAAATCAATGAAAGTCGTGTTCTTTATGAGCTTGATAGTTCTGAATTCGTACTTTTTTATCCTAAAAAAAGCGAAATTTATGAAAGAGTTTTAAATGAATTAAATGTTTATGAGTTTGAAACTTTGCTTATTAATAAGCCTATTTTGACAAAAATTGCAAAAAATTTTTTAGAACAAAGTCAAAATTTAATCCAAGAAAAAAATAAATTTTTAGATCTTAAAAAAGCAGAACTTCAAAAAAGAAGAGTACAGATTTTAAATGTTAGAGAAAGTATAAAGGAAGATTAATGAGAATATTTTTAGCTTTATTTTTATTTTTTAATTCATTACTTGCATTAAGTGAATTAGAAGAAGGTTTAAAACTTTATGAAGCAAATAAATTTGATAAAGCTTATGAAATTTTTAAAAGCCTTTGTGAAAAAGATATTTCTAAAGCTTGTTTTTCTTTAGCTTTTATGTACGAAAGTGCTAAGGGTATGAGTAAGGATTTAAATCAAGCTTATAAATTTTATGATAAAGCTTGTAAATTGGGTTTAGCAAGTGCGTGTTCTAATATGGCTTTGCTTTTGCAAAATCAAGGTTATAAAAATGAAGCTCTTTTGGCTTTTAATAAAGCTTGTACTTTAGGAGAATCGTTAAGTTGTAATAATATAGCTTTATTTTATGAAAAAGAAAAAGATGGACAAATGGCCTCAAGTTTTTATAAAAGATCTTGTGATTTAAAAAATGCAAGAGCTTGTTATCAATTAGGGTCTTTATATGATAAAGGAGAGCTTGTTAAAGCAAGTGTAAAATCTGCCCTTGCTTTTTATTCTAAATCTTGCACTTTAGGTTTTGGTGAGTCTTGTTATTTGTTAGGACGCTATAATCAACTAGAAAAACAAGATTTAACAAAGGCAAAAAGATATTTTGGTATGGCTTGTGATCAAAAACATCAAGAAGCTTGTGCAGCTTATAAAGAACTTAATTCTAAAGATATAGAGCTTTATTAAAAGTTCTATTTTCATTACTTTCAAAGATATTCTTAAATAAAATTAAGAATAACACAAAATTTATCGCTTTTTAAAGTTAAATTTATATTAATAGGGCTAATATAGTCTTGTTTAAATTATTATCAAGGAGAAGTAATGCAAGACAATATTATTGATCGCAGAAGCTTTTTTAAACTAGGGCTTTTAGGTGGTTCTGTAGTAGCAGCTAGTACTATAGGTGGCGGTGCTGTTTTAAAGGCAGCAGAACTTACGCATTCGCATCAAGCTTCACAAGGAAAATCAAATAAAGTTAGAGGTAGAATGTTTTTTCAAACTCAAACTGAATTTGATACCTTAAGTGCAGCCTGTGAAAGAATTTATCCTAAAGATGAGCAAGGAGAAGGAGCTATAGGTTTAGGCGTACCTTATTTTATCGATAATCAGCTAGCTAGTGCTTATGGTTATAATGATAGAGAATATATGCAAGGACCTTTCATTGAGGGTAAAGCTGAACAAGGCTATCAAACTCCTATGCAACGCAAAGATATTTTTTTAGAAGGTGTGCATGCTCTTGAAGAAAATGCTCAAAAGCGTTATAAAAAATCTTTTTCTCTGCTTAAAGGTGGAGATCAGGATAAAATTCTAAGCGATTTTGAAAAAGGAAAAATTCAAACTACGGGTTTTAAATCTTCTTATTTTTTCACTCTTTTAAGAGATATGACAGTAGCTGGAGTTTTAGCTGATCCAATTTATGGCGGAAATGATAATAAAAATGGTTGGAGAATGATGCAATATCCAGGCGCACAAATGAGCTATGTGGATAAAATTGCAAGTGATGAATTTTTTAACATTGAACCTATGAGTTTAGCAGATATGGAGAGTTAAAATGGCTGAAGTATTAAAAAAAGTAGATGTGGTAACAGTTGGGGCAGGATGGACTGGAGGTATAGTGGCTGCAGAGCTTACTAAAGCAGGTTTGAATGTACTTGGTTTAGAACGCGGACATATGCAAAGTACTGAAAATTTTAATTTTATCCATGATGAGTGGAGATACGGGATTAATTATGGTTTGATGCAAGATTGCTCGAAAGACACTGTGACTTTTCGCCATGATCCTAGTGGTTTAGCCTTGCCTTATCGTAAAATGGGTTCGTTTTTATTGGGTAATAATGTTGGCGGTGCAGGGGTGCATTGGAATGGTTGGACTTTTAGGTTTATGCCTTATGATTTTGAAATTCAAACCCTAAGCAAACAAAGATATGGTAATAAATTAGGTAATGATTATACCTTGCAAGATTGGGGTGTGACTTATAAGGATATGGAGCCTTATTATGATAGATTTGAAAAAACCTGTGGGGTATCAGGTGAGTCAAATCCTTTAGCGGAAAAAATGGGAGCTTTTAGATCCAGTCCTTATCCACAAGAACCTCTTGAAAATACTAAAATGCTTAAACGATTTGAAAGTGCAGCAAAAAGTTCAAATTTACACACTTATCGTTTGCCAGCTTCAAATTCTAAAGGTGGCTATACAAACCCTGATGGTCAAGATTTAGCTCCTTGTCAATACTGTGCGTATTGTGAGCGTTTTGGTTGTGAGTATGGCGCAAAAGCAAGTCCTTTAAACACAGTAATTCCAAAGGCTATGAGCACAGGTAAATACACTATACGCACTTATAGCAATGTAACGCAAATTCTTAAAAAAGACGGAAAAGTAACGGGGGTAAAATTTGTCGATACTAGAACGATGAAAGAGTATATTCAACCTGCTGATATAGTTGTGCTTACAAGTTATATGTTTAACAATGCTAAGCTTTTAATGGTAAGCAACATAGGTGAGCAATACGATCCAAAAACAGGTAAAGGAACTTTAGGTAGAAATTATTGTTATCAAATGAACATGGGTACAACAGCTTTCTTTGATGAGCAATTTAACACCTTCATGGGTTCAGGTGCTTTGGGAACTACGAGTGATGATTTTAACGGAGATAATTTTGATCATTCTAAGGAAAAATTCCTTCATGGAGCTATGATTTATAGCGTTCAGCTTGGAACTCGCCCTATACAATCAGCCCCACTTCCAGCAGGAGCTCCAACTTGGGGTGCTGAATTTAAAAAAGCATTAAACTATAATTTCACAAGAGCTATTACCGTAGCAGGACAAGGTGCTTCTTTGCCTCATAAGAATAATTATTTAAGTCTTGATCCAACTTATAAAGATGCTTTTGGTATGCCACTTTTACGCTTAACTTATAATTTCACTGATCAAGATAGAGCTTTGCATAAATTTATCACAGATAAAACAGCTGAGGTAGCAAAAAGAATGCAAGGAGTAAAATCAATCAAAAAAGGTGCTTATCTTAAGGATTATAGCGTTGTGCCTTATCAATCTACTCATAACACAGGTGGAACAACCATGGGTGCAGATAGAGAAACTAGTGTGGTTAATACTTATTTACAACACTGGGATGCGGATAATCTTTTTGTTGTAGGAGCAGGAAATTTCCAACACAATAGTGGATATAATCCAACTGATACTGTAGGAGCTTTGGCTTATCGCTGTGCTGAAGGTATTTTAAAGTATCATAAAAGTGGAAAAAGCTTAGCTTGATAATAACTTGAGAGTTTTTGAAAACTCTCAAGATTATAAATTTTTAATTTTCTTCCGATATAGTATAATATCAAGGAAGGCAAAAATGATTAATGGTGTAAATTCTTATTTAAACTACAATTATACAAAAAGGCAAATGTAGTCTGCTCTTGGTGGTTGGAATCCAAGATTATTTTAATAAAATATCATAAAAAAAGGGTTTTCTATGGTAAATTTTGATACTCAATATACAAATATCAATTATCCAAATAATAACACAAGCAATAAAAAAGCTGTGCTTAAAAATGATGATGATGCTTATTATGAATCCATAATAAAAAATTTGGAGATCTTGAAAAATTTAAAGAAGAAAATGGCTATAATGGATCTCCTGATGTAAAAGAAGTAGAAAACTCTTTATATAAAAGATATATGGAAGATAGACTAAGCAAGGATGAAATAAAAATACTTAATAAATTTGGCACAGACTATCTTACAGAAGGCGTAGATTTGTCCGCACTTCATAAACGAAAAGTTGATCTTTTAAAAACTCTTACAAGTATGAATGAATTTGAGAAAATATGGGGTGCTGAAAGGGCACAAAGAGAAAAACAATTCTTTAATGAACTTGGTAAGCCACTTACTCAAGAAGATATAGATAGGTTCTTAACTAATAAAAACAATCAAAAAGAAGACAAAGAAGCTTTCAAACCTATACAAGCAGAAAGTAAAAACAAAGAAACTTACAAAGATGATAATACAAGAAACGAGCTTGTAAAAAAACTATTAGAAGGTAAATTTAGCACTAGCAAAGAATTAGAAATTCTTTTTGGTGTGAAATTTAGTGATGATGATGCAGGAGAATTTAATAAAATTCTTTCTTTAAATTCTGCACCAAAAAGTATAGATATAAAAGCTTGAAAATGCAAAAATTTAAATTATAAAAAAGAAAAAATGTTAAATATCTTAACATACAAATTCAAGTCATCGTTTTTATAAGGAAATTTTTTATTTAAATTAAGAATTTTAAGATGCGATATTGAATTTAATGTCGTTATTTTGTGAGTTTTGTTGATAAGTTCTAGCAACAAAATTTTTAAAGTCTTTATCAAAATTTGAATTTTTATCGTTGTTTTTTGAATCTTTATCTGTTTTTTCTAAGCTATTTTCTGAATTTTTGTCATCTTTTTCTTTATTTTCTTCTTCTTTTTCTTTGGCTTCTTCGGCTTTAAGCTTCATTGCTTCAGCTCTTGCTTCAAATTCCATTTTTGCAGCATTTGCTGCAACTTTATAGTCTTGTGGGCTAGGATCAGCAGGAGCCATAGCTGCTGCTGCGATTTGTCTTGCATTGGCTATAGTTTCTTCTGGTGTGTTTCCTTTTTGCATGCTGATAGGAACTTCACCCGCTGTAGCATACATTTGATTATCAGGGCCTCTTGTATAAGTAAAACTTGCAGCACCTGCTAAGCCGCCACCCGCTGCTTGATGCGCAGCTTCATGAGCCTTTACATTTCTATCGATACTTTGGAGTTCGCGAACTTGAGCTACTTCTTTTTGGCTTAGCTCTACGCCATTAACCATTTGGGTTTGTTCGCCATTTTTTTCTTTATCATCTTTATTTTCACTAAGATTTTTTTCATCTTTTTGAGTGGAATCAGATTGATTTGTTTTATCAAAAGAAGGTTTGCTAGAGTAGTAATCATAAGAGTTATAACTTGAACTAATTTGCATTTATCCTCCTTTTTGTTTTTTAAATTTTTAGGAATTTTAACGCATTTTGACTTAAAAATTTGATAAATTTTGTAAAATAATCATAAATACAATTTCAAAGGAATGTAATGATTTATGAAAATGATTTGATTTATATAGAGAAAGAGGAGGCTCAAGTGCCTTGGCTTAAAATTTTTACTAAAGAAATTTATAAAGAATTTAGCGATTGTCCTTTAGAGTTGCAAAAGGAACTTTTTGAAAAAATTTTACTTTGTGAAAAGGCTATGATAGAATTTTACAAACCTGAAAAAATCAATATCGCCTCTTTTGCAAATTATGTGCCAAGGGTGCATTTTCATGTTATGGCAAGATTTAAAGAAGATGCGTTTTTTCCAGAGTGTATGTGGGGAAAACAGCAAAGAGAAACAATAAAGCTTGATTTGCCTAAATTTGAAGAATTTGTAAAATTTTTAAATAGTAAAATTTTTTGATTTTTATTAATGATTTGTTATGTTTTATCTAATAAAATTTTTATATTGAAAATTACTATAAAAAAGGAAAAAAATGAAAAAAGTTTTATTGAGTTCATTGGTTGCGGTGTCTTTGTTAAGCACAGGTTTGTTTGCTAAAGAATATACTTTAGATAAAGCACATACAGATGTAGGTTTTAAAATCAAACATTTACAAATTAGCAATGTAAAAGGAAATTTCAAAGATTATTCTGCGGTGATTGATTTTGATCCTGCGAGTGCTGAATTTAAAAAGCTTGATGTAACTATAAAAATCGCATCTGTAAATACAGAAAATCAAACAAGAGATAATCACTTACAACAAGATGATTTTTTCAAAGCAAAAAAATATCCTGATATGACTTTTACAATGAAAAAATATGAAAAAATCGATAATGAAAAAGGCAAAATGACAGGAACTTTAACTATAGCTGGAGTTTCTAAAGATATCGTTTTAGATGCTGAAATCGGCGGTGTAGCTAAAGGCAAAGATGGAAAAGAAAAAATAGGATTTTCTTTAAATGGAAAAATCAAACGCTCTGATTTTAAATTTGCAACAAGTACTTCAACTATTACTTTAAGTGATGATATTAATTTAAATATCGAAGTTGAAGCAAACGAAAAATAATTTTTTAGTCTAAGAGTCTTGCTCTTAGACTTTGTAAATTTTTATCCAAATTTTCTTCACTTTCTTGCCAAATCAATTTAAAATCCGGTTTAAAATTTTCATTTTCTAAATTAAATTCCGTGTTTTTCAAGGTGGATTCTAAAAAAGCAAGATGATTTAAAGCTTGATTTTTATCATTAAAAATTAAAATAAAATCATTTTCTACGATAAAAATTTTTGCTCTAAAGCGTTTTAAAATTTTTGCAATTTGTTTTAAAATGAGTTTGGTATAGCTTTCTTTGGTATCTTTTAGTTCATTAAAATGAAGCAAGGCAATGATATAGTTGTTTTTTCCTTTTGTAAAGCGTGTAAGGCTTTTTTCATTGGGTAGCTTTGTTAAGGTGTCAAAAAAAGCTAACCTATAAGCGTGATTTAAAAGATAAAAACAAAAAACCAAACTTGCAAATTCAAAATATCTTATTCCTGTTCCTTCTTGGAATAAAAACTGAAAATATGCAGCAAAAAATGCGATAAGAAAATAATATTCTTTAGTTTTAAAAGTTTTGATAAAAATGAGTATTAAGCCGACTAAAAAAAATAAAAATCCTAATTCACTCACAGGTTTAAAAAAATTTAATGTAATAAAATGGAATTCTAAACCAGCGCTATTGAAAGTAGTATTTCTAGGTAAAATGATGCTTAAAACGCCTATAAAAATAAGGGTTGTAATTGAGGCGATATTTTTTTTATTTAAAATTAAAACATGATGTTTTCCAAGGCAAAATAGAGTAAAAATCATAGGTAAAAACAAAGCCACAAATAAATTAGCTTGAAAAAAACTTGTATAAAAATAAGGCAGCTTAGCTCCTAGTAATACTAAAGTCAAAAAGAAAATTTTTGAATTTTTAAAGTAAAAGGATAGCACAAGAGCTGAAATTTCAAAAATAAAACTCAATGATATTAAAAAATCTAATAAAAACATTTCAAATCCTTGATTTTAATAAAAGTGATAATTGTATAGAAAAAAGCTTAAAAGCGGATTTTATTTAAATTTAGCAATCTCATCTTGTATAGTTTGTTCTATATGGAGTAATTCTTCATGAGTTTTTTTACTATTTTCTAAAAGTTCATCAAATTTAAAGCCAAGCATAACAATACGATATAAATTGGGTTTATATTTTCTCCAATTATATAAAGTGCTAACATCAATGTCTAGTTCATATGCCATATCACGCTTGCTCTTTTTTGTCATTTTTTACCTTAAAAATTTAGCCTTTAAAAAATTTTACATTAAAATTTCTTTATTAAAAACACTTGAAATATTCAATCTTTTATATAAAATATATTTAATATTTCAATATTAATTAAGTTATAGTATGGAATAATAGTTTTTATAAAATTTTTATTTAAGGAGAATTACATGGAAGGTGCAAGTGGCGGGTCTATTTTTGTAACAATATTATTGTTTGTATTATACATGTTGCCCGCTATTATTGGTTTGAGCAGAAAGCATTCTAATTGGCTGATAATTTCTTTGCTAAATTTGTTTTTTGGTTGGACTATTATTGTTTGGCTTGTTTGTTTAATATGGTCTTTTACGGGAAGTTTTAAGCAAACTATTATTATTAAAGAAAAAATGAGAAATAGGAGAAAAAATGACAAAATTTTTAAGCATTTGTAGTTTAATTGCGATGTTGTTAAGTGGTTGTGGAAGTGATTTTCCTGGACAACCTAGCGATGTGGCTAGAGTTCAGCAAAACAAATATCCAAATGGAAATTTAAAAGAAGAAATTCCCTATAATAAAGATTCAAGAATACATGGGTTAAAAAGAGCTTTTTATGACAATGGTCAGCTAAGAGCTGAAGAAAATTATAAAAATGGAAAAAAAGATGGAATTAGCAGGGAATATTCTAGAAATGGGCAATTACTTGAGGAGGTGCATTTTAAAGATAATCGCGGATATGGTGATTTTGTAAGCTATTATGAGAATGGAAATATGAGAGCAAAGGGAAAACTACTTGGCTATAATGAAGATGGTATGCCAGAATTTGAAGGTAATTACAAGGAATATTATGAAAATGGAACTTTAATGTGTGATTATAATTTTGATAATAAAGGTAAATTTGATGGAGTACAAAAGCGTTATGATGAAAATGGCGCCTTAGAAGACGAAGAAAATTATAAAAATGGACTTAAAAATGGAGTCTTTAGAGAATATAAAAAAAGGGGAGATTGTAAGAGAAGAAGAATATAAAAATGGTATTTTAGTAGCAAAACCTAAAAATTAGAGGAGTTTAGATATGTTTAAAAAAGTAATTTTATTTTTCTTAATGGGGTTTGCCTTGCTTCAGGCCAACTCATTAGACAAATGTGATAATACGGCAGTTGTTTCAAATCTTAAAGAAAAAATTCCTAGTGAAATTTTAAAAATCTTTACGAATTATCCGGACTTAAAGCCCAAGGGATTGATTATGAAGATTATGCAAAAGGCCTCAAAGAAATAGCCAAGCATGATGGAATGGTAAATTACACTGATATGATCGAAATTAATTCCATTTCAAATTTTGATCTTAATTTTGATTCTTGTATGGCTACGATTAATGCTGCATTAAAAGGGGAACAGAGAAAAGGTCTTTGGAGTGTTGTTTATAAGGTTTCTAACATAAATCAAGTGAAAATTACAGATATAACTTATATCAATGGAGATTTCCAATAATATTTTTATTAAAGTAAGTCAATAGAATTAATTTCATGACTTACTAATATTTTATACTCAATTAATTTCAAGTCTTTTTTTGATACAATTTCTTAAAAATTTTTATAAGTAAAAAATTTAAGGAAAATCATGGTTGAAGTAAAAAATCTTACTATGCGTTTTGCAAATCAGCTTTTATTTGAAAATGTTAATTTAAAACTTGTTCGAGGACAAAGATACGGACTTATCGGTGCTAATGGTGCGGGAAAATCGACTTTTTTAAAAATTCTTTCAGGAGAAATTGAGTCAAATAGTGGTGAAATAGTATTTGATGAAGGTTTAAAAATTGCAGTTTTAGGACAAGATCAATTTGCTTTTGAAAACTACACCATCAAAGATGCGGTGATGTGTGCAAATAAGCGTTTGTATGAGGCTTTAAAAGAAAAAGAAAAGCTTTATATGAGCGAGGAATTTACAGATGAGATCAATGAGCGTTTAGGTGAGCTTGAGATAATAACGGCTGAAGAAGATCCAAATTATGATTGTGAAACGCGTTGTGAAAAAATTTTAAGTTCTTTAAAGATTAAAGATTTTGATGCTTTAATGAGCACCTTACAAAGTGCGGATAAATTTAAAGTCTTACTAGCTCAAGTTTTGTTTTTGGGTGCGGATGTGCTTTTTTTAGATGAGCCTACAAATAACCTTGATTTAGAGGCGATTTCTTGGCTTGAAAATGAACTTTTAAGACATGAAGGAACTTTGGTTGTCATCTCTCACGATAGGCATTTTTTAAATAAAATTTGTACAAGAATTTTGGATGTGGATTTTAAACAAATTCGTGATTTTGCGGGAAATTACGATGATTGGTATATGGCTTCAACGCTTTTGGCAAAACAAGCTGAGCTTAAACGCGATAAAACCTTGAAAGAAAGAGAAGAATTAGAAAATTTTATTCGCCGTTTTAGTGCAAATGCTTCTAAGGCAAAACAAGCCACAAGCCGTGCTAAGGCACTTGAAAAACTAGAGCTTGAAGAGATTAAAATTTCAAGCCGTAGAGACCCTAGTATAGTGTTTAGAACCAATCGTGAAATAGGTAATGAAGTTTTAGAATTTAAAGGTATAGGCAAGGCTTATGATAAACAACTATTTTCAAACTTGGAGTTAAAAATAGAAAAAAATGATAAAATCGCTTTGATTGGGGCAAATGGTGTGGGCAAAAGTACTTTGGCAAAAATCATCGCTCATGCTATAAGTCCAGATAGTGGATCTATGCACCTTGGGGCAACTATAGAGCTTGGATATTTTCCTCAAGATACAAGTAATTTAATTTGTGAAAATTTGAAACTTTACGAATGGCTTATGAGTGAAAAATTTAAAGATCTAGATGAAATCCGCAAGTGTTTAGGTAGAATGCTTTTTAGTGGCAGCGATCAAGAAAAAATGGCAGCAAGTTTAAGTGGGGGTGAAAAACATCGTTTAATGCTTTCTCGTTTAATGCTAGAGCGTCCGAATTTCTTGCTTTTAGACGAACCTGATAACCATTTAGATCTTGAAAGTATTATTGCATTGGGTGAAGCTTTGTATAATTTCAAAGGTGTAGTGCTTTGTATCAGCCACGACAGGGAGTTAGTTTCTGCTTTTGCTAATAGAATTTGGCATTTAGAAAATGGTAAGCTTACGGATTTTCGTGGAACTTATCAAGAATTTTTAGGAGAAAATGATGGCTAAATTTAGAATTCAATACAGCGCAGGTTTTGGGCACTATACGCAAAATCACAAGGGTTTTGGGCCTACGATTTATATAGAAGAAGTCGTAGAGTTTGATAATGGCAAGGATTATTTTGATTATATAGATTTTTATAAAACTTATTCAAAGAGCGATGATACTTATTTTCATATCAGTTTTTTAGAAGATAGACCTCTAAGCGATAAAGAGATCACGATTCGCAATGAATACCGCAAAATGCGTGATGAAAACTGTAAAAAAGCCAAGGAAGAATTTATAGCCAATAATGAGCTTGATGTGGAGCATTTGCCTACTCATCATGATTGAAAAACATTAATTTTTTACATAAAAAAAGGAATACTTTTTGCTTGTATAGTTTTTGCATATTTTGAAAGGAGAAAACTATGCAGGTAAATTATAGAACGATCAGCTCGTATGAATACGATGCTATTAGTGGTCAGTATAAACAGGTGGATAAACAGGTTGAAGATTATTCTTCATCTGGAAATTCTGATTTTATGGATATATTAAATAAGGCAGATGAGAAGTCAAGCGGAGATGCTTTAAATTCTAGCAATAGTTTTCAAAGCAATGCGCAAAACTCAAATTCAAATTTAAGTAATTATGCTCAAATGTCAAATGTTTACGCTTATCGTTTTAGACAAAATGAAGGCGAGTTGTCTATGAGAGCTCAAAGTACTAGCGTTCACAATGATCTTGCGCAACAAGGTGCAAATGAACAAAGTAAGAATAATACTTTGTTAAATGATTTATTGAACGCAATTTAATCAAAAGCTCCATTTTGGAGCTTTTGTATTTACTTGCAAGAATTTATAATTTCTCTATTTCAAAAGGTGCAAAATTTTTACAAAAAATTTCAAATTCTTGCTCCTCTTTTTCATTTAATTTGATATGTAATATAGCTTTGCAATCCTTAAAATCTTTTGTGAAATTAAAAGAATAAGTTTTTAAAAAATGTTCAAAACGATTTAAATTTTTTAAATCAATAGCAATGGTTATATTTTTTTTCAATTCAAATGAAAGTAAAGAAGAATTATTGATCACGGCATTTGCCGCATCACTATAGGCTCTTACAAGTCCCCCTGTACCAAGTTTTATACCGCCAAAATATCTTACAGTGATTAAAGCCGCATTGATAAGATCATAGCCCCTAAGAACATTTAAAGTTGGCATTCCAGAAGTTCCTTTAGGCTCTCCATCATCACTTTTATCTTCTGCAATTTGATTAAAATCATTTAAAACACGATAAGCATAGACAAAATGAACGGCTTTTGGATGTTCTTTTTTTAGTGTTTCTATTAAAAATTTAAAATCTTTAAAAGGGCAAAGAAAAGATAAGAAAGTAGATTTTTTAATATCGATTTGTGTTTGAAAAATTTGATCAATAGTTTGCATTTTTGCCTTCTTTTATTTAAAATTATACTTATAAAAACTAAAATCAATTTGATGTTAATTTTTAAGATATTTGATATTTGTATGATTTGCATTGATATTTTAAGTTTAATTTTGTAAAATTTTCATTATGGAAAAAATCAAAAATTATAAACTTATCATCATTTTACTTAGTCTTGATTTGTTGGCTTTGCTTTATGGAATTTCAACACTGAGTATTAGTGCTGATGAAGCTGATATTTATTTTGGTGAGCAGGGTAAATCACTTATTTTTTCCCATAGTTTGCTTTATTATATATCTCATTTTGGAACTTTTATTTTTGGGCAAAATGATTTTGGTTTAAGGCTTCCTTTTTTATTTTTTCATTTTTTAAGTTGTTTGCTTTTGTATTTGCTAGCTTTAAAATATACTAAAACTAAAATTGATGCTTTTTTTGCTTTATTGTTATTTGTTTTATTGCCGGGTACTGTTGCAAGTGCTTTACTGGTTAATGCCGCATCTTTGGTGATTTTTTTAACCCTTGCTATATTATGTGCTTACGAATATGAAAAAAAATGGCTTTTTTATATATTATTGATTATAGTATTATTTGTTGATAAATCTTTTAATATTTTATTTTTAACTTTTTTCTTTTTTGGGATTTATAAAAGAAATGCTATTTTATTTACCTTATCTCTTGTTTTGTTTGGAGTGAGTATCAGTTTTTATGGTTTTGATACAGGTGGTCGTCCAAGAGGTTATTTTTTAGATACCTTAGGAATTTTTGCTGCATGTTTTTCTCCTTTGGTTTTTGTGTATTTTTTTTATACTATTTATCGTTTGACTTTTCAAAAATATAAAAATTTATTATGGTTTTTAATGAGCGTAACATTTGTATTTTGTTTGTTGCTTTCTTTAAGACAAAAACTTTTTTTAGATGATTTTTTGCCTTTTTGTGTTATTTGCACTCCTTTGCTTATAAAAACTTTAATGCAAAGTTATAGGGTGAGATTACCAGTTTTTCGATTAAGGTATAAAATCTTTATAGAATGTTCTATAATTTTTTTGATATTTTGTTACTTTTTAATCGTCGCTAATCAATTATTGTATTATTTTATAAACAATCCAAATCGTCATTTTGCCAATAATTATCATTTTGCTAAAGAATTGGCACTAGAATTAAAAAAACAAGATGTTTTAGAGCTTGCAACAGCCCCAAGTTTGCAAAAAAGATTGCGATTTTATGGAATAAAAAATAGCAATAAGTTTTATTTAAAAGCTTTAAAACAAGCTGATAAGTATGATATGGATAAAAAAATTGTTAAAGTAAAACTTGGAAAATATGAAAAAGTATATCAGATTTTAAACTATGATTAAAGCTTTCAGTTTGTTAGAATTTGTGTTTATAATTCTTATTTTAGGTATAGTTTTTAATTTAGGTAGTCTTTACTTAAAAAAAGACAATTTACTAGAAGGCGCAATACAAATTCTTAATGATATCCAATACACCCAAAGTTTAGCCATGATGCAAGAAGGTATAAGAGTTGATGAGTTGGCTATCGCAAAAAGAGAGTGGTTTAAAAGTAGGTGGCAGATTTATTTTATAAAATCAGCTGCCACAGGTTATGATCAAACATATACTATTTTCTTGGATAAAAATGGCGATGGAAATGCTAATTTAGGTAAAACTGAAATCAATATAGATAGAGAAATTGCTGTTGATGTAATCAATCATAACAAATTAATGAATTCAGGTCAAAGTGGAGTTATCAGTAAAGATGATGAAAAAACTACACAAAGATTTAATCTTACAAAAAGATTCGGAATAGAAAAGGTTGAATTTAAAGGATCTTGTTCAGGATTTGCTAGATTAGTATTTGATGAAATGGGCAGAGTATATTCTCCGTTAAAAAATGCCAATTATGCCTATGAAAAAACTTTAGCAAAGAATAATTCAGATTGCATTATACATTTGTTATCAAAAAAGCATGCTCTTTGTATCGTTATAGATACGCTTAGTGGTTATGCTTATATTCCAGATTTTAAAACACTTAAAAGTCAATTTGTTAATATAAAAAATAAAAATTACGAGTGCTCTAAAATATAACCCCCCCCCATTTTTAA